>CANGYY010000018.1 GCA_947458585.1 Cyclobacteriaceae bacterium | reverse complement strand
TTACTAAAAACTAATCCTAACAAACCTGTAAACACATGACGTTGATTCAATCCATTCATGCAAGACAAATCCTTGATTCAAGAGGAAATCCTACTGTAGAGGTAGATGTAGTGACTGAAAATGGGGCTTTTGGAAGAGCTGCGGTACCTAGCGGTGCCTCCACTGGAATAAATGAAGCGGTAGAACTCCGCGATGGGGATAAGAGTAAATACCTAGGAAAGGGCGTGTTGAAAGCCGTTTCCAATGTGAACGATGTCATCGCACCTGAATTGGTGGGCATGGATGTCTTTGAACAAAATACCATCGACCAGATCATGATTGATTTGGACGGAACCTCCAATAAAAGTAAGTTGGGTGCCAATGCCATCTTGGGAGTTTCCCTAGCTGTAGCCAAGGCTGCTGCTATGGAGTCTGGACAGCCACTGTACCGCTATATCGGTGGAGTGAATGCCAATACACTTCCTGTACCTATGCTAAACATTATCAATGGGGGTTCCCACTCTGATGCTCCGATTGCCTTCCAGGAATTTATGGTTCGCCCAATTGGCGCTAGCAGCTTCTCAGAAGCAATCCGTTGGGGTGCTGAGATCTTCCACAACTTGAAAAAAATCCTTCACGACAAGCATTTGAGTACTGCAGTAGGGGATGAGGGTGGTTTTGCACCTAATTTCTCTGGCGGAACAGAAGAGGCGCTTGCTTGTATCCTTGATGCGATCAGCAAGGCAGGCTACCGTCCTGGTGACGATGTGACTATTGCTTTGGATTGTGCGTCCTCCGAATTTTACAAGGATGGAAAATACGACTACTCCAAGTTTGAAGGACCAAACGGAAAAATACGTTCCAGAGAAGAGCAAGTAGCCTATTTGGCGGAGCTTACCGAAAAATATCCAATCGACTCTATTGAAGATGGTTGTGCAGAAGAAGATTGGGCAGGTTGGGCGATGCTAACTGCCAAAATTGGATCTAAAATCCAATTGGTTGGAGATGACTTGTTTGTAACCAATGTCAGCTTCCTGAAGCGTGGTATTGAAGAAAAATCTGCAAACTCCATCCTAGTTAAGGTAAACCAGATCGGTACGCTGACTGAAACCTTGAATGCAATCAGCATGGCGCACAAGGCTGGATTTACAGCGGTGATGTCACACCGTTCTGGAGAAACTGAGGATTCCACCATCGCGGATTTGGCTGTGGCTGTGAATTGCGGACAAATTAAAACGGGTTCTGCTTCTCGTTCCGACCGTATGGCCAAGTACAACCAGTTGCTTCGTATCGAAGAACAATTGGGAGATTCAGCAGTATTTAAAGGAAGATTAAAGTAATTCTCTTTCTCAAGTATAAATCGACAGTCCTGAATATTCGGGACTGTCTTTTTTTTGCATGATTTTTGTAACTTAGTCATCCAAAGCACTCTTCATGAAAAAAGTCATCAAATACAGCAGTAATTTTTACGTTTTGGCGACCATTTCATTTTTGGTATGGATGATCTTCATTGACTCCAACAACTTGCCTACTCATTGGAGGCTCACCAAGCAGCTTTGGGAGCTAGAGGATCAGAAAGAATTCTACAAGCAGAAAAAAGTTCAGATTCAACAGGAACGCAATGCCCTTTTTGGCAATCCTGAACTTTTGGAAAAGATTGCCCGTGAAAAATACCTCATGAAGAAGCCTACGGAGGATTTGTATGTCGTTGTTGAGAAGTAAGCTTCTTGGGATTTCCCTTCTTCTTTTTTTTGGAGTCCAATTCGCTTCCTATGCGCAACGGGAGATTGATCCTGAAGCGAAATTTTCATTCAAGGATCGAGTGTATTATGGAGGAAACTTAGGACTTCAACTCGGGACAGTCACCTTAATTGACCTTTCTCCCTTGGCAGGAGTAATGCTCAGCCCCAAATTTTCAACTGGGCTGGGAGCTACCTACCAGTACTACGAGGATAACCGCTTTCAAGGTGCTTCTGGATCTTCTTTTGGAGGGCGGGCTTTTGCTCGCTACAATGTACTCCCCAATATCTTTGCCTATTCTGAATTGGAATCCATCAATTGGAATGCCTATAATTATGGGCAAGACAATTTTCAGCGAACCTGGACCGAAGCTTTTTTTGTTGGCGCTGGGTACTTTGCTCCTTTTGGATCCCGAGGGGGTGCCAATTTTACTTTTCTGTACAACCTCAAACATTCCAATCGTGAGGCCTATTACAGCGAGCCCTACCTGATTCGAGTTGGGTTTGTTTTTTAAGCGACTTGGCTTATTCCAATTGCTTTAACTTCCTTAGTTTTCAGTTCATTACATGGTCTTGTGCCTCTAGAAAAATCGTTTCATTTTTTCCAAACCTGTTTTAGCCACATAGTTTGGATCCATGGCGTAATAGTTGGGATTGAATAGTTCTAGGGAAAGTACAATCTGCCCTCCTTTGGCGCGAAGGGTGTCAGCCAGGGCCTGCATGGGTGCAGCGCCATCACCAGGGAATACTCGATCCTTGTCCTGCTGATTCGTTCTGGGGATATCTCCAGGAAAATCATTGAGGTGAAAAATGGAGATCGCCTGACCATTCACGAGTTTCAGCCCTTCGAATCCTGATCCTCCACGAAAGAGATGGTACACATCCGCTAATATTTTGGCATCTGGATCATCTGCCGCTGCTGCCACGGCCAGAGCTTGTGCCAGATGGAAGAAGGCTGGATAGGCTCCCCAAAATTCCAATTGAGGCATTACTCCAGTTTTACGACCCAACTCTAAGAGTTTTTTGTAGCGTTCGCCAGCTTTCAATAGGTCTAGTGGTGCCTCAGCCCCTATGGCTGGAGCGGCAACACGCGTGCAGCCAAGTTCTGCCAAAATGCCCATTTCTTTTTCCATTTGAACAAAGCCTTGCTTGCTTTTCTCTTCATCCTGAGCCATCCAGGTGGGAAAGCCAATGCAGTCCACTAAGGTGATTCCTGCATCACTGGCCAATTTCTTCAGCGAAGCAATGCTTTTTCCTCCCTGTAGGTATCCCTCAATTTCCATCATCCAAGGTTCCAATCCTTGGTACCCAGCTCGGGCAGCCAGTTCAATCAATTGCGGTAAGCTTAGCTTTTGCCCACGTACCGTGCTGGTATTGAGGGAAAATATAAACTCGGACTTAGATTGGACTACTGGACTTTGGGCTTCAGCCCGAGTGGCCATCGCTCCTACTAGGGGAGTAAGTGCTAGTGTCTTGATTAATTGTCTTCGGCGGTTCATTTTGGATGCGTTTCTTTTCCGTTTAAATACTAAGAAGTCCATTTAAACATATTTCGAATAAATAAAATTTATACGACTTTTCAATCGTATTTTTCGGTATGCGTAGTTTACTTGTTTTGGCGATTTTTGCTGTCTTGTTTTTTAAACAGGAAATCAATGCTCAGGTGGTAGGAGAGGATTTGCCTTTTCTTTCAGCCTACCAACAAGAGCTTCCCTACTTTCAAGAATTGATTACAGGAGGACAATACGCTGCCCCTTCTCCTCGTATCAAGGGAGATCCCTATTTTACTTCTAGGCAATTTGAGGAAGGCACCTTGCGTATCAATGGAATCACCTACCCTCAAGTACCTTTGATTTACGATACCTATCGGGACCAGCTCGTTACTTTTCACCCCATTTTTAATCAAAAAATCCTGATCAAACCGGAAAAAATTGATGGCTTCACCTTGAGTGGAGGACAATTGTTCCGGTTTTTTGCTGGGAATGAATCGTTTCTACATCGTGGAAATGGGATCTATCAAGTGCTCGGGCAAGGAAATGCCATTGCATTAGCTAAACACTACAAAACCACCAAAGAGTCACGAGAACAAGCCCGCTATGATTCAGAGTATGTGGAGAAGGAGGCCTATTTTATTTGGAAGGACGGGAACTTTGCTTCCATTAAAAATACGGCTCAAGCCATCGCTTCTCTAGGGCTTGATTCCAAAGCGCTCAAGAGAGAATTAAAAGCAAAAGGGCTTCAATTCAAAAAATCGCCAGAAGCCTATTTGCAATTTTTGGTGACCTATCCTAAATCAAACTGATGCGAAAGCTCATCATCTTTCTCTGCCTATTTTTTTTAATCTCCCTTGGGGGAGGTGGGGCTGTGTTTGCCCAGCAGCAGGAATCGAAAATTACGGGGTTGTTTGCCGGCATTTCCTTTGAACGTTTTGCAGAGCTGGTGGAAAAGGACAGTCGGTACCGATTTATCTTCAAGAAGGAGGATGTGGCCAATGTCACCGTCAACTTGCAGGCGAATGGGGATAAGCTGGAGGATGTTTTAGGGGTGCTTTTTTTGAAATCGGATTTTAGCTTCTCCATTTCCAAAGATCTAGAAGTATTTGTCTTTAAGGGAGCCAAGCGAACGGTTGACTTTCTGCCCAACTATTTTCAAGCGCCCTCAGGAGCGGCACTTTTGGGTGCGTCAATGCAGGATGAGTTTGTTCGAAATCGTCGCTACACCATTGGGGTTCCTGGACCGGGTACAGAAGCCAGATTGAAGGGGAAGGTGACTAGCCTGGAAAATAATGAACCCATTGAAGGGGCGATAGTATTTGAGAAAGAGTCCATGCAGCAGGCGGTCACTACCAAGACAGGGGAATTTGAATTGCTGCTTCCTAAAGGGAATAAAACGCTCTTTATCCAAAATATCGGAGGCTACACCGAACAACGTTTGCTGGATATCCAGGGAGACGCCTTGCTTGAACTCAGCATTGGTGAAGGGGTTTTTGCCTTGAATGAAGTGGTCGTGAGCTCCGGAGCATTGAGTCAAGTGGCCAGACCAGAAATGGGCGTACAGTCCCTGTCTGTTCAGGAAATGAAAAGACTTCCTGCCGTCATGGGAGAAGTGGATATCATCAAAGGGCTTTTGACGATGCCGGGCGTAAATACAGCAGGTGAGGCCAGTGTTGGTTTCAATGTACGAGGTGGTGCAGCAGATCAAAACTTGATTTTGATGGATCAGAATACACTTTTTAACCCTTCCCACCTGTTTGGATTTTTCTCCGCCATCAATTCAGACATGGTGCAAGGGGTGGAGTTGTATAAGTCAGGTATCCCTGCTAGCCTTGGTGGTAGGTTGTCCTCAGTCTTGCAGGTGACTCCTAAGAAAGGGCGCTCTGACAAGATTGGCGGTTCCGGAGGCATTGGTCCCATGACCAGCCGATTCAGTTTGGAAGGTCCGATTGGAGAAAAAACTACTTTCATCCTAGGTTCACGACTAACCTATTCGGATTGGCTTTTGGATTTTCTCTCGGAAAAAATTGATTTGGGCGCAAGCCGAGCTGCTTTTTCCGACTTTAATGGCACGGTAGAACATGAATTGGGAGCGAAAGACAAGATTCGATTGTCAGGGTATTACAGTAAGGATTCCTTCCAGTTTGATCCGGACACGGTTTACAGCTATTCCAACCAAAATGTGGCATTTTCCTGGACGCATTACTTCAACGATGCACTCGAGGCCACTTTTTCGGTAGGTCAGGATGGGTATAATTTTGAGGTGCAGGGTGAAGACAATCCCCTGAATTCATACCAATACCGCTTCGACATTCGTCAGCAGTTTTTGAAAGCACAGTTTCGCCAGGAAAAAGGAGATCGTCACGTGCTCAATTATGGGGGACATGGCATCCGCTACCAACTCAATCCAGGGGAGATCCTACCCTTTGGTGCTGAGAGTGGGGTAATTGCAGATCAAGTTGCTCCCGAAACGGCCATGGATTGGTCGCTATTCTTGGGCGATGAATTTGAAATCAATGAGCAGTGGGCATTAAGTGGAGGGTTGAGATACAATTTCTACACTTATTTAGGTCCACAAACACTCCCCATTTATGCGGAAGGTGAGCCCTATTTGACAGAGAATATTACAGGAGAAACTAAGTTTCAAGCAGGCGAAATGGTTCAAACCTATCATGGTCCAGAATTTCGATTTTCTGCCCGCTATGCCTTGTCCAACCGCTCTTCCTTGAAAGTAGGGGTTAACTCCATGCGTCAGAATATTCACCTTCTAAGTAACTCTTCGGTCATCACACCCACGGATACTTGGAAGTTGAGCGATTCATTTTTGAAACCCCAACGGGGAATTCAATATGCCTTAGGCTATTTTAAAAATATGAATCAAGGAGCAATAGAGTTTTCTGCTGAGCTCTACTACCGCTCCATGCAGCAGTTGCTGGATTACCGGTCTGGGGCGAGCATCGTATTGAATGACCGTATTGAGCAAGAAGTATTGGTGACTCAGGGTAAAGCCTATGGAATGGAACTTTACCTGAAGAAAACGCAAGGAAAGTTGAATGGGTCGCTTGCCTATACCTACAGCCGTTCCTTGATGCAGACAGATCCAACAGAGCAAAAGGAGCAAATCAACCGCTCTGAATGGTATCCGAGCAATTTTGATCAGCCGCACAATGCCAATTTTGTGGGTAATTACGAGTTGAGTAAACGAATCAATGTTACCCTAGCGGGTAAATACAGTACCGGGAGACCTGTTACGCTGCCTATCGCCAAATTCAATTACGGAGGTTCGGAGCGGGTATATTTCTCTGACCGAAATTCATTCAGAGTCCCTGATTACTTCCGAATGGATCTTTCAGTCAACTTGGAAGGAAATCACAAGGTGGCCAAATTGGCGCATGCCTCCTGGTCCTTTGGGATTTACAACATCCTAGGCAGGGACAATGCCTATTCGGTCTATTTTGTGCCGGAGGCAGGCAAGTTGAAAGGGTATCAGTTGGCAATTTTTGCTGAGCCTATCCCCTTTATCACCTATAACTTTAGATTTTGATGCGAAGTATCGGCTACCTTGTTTTTGTACTCTTCGCCACGCTAGTTGGTTGTCGGACACCCTATGAACCCGAAGTTCCGGCCACGGAATTGCGAATACTGGTGGTAGAAGGCTACCTGGATACAGAAGGTTTAAGAAGCGAGGTAAAGCTCAGTCGAACGGCTCCGCTTGGCGCTGAATCGGCCTTTAATCCAGAGGCACGTGCAAAAGTAGTGCTCAAAAGTACTGGGGGGCAGGTTTTCCCTCTGACAGAGGCAGGCTTTGGAACCTACGTATTTGAGAGGAACATCGATGAAAAACAAAATTACATACTAGAGATTGAACTTAGCACAGGAGAACGCTATGTCTCTGAGTCGATGCAGCCGATAGTTACACCCGAAATCATTGATGCGGGATTTAAGCGGGATGAGGAAGGTGTGGAGGTATTTGTCTCTACCCAAGGCAATGCCAATGCAGATGATTTTTTATGGACCTTCGAAGAAACATGGATTTACAGACCGAGAATTCGTTCCCCTTACATCTATGTGTCTGAATTAAGAGATGTTCGAGAGCGCAGGGGGGCAGAGCAAAATTCACTATGCTTTAAAACGGAGCCAAGTCCAGGAATTCTTTTGGAGACCAGTTCTCGGTTTAAAGATCAGGTTGTCTTCCAAAAAACGATTACAGAAATCCCTGTAGGCAACGAACGAATCATGGAGCGCTACAGTATTCTGGTATCGCAGAAAGGATTGGCTTCCAAGGATGTGCCTTTTTGGGAAGTTTTAAAGAAAAACACGGAGGATATTGGTTCCATATTTAGCCCCCTTCCTTCACTGATTGGTGGAAATATCAAAAGTCTGGATGCAGCCAAGAGCCCGGTCATTGGTCAGGTGAGCTTAGGAGTAATTCGTCAGAAAAGAGTGTACATCAATTCGGTAGAGGTGAGCCCTTGGAATTACCTAGATCCAAAGTTTAACGATTGCGTGATTGGGGAAGAGGCAGTGTTACGATCGGATTACCAAGTCATCTTTGGCAATGGAGCGGTGGTGCCTGCGCGTCCCCTGATGGTTGGAACTACCATTGTAGGATACTATCCTTCTTCTAGAAGGTGTACCGATTGTTCGCTGTATGCTTCCAAAACTAAGCCCTCCTTTTGGATAGATTAATGCTATGGAAAGACTACCGATGAATTTGCATCCAACAAAGGGATTAACTAGATACAGAGGAATCTTTGTCCTGATCTTGTTGGTTTTTGGATTTGCCTTTCCCAGTTTGTCTCAATCAGGGAATGGGCTGAAGGAACAAGTTTTTTTCCATACCCCGAAGACGCTCTATTTTTCGGGAGATAAGATTTGGTTTGAAGCTCAGGTAAGTCTAGGTGCCCAACCTACCTCTTCGCAGGTTTTGTATGCTGAATTGGTGGATCGAAATTCCAACTCCATAGTCCATGTCAAGGTACCCTTGCAGGCAGGAAAAGCGGTAAACTTCCTCCCTATTTCAGATCAGATTGCTTCCGATCATTACCTCCTGCGCGTGTATACACGGATTAGCCCTTTTTTGGATTTAAACCAAGGTGTCGCGCAACAGTTGGTGACTGTCATCAATCCTAAAATTCCACCAAAAGAAGCCACTGCCTCCAGTCGGATTGAATTGCCTTCCTCCAAATCCTTCGCCAAGGGAAGTCGTGTGGACTTCAGTACTTATGCTCCGGCTAATTCAACCAGGTTGGCTTCTGGAATTTCCATTGCCAATGCATTTTTGCAAGAAGAACAGAAGCAGTGGAGCTCGGATCAAGTCTATTCAAGCATCGTTCAACGTCCACTACTTCCTGAGCTTTTTGGTCATTTGATTCAAGCGAAAGTTGCTTCAAGGGACACTGCATTGACCTATTTTCTTTCTCTTCATGGGACGAAGAGTGCACTCTTTACAGATCATATCGATGAGGATGGGCTACTTACTTTTGATGCAGGGGGCTTGCGTCATTGGGATCGGTTGATCCTGCAACTCGAAAACGGATCGGAAATGGCAGGATTGGAGTTAGTTTCTCCGCTCATCAAAACTACTTTTCATCCCAATTTCAAGTTTCCTGAATTGGCTTTGACGCAAGAAGATTTGCCTTTTCTTCAGTCCTTCCTGAAGGCAACAGTGGTTCAACAAGCATACCTCGAAGAGTCGAATCAAGATTTCTTGGAAGTAGTCACGGGCTTTGTGGCAGATTACAATTATGGATTGGATGATTACACACGGTTTGAGGATGTGGAGACCATTCTGAAGGAGTATGTCCCTAGTGTTGCGGTTCGCCTTAAGGATAAGAAAAAGACATTTCGACTCTTAAATGAAGCGGACAAGAGTGTATTTGATGACAATCCCTTGATTTTGGTGGATGCGATGCCAGTATTTGACTCGGATCTTCTGGCTTCCTTCAATCCCAAATTTCTTCAACGCCTAGAGGTACTCAATCGTGAATTCTACCTCAATGACAGAACCTACCCAGGAGTACTTAGTTTTTCCAGCTATG
This sequence comes from Cyclobacteriaceae bacterium, assembly GCA_947458585.1. Taxonomy (GTDB): domain Bacteria; phylum Bacteroidota; class Bacteroidia; order Cytophagales; family Cyclobacteriaceae; genus Algoriphagus. The sequence goes on along the minus strand of CANGYY010000018.1, from coordinate 43,209 downwards.
CCAATAATTTCGGATTATTCCCGCTTGCACCTGCTGCTCGGTTTTTTGACTATCCAGGGCTTCGACCTTCACTAATCTTGGATAAGGGGCAATTCCAAACCCCTGCTTCTGCCTCACGAATTCCTGATTGGCGAACGGTGCTCTATTGGGGTTCAAGTGGAGAGGTCTCCAAGACTAGTGTTTCTGACTTAGCCGGCACTTTTGTGTTCTGGGAAAAGGTAGTTGTAGATGGGGAAACGAGAATGATACGCACCTATTTTTCTGTAGACTGATTTGGCGCTAGTAAAAAAGTCAACTATTGCCAAAAGTGTCACCAATTAATCTGGTATCAGGTATTCCAATAAATTTTTGCCAAAGCGCGTCCGAATCAGGTATTGCCCTTGGTTGGGCTGATGGCTAATTTGGATTTCTCCCTCACTTTGAAGCGGCGTGCTGATGAGTAGATTTCCTTTTAGGTCGTAGAGGTATCCAAGTCCTTGCTGTCGGTCGGTCACCGCAAGTATTTTTCGAGATGATCCAAAATCAAAATAGCCAAGCCAAGTTTGGTCTGCTTTCAAGGGAAGACTCATCAATAAGAGTTGTTGATTATCAAATAGCTGAATTTTATTGAATTGCTCTACCACGAGTAATGTTCCATTCCCTTTTTGGTCAGGGAGCTCACGAAATTTATCGTCACGATTCGTTTTTTGAACTTGCGTTTTCTTTAGGATTTCCCCTGAAAATGAAATTTCAATTACCTCACCTCCAGTTGTGATGGTATGAAGTGTTGGGGTGCCTGTCTTTTTTAAAATAAGAGGGCTGGCAATTCCGACTGGGAGCTGGAGGGGAGGACCGTTTCGGGATTCACCTTTTCTGCTGAAGAAATGCAACTCACCGGAGATGCCTAGTACTACCATGAAATCACCTTTTCCCGGTACACGAGCATGAAAGGGTGCCCCATTGGTAGGCTCTCCTAGAGGCAAGGGGTTCCAGTTCTCTAAATCCTTACCCGTCTTGTCAAATAGCCATAAATTTCCATTTTCAGTAGCTATAAAATAGCGGTAATCTAGAGTTTGGTCATAGTCAAGTACACTTAGATGGGTGATTTTTTCGCCAGGAATTGCCTTGGGGAATCCAGGCAAAGGATCTCCTAGCCGGTCAATGGCATAGATCCTATCCGAAGTCGCAAGCACTAGCTGTAATTTGCCGTTTTTGAAGTAATCTATTTGAAAGGCTTCTGATAAGATAGGGCCTGACAAGGGTTGGCTGTACACCTGTTCCCCTGCTGAGTTGATCACATAAAGCACATGATTTTGGTCTTGGATGACCAAATCCTCGGTTCCGTCGTTGAAATTTTTGATGGCCTTCGGGCCATAGACTAGGTTGTCAGGAAGTGTAACCTCTTTTCCTGATGCCAATTCGAAAGTCTTTTGACCAGCTGTCTGAGGAATCCCTTTACTGTTGTAATTAAGGATGAGCGTAGCTTCTGGTCCTTTGGAGCTTTGATGAATACGGAGAGCCATGGAAGTGAACGCTTGTAGCTCAGCCTCATATTTCTGCAGGAAGGTGCTCCAGCTTGGGTTAGTGGATTGCACCCAGGATGGCCAGATTTTTTGTAACAAAAAGGTCTTACTGTATCCAGTTGCTGGAGATAACAGATTCTTTGTTTCGTTTGATTCATTTGCCCAGGTATTTCCTTGGGAGTAATCTTCGAGCAAGCTTTTCATGCCATTGGCAGAGTTGCTCATGACAAGTAGTTGGTCTACCTGGCTGATGTAGGTTTGTTCAAAACCGAAAAATCGACCATTGAATAAATGGGCTGGAAAATTCTCTTCTGGAAAAAATAAGATTTCGGTTTCCAGGTACCGTTCAGAAGGATAAAATTCCGTAGTGTCCCGGTATTGTTTGAGAAGATCCCAAGCTTGTTCAGCCTTGTTGGTTTTGACTAACAACGCGGTGTTTTTTTCTGCAGGAGAGTCTGATTCCATTTCTAAAAAATACTGTTCTCCACTGAGTAAGTCTAGAAACCCTCGGTCTATGAGTCGGGTTTGCACCTCCCCGCTGACCGTGGAGATGGGGACAAAGGTGGAGTTGAGGATTTTTTGAGTTTCGTAACTATCCTTTAGGTTGATTTGGGTGACCGAATGGGTACGCTTCGAAATCAAGTTTTCAAATCCTGCCAATTGTGCTTGGACGGAAGGTAAAAAATCCACGTCTGGCAGACCTTGTATGGGTCCCTTAAAGAGGAGTTGCTGGTCTTCAAACTGGAGGTTTAAGGCAAGTAAGTAATCTTCAGCTTCAAGTTCTTTCAAAGTCGCCGAGTTTTTATCTGCGCTCACGCCAGCCAGGAGTTTGGCAAGTCCTTTTGAGGTAAGGAGAAGTCTTCCCAAACCTTCTTGGTTGGGTAATTCGGCTCCGATTTTGGTTGAAATCGGACTTGCGTCCTCGCTTAGGTAAAATCGAATGGCTTCCTCGATGACAAATGAAGAGGAAGAGACCAGGAGTACATTGTTGAGTAGGGTAATGCTCCATTGGATGCTGTTGCTCGCGTCCAATACATCGTAGATTTCCTGTTCGCTGTATTTTCGTGTTTGAAATCGTGTAGTCTTAGGGGTTTTTGATTTCAGCTTATCCAATAGTTCCTGAGGAGAATTGGAGCCGAAGTTGAGTGTGTACAGTAGGCTAAACTTATCTGTTCCAACGGCATGATAGCTTACCGTCACCTGCTTGTTTCGGAGGGTTTTGGTCACAAAACCTTCTTCACCAACTAGGCTATCTAAGGAATTTAATTGGCTGTCTAAGGATTGAACGGCTGGAAAACGGGAAAGAGCGTTCCAGACGGGCTGCTTTCTGAGCTCCTGCAAGGTGAAATCCGCTTGCTGGGTTTCAAAAATAAATACGGCATCGCTTGAAATCAGCTCTAGGCTATTGATGGTCCTGGACAGAATAAATCGCTGATACACTTCATAGCCACCCCAACTCAGAAGGGATAGGACTAGAATGATCAATAGACTTTTCCAGATTTTCAAGGTGCAGAACAGCTTTAGGAGATGAAAAGTATAAAAAAGACCTAAGATACATCACCGAAGGAAAAGTATCTTAGGTCCTAAGGCCTACAAGAATTGGTTTAGTTGCCCAATCGATCCAATACCTGCATCACTTCTTTTACGTGACCTCTAGAGGTTTCTAGCAATTGCTTCTCATCTGCATTGAGGTCCAGTTCAAGGACTTTTTCAATCCCGTTTTTACCAAGGATTACAGGTACACCTAGGTAGCAGTCGTCGATACCATATTCGCCATCAAGCTTGATGCAAACTGGGAATACTCTTCTTTGGTTTTTCAAGATTGCTTCTACCATTTGGGCTGCAGCCGCTCCAGGAGCATACCAAGCAGAGGTTCCCATGAGCTTCACCAATTCTCCACCGCCAAATTTCGTGCGCTCGATGATGGCGTCTAATTTATCTTTTTCTACCAATTCTGTCACTGGGATACCTGCTACAGTGGTGTAACGAGGTAGGGGCACCATGGTGTCTCCATGTCCACCCATCAAGATGGCTTGAATTTCTTTGCCAGAAACGTTTAGTTCTTCTGCTAGGAATGCACGGTAACGAGCTGTATCCAAAATCCCTGCCATACCCATCACCTTATTTCTTGGAAAACCAGAAGTCAGGTGAGCTTGGTAGGTCATTACGTCTAGCGGGTTGGAAACGACTATGATGATTGCGTTAGGAGAATGTTTAACCACATTTTCTGTCACAGACTTTACTATTCCTGCATTGGTTTCGATCAAGTCGTCGCGCGTCATCCCTGGCTTTCTTGGGAGGCCTGAGGTAATGACCACCACGTCCGAATTAGCGGTCTTGCTGTAGTCATTGGTGCTACCAACGGTACGGCTATCGTATTGATTGATAGGTGCTTTTTGCCAAATGTCAAGCGCCTTGCCTTCAGCAATGCCCTCTTTGATGTCGATCAATACAATCTCTTCAGCTACTTCGCGATACGCCAACACGTCGGCACAGGTGGCTCCTACGTTTCCTGCACCAACAACGGTTACTTTGCTCATGATATTATTTTTTGGTTTGAGTGGCCTAAAATTTGGCTCTAAGTTAATACGAGATACTTAGGAATTGAAACCGCTACTGGATTAAGTTTGTTGCGAAAGTGCTGTTTTTTTCACCTTTACCCCGCAAATTTTTTAATGGACATTATTCAAACATTTGCCGGAGGCTAAAGAACCCAAAAGATTCACGGTAGGACCGAAAAAGGCGTTGATTGTTGGTGTTGTAATATTCCGCCAAGGAAGTCATCATTTTGGCCTTAATCTTTGGGTTGCTATCAAAGATTTCCAGTAGGGCAAATTGAGGAATGACTAGCAATTCGGCCTCATCCGAGCATACCAATGCGGTGTAGGTTCTCTTTGAATTTTCTAATAAAGAGTTTTCCCCAAAAGCATCCCCTCGCTTGAGTTGCATGATGGTTTCAAAATTTTCTCTGAGGTCGATGGTCAAATCCACCTGACCCTTACGGATCAGGTAGAGGGCCTGACTCGGATCCTTACTAAAGAATACCACCTCGTCGCGAACATATTTTCGTTCGTGCATGGCGGGGAGAAATCGAGCAAGTTCCTGCTGCTTGAGTAGCTCAAAAAATTTAATCCCTTGCAAGAAATCAAACATCCTGAGTTCATTCGGCTCGTAGGTTTTGGAAAAAGGATTTCTCATGATTTAGCGTTTTTGGATATGCATGGATTTTTGGGTTACAGGGCCTACTTTCGCCCAATCTGCAATCCGCATGCCGACTACCCAGGCGATTCTATTTCCTGAAACTAGGACTTTCACCTCTTTTTTTAATGGAAGAGGGACTTTATTGTCAATCAAAAAATCGGAAAGCTTCTTTTCGGAGGTCATTCCTAGTGGATTAAACCGATCACCCTCTTGCCAGCTCCGTAGTTGAAGGGGAAATTCCAAGCAGTCCAAGTCCAACATTGCATGTGCAGGATTTCGATCAATGGATTCTGGCTTGGCCCCGTAAGTCACCTCGTAATGCCCTTCTGGAAGATCAAAATTGGCGGCTCCTTTGTAGAGCTCGACACCAGAAAAAGGAGTAGCTATCGGGTAGAGGAGGAGTTCCTCGCGGTCTAGGCAGACCTCATACTCCATGCTTCTAAATAGTGTGCCTGATTTGATTTCTTTTAGACTTTCTTCCAGGGCATGGGCTTGGTCTGAATTAAATCCAAAAGGTCGCAACCAAAAATAAAGTAAGGTTGCGGCTCCAGGCATGTTGTTGATGGCGTTGTATGCAAGAAAATAGATTCCTCGTTCTTCCCGAACATGGGCTACTTTCCATAGTTCGAATAATCCTGAAAATGCTTTCCCAGTGTCTTTCAATCTTGCGAAGCTCTGCAGTAGGTTTTGGCGCGTGTCGGGTTCCAAACTGTAAAGAGCGGGCAATCCTTGATGGCGTAGCTTATTTCTTTTGTAATCAATGGAAGCATTGGATCGGTCTTCCCGCCAGGCAAGCTGAACCTCTTCTGCATAGGCGGCTAGCTCTGCTCTTGAAAAGGAAAGCAGTGGTCGGATCAATTCCCCTCGACGGTCACTCATGCCATAAAGACCCTCGATTCCAGTGCCTCGTGCTAGGTTGAGAAAAATAGTTTCCAATTGGTCGTCTTCCTGATGGGCAACTACAATTCCTGCCAACTTGTGTTTGCTTCGAATTTCTTCAAAAAATTGATAACGGATTTCTCGGGCGGCCATTTGTGTAGAAACTCCATTTTTCTCGGCCCACTCTTTGGTGTTTGCTCGATACACATGCACAGGAATTCCATGTCCTTGGCCCCACTTTTTCACAAATTCCTCATCCCCATCACTTTCAGAATCGCGCAATCCAAAGTTGACATGCGCCAACTCAAATGGAATTCCAGCGGTATGGAGCAAGTGGGCCAAAGCCATGCTATCCAATCCGCCACTACAGGCCAATAGGTAGCGTTTGCCGGGCTCAAAAAGTTTGCGCTGCTGGATATGCGAGATAAAGGCGTTGTACATTGATCAAAAATAGCTTTTTCTGCTAAATTTGCCTCTATTCTAACCCCTATGAAATCTCCTTTTTTCATTTCAGCCCTTCTCTTACTGCTTAGCCTATCTTTTCTAGGTCATGCGCAGTCCTCCTCTTTATTGGAGATTCGAAGTGCAGATTTGTTGGAGGGCGCAAAAGGCTTTGAACGCTTGCTGGGAAATGTGAATATGAAGCATCAAAATTCTCTAATTTCCTGTGATTCGGCCTATTTTTTCCGTGAGGAAAACCGAGCGCAGCTTTTTGGTAGGGTGCAGATCAAGGATGAGGCAGATCCGATCACCACTACAAGCTCCTATGCCGAATACGATGGCACCACCAAGGTGGCCAAGCTTCGTAAAAACGTAGTTTTTACCAATCAAAAAACTAAGCTTTACACCGAATACTTGGATTACAACCGGGAAACCAATGTAGCCTCCTATTTTGAAGGTGGAAAAATGGTGGATTCAGTCAATGTATTGACTAGTGAAGTCGGAACTTACGAGATCAATTACGAGCGAATTAGTTTCCAACAAGATGTAGTGCTATTGAATCCAGATTACACGCTGAAAACAGAGGATTTAATTTATTTAACTATTCCAAAAACAGCACAGACCCCTGGCTTGACGAATATTGTATCCAAAGAGGGTTATCATTTGGATGCGCAAAAGGGAAGTTTCTACGACACCCAATTGAAGCAATTCAAATTTTTTGAGGGTCTGGTAGACACAGAAGATAGCCGGGTGAAGGCAGATGAATTGTTTTACGACGAGCCCAAGGCCTATTACGAGGGGAAAAAGGACGTTCGTGTGCTGAATAAGGAACGGAAACTTGAAGTTTTTGGTGAGGTAGGGACCTATTGGGAAAAGAAAAAATATAGCCAGGTGTATGGAAATGCCTTGGTGCGTAGGTATTTTGAATCAGATACACTTTTTCTCACCGCCGACACCTTGATTTCCCAAGATGGAGAGGCCGATTCCTTAAAGTTTTTGCTTGCTTTTCACCAAGTGAATCTGGTGAAAACAGATCTTTCGGGGAAGGCTGACTCCTTGTTATACTCCTTTCCAGACTCCTCCATACATCTCTACAAGGATCCGATTTTATGGAATCGATCGAGCCAAATTTCCGCGGACAGCATGGTGTTTTACCTCAAGAATGAGACTTTGGATCGGGTTTTCATGAAGAACAAAGCCTTTGCAATTTTGACTGACACGCTCCTGAATTTCAATCAGATGAAAGGGAGGAAGATGACGGGCAATTTCAAAGAAGGGGAGTTAAGCAATTTATTTATTGAGGGGAATGGGGAGTCGCTGTACTATGCCTTGGAAGGGGATACCTTGACGCAAGGAATCAACCGGATATTAAGTGCTACCATTGGTCTTAGTTTCGAAGAGGGGTTGATCAAGAAATCAAATTTCGGGGTAAAGCCAGATGGGAAATTTATTCCTGTGCAGGATATCAATGATAAGATGAGTAGGCTGGAGGGTTTTCGATGGCGAGTGGAGGAAAAGCCAGGCCGCTCCACTATTGACGATTGGAGAATGGTAATTGAAATTGATCCTGCCCTGAAGAATTTTTTCAATGAACCGGAGGTTAAACTGGAGATGCCAACCCAAGGGCAACTTCAAAAAGCGCTGCAAGAAAAGCCTTTCAAACAGGATAGTGGTGGCTAGTGAATACGAAAGGCGTTATTTTTAGAAACTTAACAACAATTAACCCGAGTTTTCAGGAAAAATTGCATCTTTCTAAATACATTTAACGTAGAGATACTTGAATTTAGTATACTTATTTCCTGCCTATTGAATTAGAATTTTACATGAACGCCCGTTTGCTCACCTTAATCCTGCTAGTTCTTTTAGCGCTGCCTATTTTGGCGGGTGCGCAGCAGGTGCGCGTATTGAGTGATGGGGTTGATTTTTCAGGTAAAATCGGATCCTCCCAACGAAAAACAGTCCTCCTACATAACGAATCTTCTCAGCCAAAAACCTACCTGCTTCGAAACATCAAAGGAAGTATCGGCTCCTCTCAAAAAATGCGGATTTGTCTTGGGGATGAATGCTTTGATCCGAAAAAAGACTTGGCAAAGGTGGTACTAAAGCTCGCCCCTGGAGAGATTTATACGGATTTGTATTTAGATTTTGAGTTGGGTATTGCCGAGACCCTTGGGAGTTTCGACCTGGTGTTTGTCAACAGTGAATCCTTACGGGAGTTTTTTGTAGTAGAAGCTAAGTACGCTGTTGCCAGCGAGCCAAGCGCAGATTTTTCACACAAAGACATCAAACTTGGGGACATTTACCCCAATCCCAGCAACCGGGTAGCGCAACTGGATTATACCGTGGTAAATCCAAAAGCGAAAGCCAAAATCACGCTAACAAGTTTCATCGGTAATCCCATTGCGGAGTACGACCTAGATCCTACACGAAATAGTCTCGTGATTCCCGTGAGCGACTTTCAGCCAGGAGTGTATTTCTATACCTTGTTTGTGGACAACAAGAACGTGGTCACTAAGAAATTACAAGTTAAAAAGTAAGCGTTCTCCTCTAGGCTATTTCATTTGAAATCTTACAATTATCCCTTATATTTGCGGTCCTTAAATTAATCATGCGGAACTATTCGATCTTGTTTGTGCTTTCCTTGGTGCTCTTTGGAGCCTGTGGGCCTTTTACCAAGTTGGAAAAGAGTACCAACTGGGAAGAGCTATACAATGGCGCCAACAAGTACTACCAAGAAGGGGAATACAACAAGGCGATTATCTTGTATGAAAAGGTACTTCCTGTAATTAAGGGTTCTGAAAAAGCAGAAATGGCAGAGTACAACTATGCCAATTGTCACTTCAAGACCAAGCGCTACATTGAGTCCGCGGGCTATTTCAATACCTTCTTCAAGACCTACAACCGGAGTGCACTTGCGGAAGAAGCCTTGTTTATGCATGCCTACTCACTTTATTTAGATGCTCCAGATTACAATCTAGACCAGCAAAGTAGCCGTGAGGCGGTGTCGGCAATCCAGCAATTTGTAGGCAAGTTTCCAGCTTCGGCGAGTTACGAGCGTGCCATGGATATGCTCAAGGATTTGGAGTCAAGATTTGAGGAAAAAGCATACAGTGAGGCAGAGATGTACTACCGGTTGAAGGAAGGTCTTTTTCCTGGAGACTTTTACAGAGCCTGCATCATCAATTTTCAGAATTTTGCAAAAGATTATCCTGAAAGCAAACGAAACGAGGAGTTGGCTTACCGCTTAGTAGAAGTAGGCTATGCCTATGCCAAAAACAGTGCCTTTGACAAAAAAGAAGAGCGTTTGAATGATGCCTTGAAATTTGCAACTAATTTTTACCGCAAGTATCCAGCAAGTGGCTATTTGGCAGAGGTGAAAAAATTTGAGGAGCAGACAAAGGAAGAAGCGCAAGCGCATTCCAAACTGAAAAAAGAAATCGCAGACAAAAAAGCTGCGGAAGAGGCGGTGGTCACCACCAACTCGAATTAATTTGATTCAAGCAATTAAAAAAACAAACCATATGGCTGTTAATCCATCAATCATCACCAGAGACCTAGATAAAATCGCTGATAAAACAGGGAATATCTACGAGTCCATCCACATCGTTGGTCAGCGTGCAAAGCAAATTTCTTCCACCTTGAAGGAAGAATTGAACAACAAGCTTTCTGAGTTTGCTTCTACCGTTGACAACTTGGAAGAAGTGTTTGAAAACAAGGAGCAAATTGAGATCTCCAAGTTTTACGAAAGAATGCCAAAGCCTACTTCTTTGGCTATGGAAGAGTTTATGGAAGGGAAAATCCACCATAGATATCCTTCTCAAGAAGGAGCGGAGTAATTTCCCATGAACCTGGAAGGCAAGCGAATTTTAGTCGGTGTTACAGGCAGCATTGCAGCTTATAAAACAGCGATTTTAACCCGCTTACTCATCAAATCTGGAGCAGAGGTACAGCTTGTAGCGACTACCTCTGCTCTTGATTTTATTACCCCCCTGACCTTAGCTACCCTTTCCAAAAGGGCAGTACTCTCTGATTTTTTTGAAAAAAGCTCCGGTCAATGGCACAATCATGTGGAGCTAGGCCTTTGGGCGGATTTATTTTTAGTGGCGCCGCTCAGTGCCAATACCCTGTCCAAATTTGCGCAGGGTGCTTGCGACAATCTCCTTACCGCCACCTACCTTTCTTGCCGTTGTCCAGTCATGCTTGCTCCGGCGATGGATTTGGATATGTACCAGCATCCCTCCGTTCGAGCAAACTTGGAGAAAGTAGCCTCCTTTGGGAACCTGGTCTTGGATGCAGAAACTGGAGAATTGGCCAGTGGGCTTTCCGGACAAGGCCGCATGATGGAGCCTGAACATATCCTGGAGCGCGTTACTGATTTCTTTCGGGCTAAGAAGGACTTTAGTAGGAAAAAAGTATTGATTACGCTCGGTCCTACACAAGAGGCGCTAGACCCCGTCCGTTTTTTGAGTAACCATTCCAGTGGGAAAATGGGCTTTGCTCTAGCGCAAGCATTTAAGGCAGCTGGAGCGGAAGTTTTTGTGGTTGCTGGACCAGTAGCACTGAAGTTGGAAGGGCTTGGATTTCAGGTACTGCGCGTGACTACCGCAAGCGAAATGTTTGAAGCAACCCAGGCCTTGCATGGGCAAATGGATGTCGTCGTATTTGCTGCTGCAGTGGCTGATTTTAGACCCGAAAACCAAGCTAGCCAAAAAATAAAGAAGCATGGAGAAGAACTTTCCCTTCGGTTGGTTCCTAACGTAGATATTGCTTATGAGTTAGGAAAGATGAAAAAGGAGGGCCAGATCCATGTGGGCTTTGCTTTAGAAACCGAGCAGGAAGAAGCGCATGCCAAAGCCAAACTTATCCGCAAAAACTTTGATCTGGTTGTCTTGAACTCTGCAACGGAAGAAGGGGTAGGCTTTAAGCACGATACCAATCAGGTGCGGATTTTTCATAAAAATGGGGAAGGTATTCAGACAGCACTTCTACCTAAGTTGGATATTGCTGGCTTAATTGTGGAGGAAGTCAACAAAGCTGCTGCGTGGAGCTAAAGATTTTTTGTAAGTTTAGTACATGAAAAAGGGGATACTTTTCCTGATTGGACTCATTGGATTTTTAGTAGAAGGGCAGGCTCAAGAGCTTGATTTTCGAGTCATTATCAATAGCGATCGCTCTAGATTTCAAAATACGGAAGTGTTTAACCAAATGAAAACTAGCTTTGAGCAGTTTTTGAATGGTCGAACCTGGACTTCAGACGAATACCGACCGGAGGAGCGGATCAAAGGGAATTTATTGATCACCATCAGTGAAGTGCCACAAATAGGGGTGTACAGTGCTACGGTACAAGTACAAGTGGTGCGACCCGTATTTGGCACCAATTACGAATCAGTGGTACTCAACTTTATCGATCGAAATTGGACCTTCGAGTACCAGGAATCTCAGCCGCTAGAGTTCAATCGCTTTTCATTTTTAAATAACATCAGTTCCTTACTTGCTTTCTATGCCAACATTGCACTTGGCATGGATTACGATACCTTCGCGCTCAAAGGAGGCAATCCTTATTTTGAGGTAGCAAACGATATAGTCAACAATGCGCAGCAGTCGGGTCGTGTAGGCTGGGTGCAAAACCCTAGTGACCGCAGAAGTCGCTACTGGCTAATTAATGACATTTACATTTCTACCGTCTATGCTCCCATTCGAGAGGCGATTTATTTGTATCACAGAAAAGGGGTAGATCAACTAGCTACGGCGCCTGAAGAGGCCTATTCCTCCATTTTGGAAGCTATTCGACTTGTAGCTGAGGCCAACAAGCAGCAACCTAATGGGATTTTCACCATCAGTTTTGTAGATGCAAAAAGTGATGAAATCGCTCAGATCCTGAATAATGCTCCTTTTGAGATTCGGGAAAAAGCAGTGCCTTTGCTACTTGAAATTGACCCGAATAACGCCAGAAAATACAATGAGCTACTCAAAAACTGAGCAGTATCATTTAGTTTTGTTTGAAAGCCCGCTTTAATTCATGCTTACCTCACTTAAAATCTCCAATTATGCCTTAATCGATCAGCTGGCTATGCAGCCTAGCAGCGGCTTGAGCATGATTACCGGGGAGACAGGTGCGGGAAAGTCAATTATGCTTGGAGCAGTAGGGCTTTTATTGGGCAATCGCGCCGATACCAAGGTGCTCCTTCACGAGGACAAGAAATGTGTAGTCGAAGGGGTATTTGATATTCGTTCCTATGGGCTTCAGGAGTATTTTGAAGAGTTGGAATTGGATTACGAGGACTCCTGCATCATCCGACGGGAAATCAGTACAAATGGCAAGTCTCGATCTTTTGTCAACGATACTCCTGTTTTGCTCGAACCCCTAAAAATTTTGGGTGAAAAGTTAATGGATGTGCATTCACAGCATGACACTTTGCTTTTGGGGGATGGGGAGTATCAATTGGGATTGGTGGATGCCTATGCTCGGACAAGTGCTGAACGTACTATTTTTCAACAAGCTTACACGGAATTTAAAAAATCCAAAAAAGCCTTGGGCGAACTTACCCGGAAAGCAGAAGCGCTCAAAAAAGAATACGACTTCAACCAGTTTCAATTGGAGGAACTGAGTAGTTTGGCTCTAGTTGCAGGAGAACAAGAGGAGTTGGAGTCTAGCCAGGAAATTTTGGAAAATGCGGAAGACATTAAGTTAAAGATCAATGAGATTCTTTCGCTTTTTCATGAGGAACAGTTTGGCGTGCTACAGGGTATGGGGCAAATCCAATCCAATTTACAGGGGCTCGAACGATTGGCGCAGGCCTTAGGGACCTATCGAGCCCGCTTTCAAGAAGCATGGATTGAATTGAAGGATTTGGCCGAATCCTTGGCCGATGAGGACAGCCGTGTCGAAGTGGATGCGGAGAAATTGGAGCGGACCCGTGAGCGCCTGAGCAAAATCTACCTCTTGCAGAAGAAGCATGGACTCCAGACTGTAGAAGAGCTCCTGATACTGGAGAGCCAGTTGGCAGATAAAGTATTTCAAGTGCAGCAGGTGGATGATCAGTTGGCAGAGGCACATCAACTATGCCTCCTCAACGAAAAAGCCATGCTCGCAGCAGCTGAGGTTCTCAGTCAAAAGCGAAGTGCTTGTTTCCCTTCTTTTGAAAAGGCCTTGGAAGCCTTATTGCAGGATTTGGGAATGGAGAATGCCCGCGTTCAATTCGAAAGGCAAGCGGTTGATCCTAATGCAAACGGGCTTGATCGATTGGAACTTCTTTTCTCTGCTAACAAGGGGATGCCCTTGCAGCCGCTCAAAAAAGTGGCTTCAGGCGGGGAGTTTTCCCGTTTGCTCTTTGCGATTAAATACCTAATGGCCGATAAAATGGCCTTACCCACCCTTATTTTCGATGAGATTGACTCCGGTATTTCTGGAGAGGTGGCCCTGCAGATGGTACGTATGATGCAGGAAATCGCTAAAAATCACCAAGTCATTTGCATCACACACCTGCCACAGGTGGCAGCAAAAGGAGCGGTACATTTCTTTGTATACAAGGACCATAGTGCAGCAAAAACCATTTCCATGGTGAAGCAATTGAGCCCCGAGGAACGCGTGCACGAGTTGGCCAAAATGATTGCTGGATCCAATCCCTCAGTTGCCGCTCAGGCCAGCGCCAAAGAGCTCTTGATGAATTGAGGGGCTAACTCCTAAATTTTATGTAGTTTTACGGAAGCTATTGAATTCAACCCCATCGCTATGTCACAAAATTTGCTAAAAGGAAAAGTAGGAATCATTACTGGAGCGCTCGATGAAAATTCCATCGCCTGGAAAACCGCGCTAAAAGTAAAGGAACAAGGCGGAAGATTTGTTTTGACCAATGCACCCATTGCCATGCGTATGGGAGCCATCAAAGAACTTGCTGAGGAATGTAATACGATCGTCATCGGGGCGGATGCCACCGTGATTGAGGATATTGAAAAGTTATATGCCGAGGCAAAAGAATTTTTAGGTGCTGATTTTGACTTTTTGCTTCACTCGATTGGGATGTCTCCCAACATCCGTAAAGGAAAGGCTTACGGGGACCTCAACTACGATTGGGCAATGAAATCCTACGATGTATCGGCCATTTCATTCCATAAGATGATGCAGGTAGCTGAAAAAATGGACGTCATGAAAGAATGGGGTTCCATTGTTGGCTTATCCTATATTGCTGCACAGCGTATTTTCCCTTTCTACACCGATATGGCAGATGCCAAAGCCTTGTTGGAAAGTATCGCTAGAGGCTATGGTTACCGTTATGGTAAATTGAAAAAGGTGCGTGTGAATACCATCTCTCAGTCTCCAACCAAAACCACTGCTGGAACCGGCATCGGAGGCTTTGATTCGTTTTACAATTTTGCGGAAGCACTTTCTCCACTGGGCAATGCCTCTGCGGATGCTTGTGCAGACTACATTGTGACTATGTTCTCAGACTTGACCCGCATGGTGACCATGCAAAATCTTTTCCACGATGGCGGCTATTCCTTCACCGGGATTTCCGAGGAAATCATGGATAAATTCAAAGATCTGTAAAGTGCCGATAGTCGACGGTTGACAGTCCACTGTCAACAGCAGAGGAGGTATTTATATATCGTACTGCTAATCGATTGGATAATTTTTTGCTAAGTCAATGGATTCAATCCGTTTAACAAATTAAAAGCCCCGTCCGTACGGGGCTTTTTGTTGTCCCTTCTTATAAATTGGATTCATCAATCTTCACTTCTTCACCACTATCCGAAGAAAATAAAGGTTGAAGTTCAAGATGGTGGGCAGTCGACTGTGGACCATCGTCTGTCGACGATTTGAGTTAATCATAAAAATATTTTTTCATTTCTAGATTTCCCCTATCTTATACCCTTCATGAACCCCAATCTCCTATGTTGAAAAAAATCATTGTACTCGGTCTTGCACTTGTTGCCACTGCCACTTGGTCGCTAGCCCAGATTATGCCTTCCCCTGCAAGAGCAGAAGGGGATGGGCCTTACGAGAAATTGATCATTCGTGGTGTCACGCTTATCGATGGTACCGGGGCGCCGCCTTTGGGGCCTGTAGACATTGTGGTTGAGAAAAATCGCATTACGCAGATTCAAGCAGTAGGCTACCCAGGTGTGCCGATCAACGAAAACCGTCGCCCTAAAGCCGATGATAAAACCAAGGTCATGGACCTCACTGGACATTACTTGTTGCCAGGTTTGATTGACATGCACGGCCATATCGGTGGAAACGGACAGGGTACCCCTGCCGAATATGTATTTAAATTATGGATGGCACATGGCATTACTACGGTCAGAGATCCATCTGCTGGCAACGGCCTTCCTTGGGTCCTAGAGCACAAGCGTAAGTCTGCAACAAATGAGATTACCGCACCTCGAATTTTGGCTTATACCGCCTTTGGAATGGGGGCTAAAGCACCGATTACGACTGCCGAACAAGCCAAAGCATGGGTGAATGAAAACAAAGCCAAAGGTGCCGATGGAATCAAGTTTTTTGGCGCTAAGCCAGAGGTAATGGAAGCCGCCATCTCCGAAAACAAGCGGATAGGCTTGCGTTCTGCCATGCACCACCAGCAATTGGATGTGGCGAGATGGAATGTACTCCATTCTGCCCGTGCTGGACTTACTTCCATGGAGCACTGGTATGGGCTTCCAGAAGCCTTATTTACGGATCGTACGATTCAAAATTTCCGATTGGATTACAATTACCAAAACGAGCAGCATCGTTTTGCGGAGGCTGGTAAGTTATGGCAGCAAGCTGCACCTCCTTTTTCAGAGCACTGGAATAAGGTGATGGATGAGTTGGTCGCTTTGGACTTCACTCTTGATCCTACGCTCAATATTTACGAGGCCAACCGTGACTTGATGCGTGCACGTACACAAGAATGGCACAGCACTTACACGCTTCCTTCACTCTGGAGATTTTATGCGCCGAATAGACAGTCTCATGGCTCCTATTGGTTTGATTGGACGACGGAAGAGGAAGTATTGTGGAAAGACAATTACCGTCTTTGGATGACCTTTGTCAATGAGTACAAGAATCGTGGAGGTAGAGTAACTGCAGGATCTGATTCTGGATTTATTTACCAGTTGTATGGATTTGCATACATCCGTGAACTGGAAATGTTACGTGAGGCAGGGTTCCATCCTCTAGAAGTCATTCGTGCTGCAACCATGCATGGTGCGGAAGCTTTGGGCTTGGATAAGGACTTGGGTACTGTGGAGGTAGGAAAATTGGCTGACTTTGTCATCCTAGAAGAAAATCCCCTTCAGAATTTGAAGGTGCTTTACGGTACTGGAGCCGTTCGTGTAAACGATTCCAATGAGCCTGTTCGAGTAGGTGGTGTAAAATACACCGTGAAAGACGGGATCGTATACGATGCGAAGAAGCTCCTTCAGGATGTCCGCACAATCGTAGACCAGCACAAGGCTAGAGAAAATGCACGCATTACACAGCCAGGCCTAGATTGGTGAGTTTAAGTAATTTAAAGTAGGAGGAGGGTAGCATTTAGGTACTCTCCTCCTTTTTTTGATAGATACAATTGCACTCCTATTTCCATTTTCTTATGCCCTACCTTTCCCTTCCCTCCCTGAATCTTTATTACGAAGAAATCGGTTCTGGTCCAGAGACGCTAGTTTTTTCCCATGGCCTACTCTGGAGTCACCGCATGTTTGAGGCTCAGGTAGTTGAATTTTCAAAAACCTATCGGGTCATCGCATATGACCATCGAGGCCAAGGCAAAAGTGAAGTGAAGGGGCCCTATGACATGGATACCGTAGCGGAAGATGCGGCTGCATTGATTCGAAATTTGGTAGACGGCCCTGTTCACTTTATTGGGCTATCCATGGGAGGATTTGTAGGAATGCGATTGGCCGCCCGTCATCCGGAGCTGATCAAGAGTTTGGTGCTATTGGAAACCTCTGCGAATGCAGAGCCCCTAGAAAATCTGCCTCAATACAAGCTGCTCAACGGGATTGTACGGTGGATTGGGATTATTCCTCCCATCGCGAACAAGGTCATGAAAATCATGTTTGCCCACAGCTGGCTTCAAGATTCCGCGAATACAACTTCCATTCGCCGTTGGAAAAAGGAATTGTCTTCCAACAAAAAAAGCATCACGGGTCCAGTGGAAGGGGTAATTTACCGAAAAGGGGTAGAAGAGGAATTGGGAAACATCACCTGCCCAACGCTGGTAATCGTAGGCGATGAGGATGTGGCTACAACCCCAGAAAAGGCAGCATTTATCCAGAAAGGAATCAAGGGCACAACATTGGAGTTAATTTCCGGTGCTGGCCACAGCAGCTGTATCGAAAAGCCTCAGGAGGTAAACCGACTGCTGAAGGAATGGCTAAAAAAATAAAAACCTTCTTCCCGAAGGAAGAAGGCTAGAATTAGTTTGCCTGAAATACCCGGATGTAATCTACAATTAGGTGCTGGGGGAAGGTAGTGCTTGAATTAGGAGATCCTGGCCAATTACCACCTACAGCCACATTGAAGACAAAGAAGAAATTGCGTCGAAACTCATCCAATTCAGCGGGGGTTGTATCGATGACGTGGTATTGCTTGTTATCCACCAACCAGCGAATGGAAGTAGCATCCCAAATGATGGAATACACAGCAAATTGATCCGAATAAGTTCCAGAAGTCAATGTGGTTTTTCCACCAAACTGGGCATGCTTACCTGCATTTTGCCAGTGTACAGTTCCATGAACCGTATTTTCGCGGCCACTACCCCCGACCATTTCCATGATGTCAATTTCGCCGCAGGCAGGCCAGCTGACGGTGTCAAAATTTGACCCGAGCATCCAGAGTGCAGGCCAGATACCTTGACCTTTAGGTAGGGCTGCACGAATGTCAACTCTCCCGTAACGGAAGTCTTTTTTACCTTTTGTAACGATTCGCGAAGAGGTATATTCCTTGCCTCCAAAGGCTTCTTTCTTCGCTGTGATGATCAAGTGACCATCTTTTATGCTGGTATTTTGAGGTCTATAAAATTGGAGTTCATTATTACCCCAGCCATTGGTGCCATTACCGGTCTCATGCGTCCAATAATTGTCACTCAAGCTGCTTCCAATAAATTCATCTGCCCAAAATAGGGTCATATTGGGATAGGAAGTGGGGGAAGTTGCTCCTTGTGTGGGGATTGTCACGGTGGTATTTGTTTGGTCAGGACCAGACTTATCATCGGGAACGCAGGCAGCCAAAGCTAGGGCTGCGAAAAAAAAGAGGGATTGAATTGTTCGCATAGTGCTAAAGTTATAAAAAAAAACCGCCAGAGAATTCTCTCTGGCGGTTAATTTATTTATTGTGAGATTAACTTAAAGGTCCACCAGACTCCAGTACCTGTCTCGATCTGTATGGTCATCCGCTTCACACCTGCTGTTTCCACCAAGCTTGTTACTTTATAGGATACTTCACTAGGTACCGCCACATTTGGAAGTTCACCAGCATTTACTGCTTTTGGTAAAGCTAAGTGAGCACCTTGTCCTTTAAGAACTAGTGTTGCTCCATCGTAGGTGAAGGTATAATTACCCGCACCATTGTGAGGTGCTTTAGGAGCGCCGCAACCATCAGCGCCTTGCCAGTTTTCTAACCAGGTTTGGGTACCCATAGCCATGGTATATGATCCATTGGCATTAAAGGTATACACATCGTCAAAGAAGCAAGCTCTTGTATTTACATCGGCTGCGGTATTGAACCACCACTCTCTGCTGCCTGCAGTAGGTCCTACAGTCATGGCTCCTTCTACAGGCTCCATCTTCCAGTTACCTACTATTGCTGCACTAGCAGCTGGACCAGAGATCAACTTGAAATCCCACCATACGCCATTACCTGCTTGCACACGTAGTGTCATTCTGCGGGTATTTCCTTGCTTGGTTTGCTCTACAATAGTGTAGGCGATTTGATTAGCTATGGCAGCGCCATTGGAGATTTCTCCAGCGTTATTCACTTTTGCTAGACCTACGTGAGCGCCTTGGCCTACTAATGTAAGGGTAGTAGAGGTGTAGGTATAGGTAAAGGATTTAGTTCCGTCAAAAGGAGCTTTTGGAGCACCGCAACCATCTGCAGCTACACCTTGCCATTGTTCTAGCCAGGTAACGCCATCCAGTCCCATCTTGAAAGTTCCATTTTCTTCGAAGGTATATTTGTCATCGAAGAAGCAAGCTCTAGCAGTCACGTCCCCAAGGGAGTTTTGCCACCATTCTGAGCTACCTGGATTAGGGCCTACTTTCATCGCTCCTGCGATTGGCTCCATGGTCCAAACCCCAGTGATGTCAAAAGCAGGTTTTGCAGAAGCGACAGTAAAGGATACATTTTCAACTGCTTCGTTGCCGTTGGTATCTTTTGCTTTTACATCTAGGTTGTAAACACCTGGAGTAAATCCTCCTACTACTTTAATGGTTACTTTTTCATCTTCACCACTTAAGTTTTTTCCTCCTGTAGATGCGGAAACGCCACCTTTAGTAATGGTGTAGGTAAAACTTGCAAGTGAACTGATGGTTCCGTTGTCTACGCCATCAAAGAAGGTCACATCAACCACAAAGTCTTGCTTTTCTGTAAGACCACTTGTGATTGCACCTAGGGTAATCTTAGGGGGCATGTCCACAATTGGAACATCTGAGAAACCGTTGTCACAGGCCCAGAGCATGCTGACTACTGCGCAGAGCGCAAAGCATTTAGTTAATATTTTTTTCATGGGTTTACTTTTTTTTTGTAAATATCCGCATCTCGGATTTCCTATCCAATCCATAGGTTCCTACAAGTATTCATCATTGTGAAAAAAATACTACATCAATAATTCATCAATTCAGAAAAACAGCTTTGATTGCAACAATTTCCGCGTTTGTTAGTTTCACTTACTACACAATTAATTTCACAATGCGATTTCTCTCCCGAGTTGTATTTTCATTTTTTGTCTTCTTCATTGGAGGGATCCTTTATGGGGGATCAGTGAATCTTGGGGGAGTTCAAGCTCAGCAAGTATCTACCTTTCAAGGGTTGCCATTTGTGACCAATCATACCGCTCTTGAATACAGAGCAGGTATTCAAAATTTTGACATTGTACAAGATGATTTAGGAAGGATCTATGTGGCCAACAATTTGGGTTTGCTGGAATATGACGGTAAAAATTGGTCGCGTTACGGGCTTAGCAATACCAAAGTCCGAACCGCCTTTGTTGGGGACAAAGGGAGGATTTATGTAGGGAGCCAAGGAGACTTCGGATATTTAGAACCCAACACATTGGGTCAACTTTCCTATGTTTCTTTAGCGGACAGTCTTCCACTCGTGCAGCGAGATTTTGATGAAACTTGGAAGATTTTTGGTACTGGAGATCTTGTTTATTTCTGCACGTTTAAGCAAATCTTTGTGTATGATGGAAAAGTCTTAAGGGTCATTTCTAATGGGAAGCGTTTGGATATATCTTTTCAACTTGGGGAGCGATTGTATGTTCAAGTCCCTGGAGAAGGTTTGATGGAAGTGGGTGAAAGTACTCTTGAGCAACTTCCAGGCGGAGATTTTTTTAGGGAAAAACGTGTATCCAATATTTTGCCTTACGACAAAGAGCGCTGGTTGATTAGCACCTTCTCCCAAGGCTTATTTTTATACGATGGGAGAAGCAGTGCTCCTTTTGAAATAAAGGGTAATTTCTGGAGAAATGAGTATTTGATCAATTTTAGTGCTCGCCTAAAAGACGGGAGTATCGCACTTGCTACTCAAAACGCAGGACTTTTTGTGATAGACCGAGAAGGCAACTTATTGACTCATGTAGACAAAGAGGCTGGCTTGATGGATTTAACCATCAATTACATTTTTGAAGACAACCAAGAGGGGCTTTGGCTGGCGATGAATAATGGCATTGCTCGGGTGGATTTGTTTTCTCCGTTTTCCTTGGTGGACGATCGAATGGGCTTAGAAGGATCTGGATACACTGCTGTAAAAGCGGGCAATAAAGTCTATTTGGGGACTAATAACGGATTGTTCCTTTGGGAAAATGGCAACATGAGTAAGGTAATTGGGACCGAAGGGCAAGTCTATGCTGTTCAGGTCATTCAAGGAGAAGTCATCATGAACCATCATAACGGCACCTTTTCCATAGTTGGAAATCGTGCCACCCCCCTAGCGACTATTCAAGGTGCTTGGGTGATCAAGTCTCATCCTAAGCAAACGGACTATTTTATTCAAGGTACTTACACTGGCTTGAGCTTATTCCAAAAGCGAAATGGGAAATTAGCCTTCGTTCAGGAAATTGAAGGCTTTTCGGAATCTTCTCGGGTGATGGAATTTGATGGAAACACACTCTGGGTAGCACATGGCTACAAGGGAGTTTTCAAGATTACGCTCAGCCCCGATTTGAAAAAAGTAGTAGCGAGCAAACAATATACTAGCGCACAAGGATTTCCAACGGATGATTTGATCAACGTATTTCGGGTTGGAGATCAGCTAATTTTCACTGCCAATGGTGGGGTGTTTGAATTTGATTCACAGAAAGATCGTTTCGAGCCGGTCAATGAAATAAACGACATGTTTGGGTACGGCACCGTCATGGCCGACCTAGAAACAGATGCCTTAGGCAATGTGTATTTTATCGAACAATCCCGGTTAGGGATCCTTCGGCAGGAAAAAAATAGACAACGAAGCCTGTATTATTCTCCTTTTAATAAGGTCAAGGGATTGTGGAATGATGATTTAGCCAATGTAATGGTATTGGACGAACAGCATATATTGATTGGTGCTAAGCAGGGATTTATTCATTACCAACCGGATTTAGACCAAGTGAAGGAGGATCAACCCCAAGTGTTTTTTAGAGAAATCCGAAATCGAGGTGTAGCAGAACAAGTGCTTTTTTCTGGCCATGGGGCATTGGGAGATAGCACTCGGGAATTCGACTTTGACCAAAATTCGTTTTCATTCGATTTCGGTTCGGCACATTTTGAAAGTGAAAACGAACTTCAATTTCAATACCGCCTCTTGAATTTTGAAGAGGAATGGTCCGAATGGAGCAGTGATTCCAAGAAGGAGTATACCAATCTTCGCGAAGGCGATTATGTTTTTCAAGTTCGAGCCAAATCAATTTTTGATGCCGAGTCCGAACCAATTGAGTTTTCATTTACAGTAAAACCTCCATTTTATCGTTCAATTTTCGCCTATTTGATTTATGGGTTATTGCTAAGCAGTTTGCTGTACTTTGGATTTCAGTGGCTTGACAAGCGGTACAAAAAGCAAACCCTAGAACTCGAACAGGAAAACTACCAAGCACTTCGTAAAAAAGATGACGTAATCGAATCGATCACTCAGCGCTCTGAAGAGGAGATTATCCGATTGAAAAACGTGCAATTGCAGGCTGAAATTGAGTATAAAAACCAAGAACTCACCTCTTCTGCAATGAATTTGATTCAGAAGAATAAGTTGCTTACTAACCTCAAAAACTCCTTGAAAATACTGAG
The DNA here is from genome assembly GCA_947458585.1 of Cyclobacteriaceae bacterium. GTDB lineage: Bacteria > Bacteroidota > Bacteroidia > Cytophagales > Cyclobacteriaceae > Algoriphagus. The sequence continues at coordinate 20,731 of CANGYY010000018.1, read as the reverse complement.
TACAGAATCCTTAAATGAGGAGACTAGTTCCCAGCTAATTCGTTTGGTGCGATCCATTGACAAAGATTTGGAGGGGAATGAACATTGGACTGCCTTTGCGGATAGTTTTGATCAAGTTCATGGAAAATTCATCACCCGCCTCAAAGAAAGTTTCCCTGAACTGACGCCTCAAGAGGTAAAATTTAGTGCCTACATCCGGATGAACCTCAACACCAAGGAGATTGCCAATTTGCTCGGAATTTCTGTGCGTGGTGTGGAGATTGGTCGATACCGTGTTCGGAAAAAACTCGGACTTTCACGACAGGACAACCTTACTAATTTTTTACTCAGGTTTTAAACCGAACTAAAATCACTGATTTTTAAGTAGTTAATTCATGGGCGTCATCTTTTTTTTGCCCAATTGAAACTTTTTACCTACAACAATTGTATATACATCAATTGAATTTCTATCCGATGGGAAAAATTGAAGAAGCGATTAAGCAAGCCCAGTTTAAAGATGAGTACAACAAGGCGGTGGTCAATCTGCTCTACACGCACAGCTATTTGGTGGGATTTCAAACTTCCGTGCTAAAACCTCAGGACCTCTCACCAGAGCAATACAACGTATTGCGGATTTTGCGTGGGCAGCAAGGAAAGCCAGCGACCATTGCAGCTATCCAAGAGCGCATGCTCAATACCATGTCGAATGCATCCAGGCTGGTGGACAAGTTGAAGGCCAAGGAACTGGTGAAGCGGGATGAATGCCCTGAAAATCGGCGAAAAGTGGATGTGCTCATCACCGATAAAGGCTTACGCCTATTGGAATTATTGGAGCCTCAAATTGCAGCCCTCAATAAAAAAGTAATCCATCTCGAAGAATCCGAACTCCTTGTTCTCAATGGTCTATTGGACAAACTTCGAGGCTAAACCAAGTCAACTTTCTAATAAAATCTTATCAAATCTAATTTCTAAACTTAAACAACAACCACAATGAGTACCACAAAATGGATCATCGACCCTACCCACTCCGAGGTAGCATTTAAAGTAAAGCATTTGGTGATTTCTACGGTCACTGGCTATTTCCGCAAATTTGAAGGACATGCGGAATCTACATCCGAAGATTTTTCAGGAGCAACTGTTGCATTCAGCCTAGCGGTAGACAGCATCGACACCAACCAATCCGATCGGGATCAGCACCTGAAGTCCGCAGACTTTTTTGATGCCGCCAATTTCTCAAGCATTTCTTTTGCAGGTAAGTTGGTCAACCATGTTGGAGAATACCAGTTGGTAGGTGACCTTACCCTAAAAGGAATTACCAAGGAAGTTGCACTAGAGGTAACCTACGGTGGCACGGTGGCTGATCCTTATGGACAGACCAAAGCAGGCTTTGAAATTGAGGGCAAAATCAATCGTAAAGATTTTGGATTGACTTGGTCAGCCATCACCGAAGCAGGTTCTGTGGTAGTTAGTGACCAGGTGCGCTTGCAATTCAGCGTTCAATTGGTGAAGCAATAAGTCAACCAATCAACTAAACCAACTCCTAGGAAGCTTCCTTTTTGGAGGCTTCCTTTTTATCATTCTACTATGCAGTCGCTAATTTTAGGAATCCACCACATCACGGCCATCTCTGGTGACCCACAGCAAAATGTAAATTTCTATGCGGGTATTTTGGGGCTTCGCTTGGTGAAGAAAACCATCAACTTTGACGCTCCCGATGTCTACCACTTTTATTTTGGAGACGCCTTGGGAAGACCGGGAACGGTCTTCACCACCTTCCCATTTGTGGGTGCGATGAGAGGTCGAAAAGGCGTTGGGGAATTGACTTATACTGCTTTTTCGGTGGGGATCGACAGTTTGGATTATTGGGAAAGCCGCCTCAAAAGATTTGGGATAACTGTTTCCGATCGATTAACCCGCTTTGGGCATTCCCTTATCCGCTTTGAAGACCAGGATGGGATGGGGATCGAACTCATTGCCAACGGAGAAGACGATCGAGTTGGGTGGACCTATGGCGGAATTCCGCTTATGCATTCCATCAAGGGGTTTTACGGCGCAACTTTGGCCCTGCGGAGCAAGGAAATGACAGAACGCTTGCTAGTAGAGAACATGAATTACCGCCTGCACAGTCAAGAAGGGAATCGCTTCCGTTATGGATTAGATGGAAAGCCCGGAGAGTGGGTAGATATTCTGGTAGATCCCAATGGACAACGCGGGGTACAAAGCGCAGGTACAGTGCACCATTTGGCATTTCGCACCGCCACTACCGCCACCCAGTTGGAAATGCAGCAGCGTCTAATCCGACAGGGCTATGGAGTAACTGAGGTTCGAGACCGAAATTACTTCCTATCCATTTATTTTAGAGAACCTGGAGGAGTATTATTCGAAATCGCGACGGATGTTCCTGGATTTGCAATTGACGAAGACGAAGCACATTTGGGGGAGGCGCTAAAATTGCCAGATTGGGTGGAAGGAAAGCGTAGGCAAATTGAAGCGGCTTTAAAACCGGTCACCTTTAGCCCTGAAAACTATGTCTAATTGGATACAAGCTGGACTTCCACTAACCCAGGCAAAAAAAGCAGCAATTTTCCTTCATGGGAGAGGAGCTACTGCTGAAAGCATTCTAGCATTAGCACCTTACCTCAATCTAAATGATTTTGCACTTTTTGCCCCTCAGGCCCCTCAGCGTACTTGGTATCCTTTTGGATTTATGGCGAACGATCAAGGCAACCTTTCTTCCTTGAATTCGTCTATAAAACAAGTTTCCCATCTTTTCGAATTTATAGTACATGAAGGGATGGCTGCAGAGCAGATTTACTTCCTCGGCTTTTCTCAAGGCGCCTGTCTTTCCTTAGAGTTTGCTGCACTACACGCACAAAAATTAGGTGGAGTAGTGGCATTTACCGGAGGCTTGATTGGCGAAAAGTTGCAGGTAGAAAAATATTCGGGGGATTTTCAAGGCACCCCCATTCATATCAGCGGAAGTGCTCAGGACATGCACGTGCCTGCAAAGCGAATGAATGATTCGGCTCAGCTTCTTCAGCGAATGGGTGCAGCAGTTAGCCTCTCCTTTTTTGAGGATGAATTGCATACCATACGCACAGAAGAGTTGGCCAAGGTGAATCAAACGATTTTTTGTAAGGTTTCTTAGTTCAAAAATCCCTGGTCTTGGCCGGGGTTTTTTTGTTTCAATCCCTGATCACTGCTCCCATGAAATAAATCTTAGCAATAGTTAAAAGGAATAACTGATGCTGGAACCCTGTTCAGCATCTAACTCTACTTGCGCATAGACCCCCACTTCTTGTTGCAATTCTTCTACGTGGCTAATGATGCCCACGACCCGATTTTCATGGCGTAAAGCTTTAAGTGTTTCAAAGACCACGCGGAGTGAATTTTTGTCGAGTGCTCCAAATCCCTCATCCAGAAAGAAGAAACTCTGATCTGCCTGGTTGAGTGCTTTTACTTTTTCAGCCAAGGCCAAAGCAAGACATAGCGAGGCCTGGAAAGTTTGTCCACCGGAAAGTGTTTTCAGCAATCGCTTTTTTCCTCCATTGAGGTAGTCCACCACCCAGAAAGTATTGCTATCGTCGATCTCCAAGCTCAGGCTATTTTTGGTCAATATCCTAAATCGCTTATTGGCCGTATTGCAGAGTTCCCGCAGGTAAATGGAACTCACGTAGCGAACAAATCCCTTACCAGAGAAAAGTCGTTCCAGCTCTTTCAGATTGGATTCTCGGAGTTCAAGTTTTTCAAAGGCTTGGGTAAGCACCTGCTTCTCCTGGATCTTGCGAGCAATATCCTGGAGTTCTTGGTTCAACAGGGTAACCTGGCTCTGCAATCCTTTTTCCCGATCTTTGGCAGCCGCAACCTCTTCCTGAAGAGCTTGGAATCTTTCTTCGGAGTAGGCTGCCAATCCTTCTTCATTCTGCAATGCTTCGATGCGGGCCAGAGTAGTCGCTACCTGCTGCTCATAGGCTCGAAGTTCAGCATCCATTTTTTCAGCATCTAGGTCTAGCTCGAAAAGGCGAATTAGGGCATCTCTTTCCTTAAAATCGTGGTTGGCCATCATTCGTGTAAATTCTTCCTTGCTGCTTGCTAGCCGATCCTGGGTGGTATGAACTAGGGTTTGAAAATTTTGGAGGTCTGCTAAGTTTTTGGATTGTGCTATTTGGCGCTCTTGCAGACGCTTTTGTACCCCTAAGAGGGATGTAGCCGCCGTTTCGATATTTTTTTCCACTCGGGCGATTTCCTCCAATGTAGTAGAGGAATCTTTTTCAAAATAGGGAAGGCAAAAGTCTCGGTCCTTAATTTCCTGTTGTTTACTTGCAATGGTCGAAAGAAAATCCTGATGCTTGATTCGAATATCTTGCAGCTTCCGATCTGCCTCATCCCGCTCAACCCGAAGTTCACCACTTCTTTTCCGGAGGGTATTGAGTTCCAGTTGGAGGTTTTCTAAGGTTTGAAGTGCATGTTCAAGATCAGCAATACGTTTCAATAGTTGCTCTTGATTGCCAATGCCAACAGCCTTAAGTGGCTCCCAAATCTCTTGCTCCTGTTTTTGAAGAACTACTTTTTCTTGTTCTTTTTGACCTAGATTTTTTTGAAGATTACTTTGCTGAACCTCCTCCAGACTTTTTTTCTGAAGGAGTTCTCGAGTTTCTTCCAAGGCATGATTCGCTTGTTTCAAGTCTCTTTCTGCTTGTGCAAGTGCATTCGCTGCCTCTCCAACTTGAAGTGGATTCGGGTGTTCACTGGCTCCACACAAGGGACAAGGCATTCCATTTTCCAGGAGGTGTGCATGCGTGGCTAATCCTTGGTTTCGGATCAAGCCTTCCCGAAGGCCTTCGATTTTTTTGACTTCCGTTTTTTGAAGTTCTAGCCAATCGGCTAGGCTCTTTACCCCTTTGGGTAGTCGACTAGTGAACGAAGCTACTTGTGTAGTACTACTTGTCAAGAGACTTACCGCTTCTTGCAGGGATTGTGCTACTTCCCCTTTTCGTTTTTTGATTTCTTGAAGTTGATTCAGGCTTGTTTTCAGGTCAATTAGCAGCCTAGGATCAGTATTTGGAAGTTGCGCTCGTTGGGATTCTAACTTTTCAATCTCTTTTTCTAGGGATTGAATTTCTTTAGTGGATTGTTCATGAACTGGAAGTAAGTTATCCAATTCTTGTTGGATAAGCGCTTGTTTGCTCCTTAAGTCTTGAATTTCCAAGACTTTTCGGAGGTCACGAATTTTGCCTTCTCGCAGGGGTCGTAGCTCATTGGTTTTACGAAATTTCTTTTCATCTGCGACGAGGGTCTCCAGTTCCTCTTCGAAGGACTGCTTGAGACGAATGCATTCAGAAAGGCTCACTTGGTATTTTTCTAAATCTTTCTCTAAGTCTACGATGCGGTCCCAGATGGGCCTGAGGTAGGTTTTGGCATTCAAAAAATTTCGGTAGAGCTTCTTTTTTTCTTCCATTTCTGGAAGTTTCGAACCGAGAGCTGCTTGATCCTGTGTTAATTTTTGCAACTCAAGGAAGGATTTACGAACTCCCTCCATTTTATTCAATTCCCCAAGTTGTTTGGCTAGAATTTGTCCATACCGAAGGTGCTCTTCACTTAGCGTACTAAATTCATCCTGCTTGGACTGAAGCCCTTCTGCCGAAATATCCGCTAAACCATTGAGTAGGGTTTCAAATCGGATCTTCTCCTCACGAACTTGCTTGACTAAGCTGCTTGTTTGTGCCGAAAGGTCAAATCGATCCAATCCAAATAGATCTTGCATCATCTGGGCCCGCTCGGTAGGCTTCTGATCGATAAACTCCCTAAATTTTCCTTGAGGGATGATGATGGTTTGTTTGAAATTTTCGCGGCTCATGCCGATCAGTTCCGCAGCATGTTTTTCTACGGCGACCCATTCGTTGTTGACCTGCTCATAAAAACTGTGCGAGGCAGTTTCAATTTTTTCTGGGTCTTTCTTGTTGCGCTTGACGCTGTAGCGCGCAAGGTAGGTGCTACGGTTATTTGGCCCTGACTTAAATGTAAAATTGAGTAAGACCTGGGGATGCTGCAAATTGATCATGCTGCCTCTTTCCCCGGAGTTGGATACCCGCTCAGGATTGCCATAAAGTGCAATTAGAATGCCTTCTAAAATGGCAGACTTTCCACTTCCAACTGCTCCAAAAATCCCAAACAGGCCAGCAGCAGTCAAGGTTTCAAATTCAATGACTTGTTTTTCCCGGTAGGAATACAACCCTTCTATTTCCAGTCGAATAGGAATCATGAGGCAGTAGTTTTGCTTAGCACTTCTTTAAATAAGGCTACCAGATCCGCGTTGGGTTCCTGCCCCTTTTCGCTGGTATAAAAAAGGCGAAAAAGCGATTCCATATCTCGACTCAAATCTTCTGCTCGCAGTTCATCCTGTGTCTGCCCAGCCCCATGATTAAGAAGAGGAATTAGGTTGACAATCCCATCATGCGCCTTCAAGATGGCTTTTCGCGTAGCGGCATCAATGGACTCATCGGTCAAGTAGCTGATCTCCACAAAGCAGAAGGGATGCGCCTCCAACCAGGCCAGGGTGTCTGGAAGGTTGTCAAAACTTACCCGATAAAGCGGTCTGCCTTGCTTTAGAGCGATCGGCTTGTACTGTACCGCTTGCCCGGGTTGCGCGTGGATGAGCACTACGTTTTTTTCTTGATCTGCTTCAGAGAAGGAATAGGCTAGAGGGGAACTCGAATACACCACAGGACATGGGGTCTTACTCACTGTTTGGTAGCGGTGCAAGTGACCCAATGCGGCATATTGAATTTGACGAGGAAGTTGTTGGGTAAATAAAGATTGCGAACCTCCCACATGTAAAATGGGCCGCTCGGATTCAGGTTCTGAATCTGGGGGGATGCTGCTTCCTTCTTTCACAAAAAAGAAGTGCCCCATAAACAAGTTGACGCCTTTATCGTCACAATAGTTGTCTGCAAGCTTCTGCCAGTTCTGTGCTAGTAAATCTCGGAAAGCCCCTTCTCGATTCTCTTCACCCAAATAGGTGCGAAGGCTCACTTCATTGGCATAAGGAGCCAGCAGGATTCGAATCGGGAACTCGTACTGGGGAAGTTTGAGTTCTACAAATCCAGCATCCGATTTGGTGATTTCGAGACCTCCCTCCAAGGCGCCGCAAGAAATGATGTTGTCGTGTCGGCTGTAAAAAAGAATCCCTAATTCTCTAGCCAAAGGATCTGGTGCTTCCACAAACTGGATGCTGTCATGGTTGCCCGAAATCGCTATGACGGGACGACTTCCATTTTTGGATAGTTTTCGAAGGGTTTTATACAGGAGTTCAACCGATTCGTGACTGGGGTTAAAGGCATCAAAAATATCTCCAGCCAAAAGCACGAGATCCACCTCTTCTTGGTCTGCCACTTGGCAGATTTCATCTAGTACTAATTTTTGTTCGGCTATTCTGGTGTACTCTTGGAGTCGTTTGCCCAAGTGCCAGTCAGCAGTATGTAAGATTTTTAGCATTCGGATGGTGCTTAGTCTAACCTAAAATTTAAGGGTGGAGTCGGTCGGTGAAAGCCGGCTTCCTTAAGTCAAAACAATTTAATTCTCCCTAAGATAGAAGAAGGTAGGATGCCCTACAAGCAGATGGAATGACTTTGACAGAAATTGGCACCTTTATTGGGAAGTGGGAGGGAAATTGTAGATTCGGTCGTGAAATTTAAGTTAATAGCTCTTTTTGTATTCCTTTTTTCGCCCCTCCTTTTGGTTGCACAGGGGGTGTCTCTTTTTATACAAGAGGGTACGGCCAGCTATTATGCGACCAAATTCCAAGGGAGACGAACTGCCAGCGGGGAGGTATTTCATTTGGATAGTCTTACCGCTGCCCACAAACTCCTACCTTTTGGTACGATGTTGCGCGTAATTAATCAAAAAAACGGCAAGGAAGTTCTCGTGCGTGTAAATGATCGTTTGCCAGCCAGCTCCAAACGAGTAATTGACCTTTCTTATGTGGCTGCCCAAGAAGTAGACATGATTCGCGAAGGCTTGGTTCAAGTCAAGATTGAAGCAACTACCGTAGACCAAATGAATAACCTAGTAGATTACTTCGAAGGTAAACCGCATCCAGGACTTCGACTTCGACGCTACTTTCCAATCATCACTGTTCCAATCATTTTCTTCGATAAGTGAAGATTTGGTAAGGATATAAAATCCCAAACCCTAAGCCGGTAGTTTAAATCGTATCGGGCTCTGGGTGTTTCCAAGTACCTCGGTAGGGCCGTCGCAATTTGGTAGTGGCCTCAGGATCATTTAAAACGGTCCTTGTTTTCGAATCATATTTCAACGGTCTGCCTCCAAGTTCCATGGAGATATTCGCCAAAATGCAGGATGCTGTGGAAATATGCCCTTCCTCCACATCGGCGATTGGCAAGCTGTCTTTGTCAATAGAGGCCAGCCAGTCTTTCATGTGAAGGCGAGTGGCAGGAGCAGCATTGAGTTCAATTCGATCTTCGGTCAGGTCTTCGGGATATTCTTCCCGTTCAAAGACACAGTCAAAGTGGATTTTCTCCGCTTTTGCATCCGTAGGATAAAAGTCAGCCTTCATCGTACTTCCTGCAAGCATCCCCTTTTCTCCATAAATCTTGAATGCCCAAGGATACTCCGGATCGGGGGCATTGCCCCAAGTGCGGTGCTGCCAGACTACCTGCAGTTCCGGAAAATCAAAGACAGCAGTTTGGGTATCCGCAATGTTGGACTTCCCTTCTTTCTGCACATAGATGCCGCCAGTAGCGGTGATTTGAGTTGGCCAGCCTAGCTTGAGCATCCAGCGTACCGTGTCCAGCATGTGTACGCACATGTCGCCTGGGATGCCATTGCCATATTCCATGAAGGTTCTCCACCATCGGGTATGCGGCAGTCCATCGTAAGGCCGTAGCGGAGCTGGACCTGTCCATAAGTCGTAATTGAAAAAGTCAGGAACAGCCTCCTCTGGAGGATTTCCATTGGCACGCATGTGGTAATAGCAGCAAACCTCTGCGTGGCTGATTTTGCCAAGCAAGCCACTATCTATCACCCGTTTTTTGGCTTCAATGAGGTGTGGGGTGCTTTTGCGCTGAGTGCCTATTTGGCATTTACGCTTGTATTTGCGTGCAGCGGCTACGATGGCCTCGCCTTCAATCACGTCTACAGAAATCGGCTTTTGGAGGTAAACGTGTGCGCCTGACTTCATCGCTTCAATGGCCTGCAAGGCATGCCAGTGGTCAGGTGAACCGATCAACACCAAATCGCAGGCATGGCTTTGGAGTAGCTCTCGGTAATCCTCAAACAATTCGGGTACTTTCTTTGATTTTTGTCGCTGTCCCACCAATTCTCCAGCTGCAGTCAACATTTTTTTGTCTACATCACAAAGGGCTACTACCTCCACATCGGCTACCTGAATCAATCGAAATAGATCGGATTTCCCATACCAACCTGCGCCAATCAAGGCTACCTTCAAGGGGCCTGACTTGGTGTTAAAATCCATTCCCAACAAGCCAAAACTTGCCAAGGTCAGTAGGGCGCTAGAGCCTTTGAGGAATTCTCTCCGATTCAATTCGTTCATAGTAGGTGTCCTTTAAATTGGTACCTCTGAATTTACGAAAAGCACCCTTTTTTGCAAATCGATTTTGGAAGAATGGTTTAGGAGTCACTCGTGTACTATTCCTAGTCCCCAGGGTGATAGACTCGTTTCGCGTTTTGAAGCACTGTTTTCTTGTCCAGGGTCATCGGTTTGAGTTCCCTTGCTACAAAGCGTTCCATTTGATCGGCATAGTGTGGGGAATCGGGGCGGTTGCTCGCTCCATACACGTTGATGCTTTCCAATACAGGAAGTCCTTTTCCAAAGCGGGCCATCAATATGTAGGATTCTCCCTGTGCAGCCTTTCGCATTCCTTTTTCCCAAGCCGTAGAACGGATGGTGGTCAATACATCGTCGATGCCCCACAGCGGAAGGACTTTGTCTCCCCGTACGAGCTTCTGGTATTCCCCAAGTTGCACCAGCTCTTTTCCAAAGTGGGTTTGGAAGTGGGTTTTGGCAGCCTGCAAACTTTGAACCGCTTCTTTTTCTGAAATCACCGTATCAATGGATCTTCCCGTCTTGGTAAACTCGTCCCACCAGTAGTAGTAAACGAAGGCAAAAAGTGCTGCTCCTTCACTCTTGACATCAGCTTCCTTATTCCAAGTGGCCAAGGTGTTGATTTGTGCCTTGAGGTTCGGATACGTATTCGGATTTAGGGTAAAAAGGGATTGTAAATTGGTCCGGAAAGCCAAGTCCTTGGGAAGCGTTTGGTCAAACTTGATTTGATTGAATTGCTGCCAAGAAATTTTTCCTTCTTCAGGCATCAACTCCCGAAAGCGTACGGATCGATTGTTGTCACGCAAGTCGAAACCCATTTCCTGGGGATGAGCATCGGCCAAAAGGGTGTCGGCAAGTGCTCCTGCCTTAAATGGAGAATGGTTGGTATTGTAAAGATAGCCCGTGGCAGGGTTGAGCTGCTGCGGGAGTTCCTCATAGGAATGGTAGTCCTTCCATGCCACAGCTGCACGATTTCCGGGCACCGTTTCGCTATGGTCTATTCCGGGCACGCGGTTGGGCAGCAGGGCATTGCTCACGTAATAGATGGTGTCGTAGCGGTCGGCATAGACCGTATTGAAGTTGGGAAGCTGTAAGGTGGACATAGCAGACTTCCATTCTTGGAAGTTGCTGGCCTTGTTCATGCGCCACCACTGTTCCGGTGCCCCAATTCGATCCAAAGCGCCCATTCGGATGGCGAATGTGCCCTTTTCAGTAACCAGCGTAGGGCCATAGATGGATTTCCAGACGGTTTGTGGAACAGGGATGGTGATCCAGTCCCAGAGTTTAACTTTCAGCCAGACTGTTTTTTCTTCCAGCGTCAGCCATTCCCCATCTACCTGGTAGCGGGAAGGATCCTCGGGATCTAACTCGAGTTGGTACAGGTCCAGCAAGTCGGGGGAGTTGACCGTATGGGCCCAGCCCAAGTGCTCGTTGACTCCATGGAAGATCATGGCCCCTCCGGGAAAAAGTCCTCCAAGGGCATTCCATCCTTCTTCCGAATGGATGTGTGCCTCATACCAGGCCACGGGGCCTTCCAGGGGTTGGTGGGAATTGATCGCCAAAAATGCCTCTCCAGAATCGGTCCGTGAGGGGTGGATCGCAATGGCATTGGAGCCTTTGGGGAGGGAGTCTTCGGCGATTTTGGGGACTGTACCGTTAAAAATCGCTTGAACAGCCCGATCCGCTCCCGCCATTTGCGCCAAGGAAAGAATGTAGGCGGAACTGATTTCTTGAGGGGTAATGGGAAATGCAGGTGCATAGAGCAGTTCCTCCGGGTGGTGAAAAGCATAGTCATTCAAGCCCGCAGCATAGCCTTCCAATACTTTTTTGAATTCTGGGGAAAAACCCGATTCGTACTTGGTTTTAGCAATTTCTTTGGTATCCAAGAGGTGTACAAAAAAATCAATAGCAGCGCCTTCTTCTCCAAAAACCCGACCGGCCAGACCTTTTCCGGCAAGCACTGTTTTTTGGATGGTTTCAAAGTCATCCTCCGAATGGGCCCAAGCGAGTCCGTAAGCTGCATCCGCATCGGATTGCCCAAAAATATGGGGAACACCAAATTCATCGCGAGCGATTTGAACGTTTTTTGTATTCCACCCCGAATGCTGGTGAACTCGTTGGCAGGAGATTAGGAAGATCCCAATCAAGAAAAGGAAGGTTGTGTTTTTCATGGGGTGAAGCAAACTGGATGAAAGTTAAGCGTTCACCTGAAATTATCAGCAATGGGATACAAGTTTCACTAGTTCCTTCTTGGTCTTAGGATCAAGTGGATTTCAGATAACTTCAAAAAGGCTTTTCGGAAGTTGGCTCAGTCCGTTAGTCACAAAAATTACCTATTGAAGAAAACTATTTCTATTTTCATGCCTTTAAGATTAGATCTATGAAAAAACTATTCGTATTCATTTTCCTCTTTCCTGTATTCAGCGTCTTCGCACAAGAAAAGGAAATCCTTTCCAAGTTGGATGCAAAGGCAGATTTCTATGGAGACTTGGCCCGCCAAATTTGGAGCAATCCAGAACTGGGCTATCTCGAAAAAAACTCCTCTCAATTGCTTCAAAAAACGCTCTCCGATGCAGGATTTAAAGTGACCGCTGGCGTAGCAAATATCCCTACGGCCTTTGTGGCGGAGTATGGATCGGGCAAACCAGTGATCGGAATCATGGCTGAATTTGATGCACTCCCTGGAGTGTCCCAAGAGGCAGTAGCTTTCCGCAAGCCCGTAGTGGTGGGTGGAGCAGGTCATGCCTGTGGACACCACCTGTTTGGAGCCGCATCCGTAGCGGCAGGGATCTCCGTGATGGATTGGATGAAAGCCAATAAGATTAAAGGCACCGTGCGGGTGTACGGAACTCCAGCCGAAGAAGGAGGTGGAGGCAAGGTATACATGGCCCGTGCTGGATTGATCCAAGATGTGGACGCCATGCTTCACTGGCACCCAAGCTCCCAAAATGCAGCTGGAGCCACTTCCTCGCTAGCGAATATCTCCACCAAATTCCGGTTTTATGGAGAAGCCTCCCATGCAGCAGCAGCCCCAGAGCGAGGCAAGTCTGCCTTGGATGCGGTAGAGGCGATGAACTTTATGGTAAATTTAATGCGTGAGCACGTGCCCATGCAAACCCGCATGCACTACGTGATCACTAGAGGTGGAGAAGCACCTAACGTGGTACCGGCATTTGCTGAATCCTACCACTACGTGCGTCATCCAGATGCCTTAGTCGTGCAGCAGATTTTTGATCGCATGGTCAAAGCAGCCGAAGGCGCAGCTTTGGGAACGCAAACGCGCATGGAGTACGAGGTGATCAATGGAGTGTACAATCTGTTGCCCAACGAGACCTTGGCACGCATCATGCATAAAAACTTAGAAAAAATCGGCGGTGTCACCTACAACGAGGAGGAACGTAAATTTGCCGAAGAAATCATCAAAACCTACCCTGAAGGAGTGAAAGCAAGCCCTGCTGACGCAACTAAAATCGCGCCATTTGTGGTTAGTGAAGAAGGTGGAGGAGGATCCACGGATGTGGGAGATATCAGTTGGCTGGTACCGACAGTAGGCTTGGGTACGGCCACTTGGGTGCCGGGCACTTCTGCACACACTTGGCAGGCAGTAGCCGCTGGCGGCATGAGCATCGGCCAAAAGGGCATGATGGTGGCAGCCAAAACCCTGACCTTGACAGCTATGGATATTTTCAATAACCCATCCGTTACTGGGCAAGCCTTGCAGGAACTCAATACCCGAAGAGGGGAAGGATTTACCTACAAAGCTTTGGTAGGAAATCGAGAGGCTCCTTTGGACTACAGAAAGTAAGTTCAAGGATCTAAATCGAAAAGCTGGAATTTCCATTGGTGGAATTCCAGCTTTTTTTTGTGCTCTTTTTTTTCAAATCAAGTATATTGGAATGGGCTTCTTCTCGCCTGACTTCGAATTATGCAAAGACGTACCTCTTTAAAACTCCTCGGGGCTGCTGGGGCCGGAATCGCTGGGCTTGTCTTGGTAGACTGGAAATGGCAGATCCTAGATCGCCTGACCCATGCTGGGTTTTTCACCTATGATCAAGAGCAGCTGATCACTTCCTTGGCGGAAACCTTGATTCCAGAAGGTGTTGCTGGTAGTTCAACTGCCGCCCCCATCGGGGCGCTGAGCACAGGAACAGATCAATTTTTGATCAAATTTTTTGAAAAGTGTCTGGAAAAGGAGGAACAAGAAATCTTAATCCAGGAGTTAAATGCCTTGGAGAAGCGGGGTTTTGCAGCACTTCCAAAGCAGGAAAGGGAAGCGATTTTGGGAGAATATTCCAAGACAGAAAACGAGAATCAAAAGAAATTCTACGAATTGATCCGAGCCAACACCATTTTTGGATTTACCACTGCCAAGCAGGTAATGGTGGATCATTTGGGCTATCAGGTGGCTCCAGGATTTTACAATGGCTGTGTGGAGGAGCCTGCCCAAAAGGCTTAACTACGGATGTTACAAGATTCAAAAGCAAAGCGAACCTACGATGCCATTGTGATTGGCTCTGGGGCCTCCGGTGGCTGGGCCGCCAAGGAATTGACAGAAAAAGGCCTGAAAACCCTGGTTTTGGAAAGAGGTCGGATGGTCCGACATATCGAAGATTACCCCACCGCCTCCAAGGCACCCTGGGAATTTGAATTCCGTGGAGCCGTACCTATCGACAAGCGATCTGGATTGGGCGCAGCCAATTGGAAGCGGGAGGAGACCATGCATTGGGCACTTGCGGAAGATGAGCAGCCATACATCGAAGAAAAGCCGTTCCGCTGGTTTAGAGGCTACCATGTCGGGGGCAAGTCCCTGCTCTGGGCCCGAGGAACGCAGCGCTGGTCTGACTTTGATTTTGAGGGACCGGCTCGCGATGGCTATGCAGTGGATTGGCCCATTCGGTACAAAGACATGGAGCCCTGGTACACCTATGTGGAGACTTTCGTAGGGTTTGCTGGAAGTAGGGATGGCTTGGATGTACTTCCCGACCAAGTGGTGCAGCCGGGTTTTGAACTGAGTTGCGTGGAGCGTTACTATAAGGAGAAGCTCAAGGAAATGTACGGTTCCGAGCGGCACTTGGTGCAGGGGCGCTGTGCCCACCTCACCGATCCCCAGCAGATTCACCGAGACCAAGGAAGATCCAAATGCCTCAGTCAGAACATGTGCAACCGAGGCTGTATTTATGGGGGCTATTTTTCTGCCAATGCCTCTACTTTGCCTTGGGCGGAGAAGACCGGCAATCTGACCTTGCGTCCTGATTCGGTGGTGGAGTCGATTATTTACGACGAACAAAAAGGAAAGGCCATTGGGGTGAGGGTGATCGATCGCTTGACTCAGGAGTCCATCGAGTTTTATGCGAAAATCATTTTCGTGAATGCCTCCACCATCAATTCCAATTCGATTCTCCTCAACTCCACGTCTAGCCGCTTTCCCAACGGGCTTGGGAATGACAATGGTTTGATGGGGAAATTTATGACCTGTCACAATTACCGAGGCAAGGGTTATGCAACCTTTGAGGGCTTTCTGGATCAGGTGAATCTGGGAAGGAACCCAGGGCATGCCTACGTGCCGCGCTTCCGGAATGTATACAGCCAAGAGACGGATTTCCTTCGCGGCTATGCCATTGGGATGTCTGCCAACCGGAATGTGGAAGGCAGCGGGGACTTGGTGGGGGATGCCCTTCGGGAAAAATTGCTTCATCCTACCTACGGCATGTGGGGAATGTCGGCTTGGATGCAGGGGGAAATGGTGCCTGAAGAATCCAACCACCTGCGGCTGAGCAAAGATGAAAAAGACAAGTACGGCATTCCCAAAATCATCCTTTCGGTAGAATGGAAAGAAAATGACGACAAAATGACTCGGGATTTTCTGGAGCAGCAAACCGAAATGTATGAACGCATGGGATTCAAGAATATCAAGGTGGAGGATACGGGAGCACCTCCGGGATCTGATATTCACGAGATGGGCGGCGTACGCATGGGAAGAGATCCCAAGACTTCATTACTCAATGGGTTTAACCAGCTGCATGCCTGCAAAAACGTATTTGTATCCGACGGGGCTTGCATGACCAGTGGCAGTACGCAGAATCCCACGCTTACCTTCATGACCTTGACTGCTCGAGCAGCAAACCATGCCGTGGAGGAATTGAATAAACAAAATTTGTAATCTACAAGGGGGCAAAATCCACTTTGTTTTAATACTTGACATTAACCCAAAATACCATGAAAAACACCTGTATCTTTTTACTACTTGCTTTGGTCGGCTTTTTTGCTCCACAGCATGTGACTGCTCAGAAAAAGGGAGATCCCTTGTTTCAAGCCCCTCTAGGCATTGCGTCCTACACCTTTCGTGACCAATGGAAGAATGGTGTGCCAGAAACTCTGGACATCATCCAAAAAATGGGATTTAAGACCTATGAAGGGGGCGCCCCAAAAGGTGTTGATCCTGTGGAGTTCAAGAAAATGTTGGCAGATCGTGGAATCAGTATTCCTTCCACGGGTACGGGATTCGAGGAGTTGGAGAGCGACCCTCAGGGGGTTGCCGACCGTGCCAAAGCATTGGGTGCTTCCTATGTCATGTGCGCCTGGATTCCTCACGCTCACGGACAATTTTCCAAGGCAGATGCAGATCGAGCAATTAAGGTATTCAACGCCGGAGGTAAGGTTTTGGCTGCAAACGGAATTACCTTCAAGTACCATGTGCACGGCTACGAATTTCAGCCCTATGGCCAAGGCACCTTATTTGACTACTTAGTAGAAAATACCGATCCCAAGTATGTGTCTTTACAAATGGATGTGATGTGGACGCATTTTGGAGGAGGGGATCCGGTAGGGCTTCTGAAGAAATATGGAAACCGCTGGGTGTCGCTACACCTCAAGGATTTTAGAAAGGGTGCGCCTAAGGACATGACCGGAGGTACTGGTCCTGAAAATGATGTGCCGCTAGGAGAGGGGGAACTTGATTTTCCTGGAATTCTGCGTGAAGCCAATAAGATTGGAATCAAGCACATGTTTGTAGAGGACGAGAGTGAAAAGGAATTGGAGACCTTACCAAAAAGTATCGCCTATCTGAAAAAATTGCGCTATTAAGTCGCAGAGGTTAAGAAATAGTTGAAGTCAGAGGATCAGCAGGGCCTGGGTAGATCCTGCTGAATTCCTTTGAACTAATACTAAACTGAATCAACCTATCTTATGAAATGTACTACCCCCAAGAACGGGAATTGTTTTTGGGGGTTCGTATTTTTCAATGAATTGATTTTATGCTTAGTATAAAGCCTAGAAGTCCTTTTATTAACAGGCCAACTTAAATCCATACCCGCGCACATTGAGGATCTGAATTCCTGGATCACCTTGTAGTTTTTTGCGGAGTTTGGTGATGAAGACATCCATGCTCCGTGCGGTAAAAAAGTCATCTGCACCCCATATTTGTTTTAAAATCAGGGTGCGATCGGTGATCTCATTCGCGTTTTGTAGCAGCATTTGTAGTAGCTGACTTTCTCGAGCAGTGAGCGAGGTCTCGGTTTCCCCGAGGCGCAGCACTTGTCGATTGGCGTGAAATTGGTAGTTCCCCAAGGCAATCCAATCGTTAGTGGATTGGCGAATGAGCTGTTTGTCCAGTTGGGCCTTGATCCGAACGATCAATTCTTCCATGCTGAAGGGCTTGCGTACGTAGTCATTGCCGCCCAAACTGAATCCCTTGACTACATCTTCCGACTGTCCCTTGGAAGTCAAGAAGATGATTGGGGTTTGGAGGTCAATTTTCCGAATCTCCGAAGCAAGGGTGAAGCCATCTTTTTTGGGAAGCATCACATCCAAGACCAGGACATCTGGCTTGTCTTGCTGGTAACTTTCCCAGGCAGCCTGCCCATCACCGCACAGGCGGACGCAAAATTCTCGGCTTTCCAAACTCTCTTGGATGATGCTGCCCAAGGCTAATTCATCCTCAGCCAATAAAATTCGAATCTTCTTCATGGCCAATAGGTGGTAAAACGTGTGGATTGAAAATTGCTGTTAAGGACTACCCTGCCACCATGCTTCTCCATGATTTTTTTGACGTAGTAGAGACCGATTCCAAAGCCTTTCACATCGTGGAGGTTGCCCTTGGGGATGCGGTAAAACTGATCGAAAATAAGTTTCTCCTGCTCTGGGCGGAGTGAACCTCCATTGTCTTCCACGTGAATCTGGTGCCCTTCACCCTGCTCAAGTGCCAGTTGGATGCGCGACCCTCCGTATTTGACGGCATTGTCGAGAAGATTAGAAATCACCTGCTCGAAGTGAAAGGGATCTGCTTCGATAGGTGTACTAGAAGGAGGGAGAAGCAAGGTAAATTCCTTTTCTGGAGCCAGGGTTTGGAATTTTTGAACCAACTGGGTCAATACTGGTGCTTGATCAAATCTTTCCTTTTTCAAGACCAGCTGATCCGAGTCTAGAGCTGCCGTTTCCAAGAGTTTTTCCACCATCTGATCCAGTTTTCGCAGTTGAACTTTCGAAATATCGAGGTAGCGATCTGTCTTTTCCGGGTCGTTTGTGGGGTTAAACTGCTGTATGCCTTCGATGGCCGTCAGGGTAGTGGCGATGGGGGTTTTAAATTCGTGGGTGATGTTGGCGATCAAGTCTTGCTTGATCTCGGCAATTTCCTTTTGGTTTTTGATGGTTTGGTAGAGGTAGAAAAACGCAAAGGCGAGGATGCCTAAAAATAACAGGGAGGAAAGTACCTCTACCAAGCCCCGCTTAAACAAGGTCAGGTAGCTGGTGTCGTAGTACAGGTCTAAACTTTTCCCAGCGGGGAGAAAGGTGGATCGAGAGCCAACTTTATAAGGCAATACAATTTCCTTGGCGATGGAATCACGGGCAAGGCTGTCTGAATTTAGCTCTGTAAAGTGTAGGCGATAGTCGAGTGCAATCCCACTACGTTCAAACTCTGAATCTAAATGTTTGGTCAATTTAGGGAGGTCCAGCGTATCCCGGATGATGGAAAAGATGATTTTGCTGGTAAAGCGTTCGATGGCATTCAAGCTATCGACGGCAGTCTTTCCTCTGAAAATCTGAATTTTATTGATTTGATCTACATTGATGGAGTCCAATTGTTCTCGATTGATTGTTTCTGCAACTGGAGAGATGTCAATGGTTTTGATACGAAGGGAATCCTTTGCCGTGGTTTTCAAAGCCCTGATTTCAATGATTTTTGCACCTGCTCCTGGCAGACTATCCGGACTGAAAATAGCCAGTTCAGCGGGGGTATTCAGGGAATCGAAAGAACTGCTTGTTTCTATGACTAGGTTCTCCTTTCCTGTTGGATCTTTCCGTTGCAGTTTCAGCGTTTTTTTAAACAAAGGGCTTTCCACTGCCCTCCTCATAAAAGAGGTGTCTGATGCTAAGCTGTCTTTTTCCTTAAAATCCGTCAAAGCAAAGACGTCCGACTTGGCCAAGTCGGCATAGTAATTTTCAACCGCACGGTCGAAGCCTTGTTGAATGTCCTGCTGCAGTTCCGACTTCAGGATCTCCCACTGAGTTCCGATTCTCCAGGTTTGGATAGCCAGTGTAACCAACAGGGTGATCCCAATAAGTAATCCAATACGCTTGAATTCCAGCTTTTTCATGAGGCTAAAGTAGGGTGAATCCAATCGCCAAAAAACCCGAATTAACACACGTTAACACTGCTTAACTCGTATATTGGCTTCTCTTCCCTTCTTTTGTAGGGTAAAAATCACAACACTTTGAAACGTACTTTCGCTATTCTAGCACTTTTTCTAGGCTTAGGTCTTGGTCTTCAGACCGCTTTTGCACAAGGATTTACAGGCAGAGCCTATTACAAGTCTACCTCTAAAATATCCATCTCCATGGATTCCACCAAGATGGCGCCGGAGCAAATGGCCCAAATTCAGGCTTCGCTCAAGAAGCAAATGGAACAGAATTATGTGCTTTCCTTTAACCAAACCGAATCTACTTGGAAGAAAGAAGAAAGTTTGGGCGGTGGTCCGGCCACTGCTTCTGCAGGCGGAGCCGTGTTTATGGTCGCTACCAGCGGTGAAGGTTCTATGCTATATAAGAATATCGCGGATCAATCTTACGTTCAAGAACGAGAAGTGATGGGCAAGGAATACTTGATCCAGGAGAAGTCGGAACCTTTCGAATGGGAACTTTCAGGAGAAACGAAAAAAGTAGGCAATTACACCGCTCAGAAGGCAAGCTTCACCAAAATTGTCGATTCAAAGCGTTTTTCTACGGGAATGACGGAAATGGAAAATGTGAAGGATACCCTTCAAGTGACCGTATGGTTTACCCCTGAGATTCCCGTTTCCCATGGGCCAGAAAACTATTTTGGCCTTCCAGGATTGATCTTGGAAGTTCAGAATCAAGGAAGAACGCTCATCTGTGAAAAAATTGAATTGAATCCTTCTGCCGAGCCGGTGGTCATCGAGCGCCCTTCCAAAGGAAAAGAAATTTCCCTAGACGAGTTCAAAAAAATGGAGGAAGAAGGTATGAAGCAAATGATGAACCGCTACCAAGGCAAGCCAGGAACCGGAATTACGGGGCAAATACGGATTGGAAACTAATTCCAAGGCCTAGATTCCTGCCTTTCTTTATTGGGAGCCGAAAATCGGGCTTTCTTCACCTCTTTTCTCCTTCTTGTTGATGCTATTGATCAAAAGAATAAGTTTACTCGCCTGCTTTTGCTTGCTTGCTGGATTTTCCATGGCCCAAACCAAGCCGCTCATCGGTCAGGTGCTGGATAGCCAGTGTAACCAACAGGGTGACCCCGATTAGTAATCCAATCCTTTTGAATTCTAACTTCTTCATACCCTAAAAGTAGGGGGATAGAATTTATCCTAAAATTTGTGTTAACACACGTTAACAGTGCTTAACTCGTATATTGGCGTCTCTTTACTTCTTTTGTAAAGTAAAAATCACATCACTATGAAACGTACGTTCACACTTCTAGCACTTTTTCTATGCTTAGGTCTTAGTATTCAGACCGCTTTTGCCCAAGGATTTACAGGCAGAGCCTATTACAAGTCTTCCTCCAGTTTCTCCATTAAAATGGATTCCACCAAAGTGGCGCCTGAGCAAATGGCACAGATTCAGGCTTCGCTTAAAAAGCAGATGGAACAGAATTATGTGCTTTCCTTTAACCAAACCGAGTCTACTTGGAAGAAAGAAGAAAGTTTGGGCGGT
>CANGYY010000017.1 GCA_947458585.1 Cyclobacteriaceae bacterium | reverse complement strand
TCCTTCGCAAAAAAAAGGGAGACCAAATCCTGCTGACGGATGGAAAAGGAATGCTCTACACCTGCGTACTGGACGAAGCGGATCCGAAAAAGGCGAGTTTAAAAGTGCTGTCGGCTACAGAAGCTGCAGTGGATCCTTTTTACATCCACTTGGCCATAGCCCCCACCAAAAGCCCCGACCGCATGGAGTGGATGGTGGAGAAAATCACAGAGATCGGATTTCATGAACTGACGCTATTGGATACGCTACATGGGGAACGGAGTTTCTTAAAGGTGGACCGACTACATAAAAAAATGATCTCTGCCTGCAAGCAAAGCATCAAATGGAGAACCCCAAGCCTAAACGGAACAACCAAACTCAGCGACCTAATTAAGTCTACCGACTTTGCTGATTTCCAAAAGTTTATCGCCTATGTGGATGAAAATCATACCCACCACCTCTTGGACCTAGCCAAAGCAGGCGAAAAGTACCTCATCATGATTGGACCTGAAGGAGATTTTGATCCCAAAGAGATCCAACTCGCATTCGAAAATGGATTCAAAGCAGTGTCTTTGGGGAAGAGCCGTTTGCGAACCGAGACCGCTGGCTTAGCAGCAGTTCAAATGCTTCAAGTGCTCAATCGATAAAGGAATTCAGGACGACTAACTCTCAGAGAATCAGCCTCTTTTTGGGCTTCTTGAATTCCATTTAAAAAAATCAGGGGGAGGACTACCAAAAGTTCCTTACATTTTTCTATTTTGGGATATCTTTTTTCATTCTCCCCTGCGGAGCCTTGTCTGAAGACTGAACTACTTAACTCATCCAAACAGTGCCTTACAAAGAGCGAGAAATCGAGAAAAAATACTTTTCCATCGGAGAAGTTGCCGACATGTTTAAAGTAGCGGCTTCTCTCATTCGCTACTGGGAAGGGGAATTTGACATCATCCGCCCCAAAAAAGACAAAAAAGGCAACAGACGGTACACCAAGGACGACATTCAAAAGATTCGCTACGTGTACCACCTGGTCAAAGAAAAAGGCTATACCCTCCAAGGTGCGCAAGAAGTCATCGCTGGTGGCAAGAAACAAGGATTTGATAAAGTAGCAGCAGTTCAAAAACTTCAGGAACTCAAGGATTTTTTAATCAACCTGAAGCATGAACTCCATTCCCGATCCAATACCTGAGGACAAACAACACTTTATTGCCCTCGCATTAGCCCCGAAAGTAGGTCCGGTTTTGTTTAAAGCCATTGTTACCTACGCTGGCTCTGCACTTGCCTTCTTCTCCTTTACACAGGCCCAAATAGCCAAAATCCCTCGAATAGGTCGGAGATTACTTGAAATCCGGCAGCAACGCGAATCCTTACTTTCCCAAGCAGCGTCCCTACTTGCAAACCAAGCCAAGGATGGGTATCGACTCCTTACCGCATTAGACGAGGCTTTCCCCAAACGCTTAAAGAACAATGCAGATGCACCCGTACTGCTATTCACCAAAGGGACCGCCGATTTGAATGCTCCACGAACGGTAGGTATCGTAGGTACTCGAAGTGCCACTCCCTACGGTAAAGCCATTACCAAGAAAATTTGTGAGGACCTTCTGCCCTACCAGCCCAGCATCGTATCGGGCCTAGCCTACGGGATCGATATTGAAGCCCATCGCGCAGCCTTGAATTTAGGATTGCCCACGATTGCAGTACTCGGCTCCCCCATTCACTTGATCTATCCCGCTGCACACCAGGGCACCGCAGCCCAACTCGTACAGGAAAATGGAGCCTTGCTGAGCGAATACGGGCCAGGAAGCCGGATGCTACCCGGAAATTTCCCTGCCAGAAATCGAATCATTGCCCTACTATCCGATGCACTGCTCGTGGTGGAAGCAGCAGAAAAAGGAGGGGCACTGATTACTGCCGAACTCGCATTTGGATACCAGAAAGAGGTATTTGCTGTTCCCGGTAATCTCCAAGCCACCTTCTCAGAGGGCTGCAATCAACTCATCCGGAAAATGAAAGCGGCGATCTATACCGGTCCAGAAGACCTGGCGGAGGCCCTGCACTGGTCCAAACCTGGGGAAGAACGAAAGCCCAAGCCACTTCAAGATTTTTCCAACCGGGAAGAAGAGGAATTTAAAATCTTAACCCACCTTCAAACGAAAGGAGCCGCTGAATTGGATCAACTGGCCCATGTGCTTCAAATCCCACTGGGTAGGCTGTCCTCGAAATTACTTTCGCTGGAGTTTGAAGGAATCATCCAATCCTTGCCAGGTAAAAAATATAAACTCCTTGGCTAAATGACTTGAACTCGCTATTCCTTCATTTTTCGAAGCAACTTCGGGTAGTACCAGAGGTAAAAGCCGCTAAACGCCAGCAAAATCAATCCGATGGATACCAAAGTGGAATAAGTGAGCTTGGCTCCTTCATCCCCTGTGGTGTAAAAATCCACAATGCTTCCATCGTGTACTTTCTCGATCCAATCCGAATGCCGCGTAGCAATAGACAATACCTCTCCAGAATACCCATCCACCTGCACCTCCGTAAAATGCTTCTTAAAGGTCACTTTAGCAGTGCCCTTGTCCGGGCGAATGTCAATTCGGTCTACTTCAGAATCCTCACCTAATTTGACCATTTCCTGCTCCCCGATGGCCACCAATTCGGAAGGCCGAAGCCAGGTTCCATTTTCTACCTTGGTTTCTAGGGTTGGAGGTAGTAATTCCACCTTCTTCTTCCAAGCCAATAAAATGGAGGTCACCCCGATCACCAGAAAAAATAGAATCAAGGGAATTCCCATCCAACGGTGGAACTTTCGGAGAAATCGGAGACGCTTTACTTTAGAATTGGTTGGGGATTCAATCATCGATTCAACTAGAACTACGGATAAAACAATTCAAATCCGGAAGGCTGGCAAGTTACTGAAAAATCAAAAGTAATTAGTTGAGCATTTCCTTGAATGGCAGAATCTCGTCAAAAGTCAACACCAAACAAAAAAGGGGCAAAAGCCCCTTTTAAAATCTGTTCAAGTACACTTAGAAGAGTTCCTTGGCGACTTTATAGGTCGTTTCGGCCTTACTCATCGTGTAAAAATGCAAACTAGGCACTTGGGCATCCATCAGTTCCTTGCATTGCTTGATCGCCCATTCGATCCCCACTTCCTTCACTTGAGCATTGGTCGTGCACTTGAATAGCGAATCGGTCAACTCATCCGGAAAATCCAAGAAAAAGGATCTAGGCAAGGCCGTGATCTGACCCAAAGTAGTTATGGGCTTAATGCCTGGGATGATAGGAATGTTGATCCCTGCTTCCCGCACCTTAGCCACGTATTCAAAGTACTTTTTGTTGTCAAAAAACATCTGAGTGACCACATAACTTGCACCCTTGTCTACCTTCTCTTTGAGGTATTTTAGGTCAAACTTGAGGCTTGGTGCTTCGAAATGCTTTTCCGGGTAACCGGCCACTCCTACACAAAAATCGGTTTGGAAACTTGGCTCGGTTTCTTCGTGCAAATACTTCCCCTGGTTCATGTGAATCACCTGCTCTACCAACTCACTGGCGAATGCATGTCCATTAGGCTCCGCTACAAAGCGCTCAGCCTTGGGAGCATCACCACGAAGGGCCAACACATTTTCAACTCCAATAAAATCAAGATCAATCAACAAGTTCTCCGTCTCTTCCTTGGTAAATCCTCCGCAAAGCACATGCGGTACGGCATCTACATCAAATCGGTTCATCAAAGCAGCGCAAATCCCTACGGTACCAGGACGCTTTTTGGTGCTCACCTTCTCCAAAAGACCATTGGGATGCTTCTTGTAGATGTATTCCTCCCGGTGGTAGGTCACATCCACAAATGGAGGGTTAAACTCCATCAAGGGAGCAATGCCTTCCAAAAGTTCCTTCAAACTCTGCCCCTTCAAGGGCGGTAAAATCTCAAAAGAAAAGAGCGTGCCTTTTGCGTTGGCTAAATGTTCTGTGATTTTCATAGGATTGAATTCTCAAGAATAGGGGTTGGGGAATAGGCTAAATTCGGGGACAATAGACGTTCCGCCTCTTGGAGGCTGATGCCTTTTCGCGTAGCATAACTTGCCACTTGATCTTCACCGATCTTGCCTAGACCGAAGTAACTGCTTTCAGGATGGGCAAAGAAAAATCCAGAAACCGAACTCGTAGGATACATGGCATAACTAGAAGTTAGCGTGATGCCTACCGTATTTTCCAAATCAAGAATTTCAGAAATCGTCACCTTTTCGGAGTGTTCCGGACAGGCAGGATAGCCTGGTGCAGGACGAATACCCAAGTATTCTTCCTTGATCAGGGCCTCGTTGTCCAACTTCTCGGTTGTGGAATGGCCCCAATACTTCGTACGCACCTGTTCGTGCACGTATTCGGTAGCCGCTTCAGCCAATCGATCGGCCAAAGCCTTGAATAAAATATCGTTGTAGTCGTCTCCTGCGGCTTTAAACTCTGCAAGTTTGGTTTCCATACCCAGGCCAGCCGTCACGGCAAAGCAACCGAGGTAGTCCACTTGATTGGGATGCAGGTAATCCGCCAAAGATCGGTTGGGAACGTCTTTCCCTTTTTTGCCTTGCTGTCTCAAAAAGTGGAAACTTGCCACTCGATTTCCTTTTTCATCCAATACAAAGGCATCGTCCTCTTCCCGCTGAACAGGAAATAAAGAGAATACTGCCTTGGCAGAAAGCCATTTTTCTTTAATCAAGGTATCCAGCATGGTCTGCGCTTCGGCAAAAAGTTTTGTTGCCTCCTCGCCCACCACGGAGTCGCTTAGGATTTTGGGATATTTCCCTGCCAGCATCCAAGTACTGAAAAAAGGAGTCCAGTCGATGTATTCACGAAGGACGTTCAAGTCTAAGTCCTCAAGGAGCGTTCTGCCCAGCGCCTTCGGCACTACAGGCTGGAATCCTTCCCATTGGATGGATACCGGATTTCGTTTGGCTTCGGTGTAGGAGATCAACTGCTTAACCGTTTGCTTCGCCTCATGCTCCACACGAAGTTGTCGGTAGGTTTCCTTGAGTTGCACTCGGAAGGAATCCTTGGTCTCTGGAGAGATCGACTCCCCAGCAATCGGCACTGACTTACTCGCATCGCTCACGTGCACTACTGCACCAGAATAGACGGGGTCAATCTTAACCGCGGTATGAATTCTTGAAGTAGTGGCTCCACCGATCAGCAAAGGAATAGTAAGGCCTTGGCGCTCCATTTCAGAGGCCACATTGACCATTTCATCCAAGGAAGGAGTGATCAAGCCACTCAATCCAATGATGTCCACCTTGTTTTTGATGGCTTCGTCGATGATTTTTTGGGCATCTACCATCACGCCCAAGTCGATGATTTGGTAACTGTTGCAAGCCAAAACTACCCCTACGATGTTCTTTCCGATATCGTGCACATCCCCTTTGACGGTAGCCAATAGAATCTTCTTCAAGGAAGAAGCGGCTTGCCCCTCTTCAGGAAGTGGCATGAATGGTTCGAGGTAAGCAACTGCCTTCTTCATCACACGGGCAGACTTTACTACCTGAGGAAGGAACATTTTTCCTTCCCCAAACAAGTCTCCGACCACATTCATCCCATCCATCAAAGGACCTTCGATCACTTTCAAAGGATTGACCAATTCAAGACGTGCTGCCTCGGTATCCTCGATGATAAAGTCCAAGATTCCTTTCACCAAGGCGTGTTCAATTCGCTTGGATACAGGCGCTGATCTCCAGGCCTCGTTGACTACTTCTTTTTTATCAGCTGACTTTACGGTCTCTGCAAAGTCCAATAAGCGTTCGGTAGCATCCTCTTTCCGGTCAAACAATACATCTTCCACCCGCTCCAGCAATTCCTTGTCGATATCGTCGTACACCTCCAAAAGCGTTGGATTGACGATACCCATGTCCATTCCATGCTTGATGGCATGGTAAAGGAAAGCAGCGTGCATGGCTTCCCGTACGGGATCATTTCCACGGAAGGAAAAGGACACGTTGCTCACGCCCCCACTAACCTTGGCTCCTGGAAGATTTTCCTTGATCCAGCGTGTGGCATGGAAAAAATCGAGCGCATTCTTGCGGTGCTCCTCCATCCCCGTAGCCACTGGGAAGATATTCGGGTCAAAAATGATGTCCTGTGGATTGAATTTTACCTGATCTACTAGGATTCGATAACTGCGTTCACAAATTTGGATGCGTCGCTCGTAGGTATCTGCCTGTCCTAATTCATCAAAGGCCATGACCACTACTGCGGCCCCAAACTTCTTGATGGTTTTGGCTTGATGGATAAATTCTTCCTCTCCATTCTTTAGGGAAATAGAGTTGACAATGCCTTTTCCCTGCACACACTTTAATCCAGCCAGAATGATGCTCCACTTGGAACTATCGATCATGATGGGAATTCGGCTGATTTCAGGTTCGGAAGCAATCAGGTTTAGGAAACGTACCATGGCAAATTCCCCGTCCAGCATCCCTTCGTCCATGCAGACATCTAGGATCTGAGCACCTCCTCGAACTTGATCCAAGGCGATATCAAGGGCATCGTCGTATTGCCCATTGAGGATCAGGCGGGCAAATTTCTTGGAACCGGTGATATTGGTTCGCTCACCCACATTCACAAAGTTGAGCGTAGGGGTAAATACCAGAGGCTCTAGCCCCGATAGTTTCATGTAGGCTAACTTAGGCATGTTGCTCCTCCTCTTCCGTTAACTGATCAATTTTACGTGGGGAATAGTCTGCTGCAAGATTCGCTAATGCGCGAATGTGATCTGGAGTAGTGCCGCAGCATCCTCCCAAAATATTGAGCATTCCTTCTTTCAAAAAGTCCCGTACCTGGTCTGCCATTTCATTGGCTCCCTGGTCATAGGCGCCAAATTCATTGGGCAAGCCTGCATTTGGATAGGCAGATACGTAGAATGGTGCCTCCTGAGCCAATACCTTCAGGTAAGGGCGCAATTCCTTTGCTCCCAAGGCACAATTTAGGCCGACGGAGAACAAGGGTACGTGGGAAACTGAAATCAGAAAAGCTTCGGTGGTTTGTCCTGAGAGGGTTCGACCTGAAGCATCCGTGATGGTGCCAGAAATCATGATGGGAATCCCTCCCTCTTTGGGATCTAGGGGAATATTTCGCTCCTCATACACCGCTTGGATGGCATAAAGCGCCGCTTTGGCGTTGAGTGTATCGAAGATAGTCTCTACAAGAATAAGATCTGCTCCCCCATCCAATAGTCCTCGAACCTGTTCGGAGTAGGCTTCAGCCAACTGATCAAAAGTAATCGCTCGATAGCCTGGATCATTGACATCTGGAGAGATGGAAGCGGTACGGTTGGTAGGACCCATGGCACCTGCCACAAAGCGAGGCTTGTCTGGCGTGGTTTGGCTGTAGGCATCCGCTACTTCTCGAGCAAGTTTGGCCGATTCAAAATTGATCGCATACGCCAAGTGAGGCAATCCATAATCCTCTTGAGCGATGGTCGTTCCGGAAAAGGTATTCGTTTCAATGATATCAGATCCTGCCTTCAAATACTCCAAGTGAATGGCACGAATGATATCGGGTCTACTTAGGGAAAGCAGGTCGTTATTGCCTTTTAAAGCCTTAGGATGATCTTTTAATGCAGGGGTTCGAAAATCATCTTCGGTCAACGTGTAACGCTGAATCATGGTACCCATGGCACCATCTAAAATTAAAACCCTGGAATTGACCGCTTGAAGCAGGAGTTCCGTTCTGTTTTGTCTCATGGTTGGTTAAGTTGAAAAAACTAATCGAGCAAAACGCGGAGAAAAGTAGGTATTCGTACTAATCATCTCATCTGTTCCTGGCTTAATCCAGGAGGGGAGTTAGCACCTTGTTTACAGGTTGCTAAGACGTCGTAGGGCCCTTCCCTCGGTCTTTCTCGATAAGTTGCTGCAAAAGTAAGGCTAAAATTTGAATAAACCAGGATTAGGCTCCTTTTTTCCTTTAAAAAATTAGTTTTTAGTAAAAAAACAGAAGAAAATTAGGGTCGTATGCCCACTCCAAAGGTCACAAAAGGACCCGACTGGTAGGAATTCATGGAGACTCCCCCCAACTTGTAACCAGGAAATGCTTGTTCGTAACCTGCAGTGGTGGTGAATACCAAATCAAACAATTTTCGTTTGGTCATCGGCAGTCCATACTCAATCAGCACCTCAGGTTTGAGGAAAATACCAGACCGCCGAAGGTATCCATCGAAATTACGTTGATCGAGTAATGCCGGAAAATCAGGTTTTTGTTCCTTTAGCAAGGAGTAGCGCAAGTTGCCATAGCCCAAACCCCCTAGGACACCTACTCCCCAGTTTTTGTATTGAAAGAATTTTTTACCCACGTTGGCATAGATGCGTAGGCTATTCAAACTGTGAGTTTGGGTGGTACTGGCACGTCCTTTTAAGGCCACATTAAATACATCCATCCCATACAGAAAGCCGTCTGTTTCCCCCAAGATTCTGAGCCCCAACTGAGCAGGCCTGCCCTCCAAGGTCTCGTATCCCTGTTCTTTCAAGAAGGTATTAAACTTATCGGGTTTGGAAAAGTGGATTCCGCGGATCAGGGAGATACCAATCGTAGCATCCTTGTAGAAAAAATTTCGGTCTGGAAGGCTGATCCCTGTTCCTACCCGAAAAAATGCGCCGGCTTGGGCATTATCAAAGGAAATCCCATTGAGGTTCCAGCTGTCTTCAAATGGACTGAAAGAATACCCTGCCTTGGCGATAACTTCCAAGGCTTCTTTTCGATTGGGAATCGGAAAATCATAGGAGATTTGAAAGCCGATTTCTGTCAAGAAATTGCCATATTTTAGCGTTCCCCGTTGGATGTCATTTTCTCGCAACACGAATCCTTGACCTGGATCCTTCAAGAAGGTTTCTAGGTCTTTAGGCTGCTCCTGAGGAAGCAATTGCACATTCATGTAGCCCACCCCCATAGATAGGTAATGGATCAATTGAAACTTTCCCTCTTCAGTGAGCGAGTAGCCCAAATTCACCAAGGCGCGAGAAGTCCGGTATTGAAAACGATGGGTACCCAAATCCGCTGTTCGGCTTTGGTGCTGGGATACTTCCACACCAAAAATAAAGTCATTCAATCTGGCCTGGTATCCCAGCCCAAAGGAATTGTAACGATTGTTAAGTGGAAGTTGTCCTCGTTCTGCTAGTAAAGTATTGAATTGACTCAAATTGGCCCCGGAGGTCCCTGTAAATGCATACAGCGAAGAACGATTCGCTAAAAACCCTTGAGCCTGAAGACTGGCTGCCGAAAGGTATAGCGAAAACAAAAGGACGAGTCGAAGCACCATAGGATAAGGCGTTGCCAAAAAGGCTAGGCAAAATTAATGGGAAATGGCAATTAAAGCGGGAAATCAGATAAATCACCCGTTTATTTTTGGATTACTAAAGGTTAATCGTAAAACTAACAAACTACATGCCTAATTAGTAAACCTTCCTTGAAAACCATTTGTCAGATTTCTCGTATTTCGATGCAAACAATTAATCTTATAAAAAGAGAAAAATGATTCTATCTACAACTTCTACTCTAGAAGGACATCCAGTTGAAAATTACTTAGGCATCGTATCTGGAGAAACGATTATTGGCGCCAACATCTTCAAAGATTTTTTTGCAAGCATCACCGATATTGTGGGAGGAAGATCTTCGGCTTACGAACAAGTATTGCGCGAGGCAAAATCCACTGCCATGGCTGAAATGAAACTTCAAGCAAGACAGCTCGGAGCGAATGCAATTTTGGGTATCGACCTAGACTACGAAACCATCCGAGAGGGCATGCTCATGGTGACTGTCAGTGGTACTGCAGTGAAAGTGTACTCTTAAGCGCGGTATAAAAGAGAATTACTGGCTTGACATCCACTGCATAATCAAGCCGCTGATATAGGCTCCATAAGTGCCGAGAGCATAGCCTAGTACAGCCAAAAGCACTCCTACTGAAGCCAAGGAAGCGTCAAATGCGGATGCTACGATGGGTGCTGAGGCTGCACCACCCACATTGGCTTGGGAACCCACCGCCACATAAAAGAACGGAGCCTTGATCAGCCAAGCAACGAAGAGCATCAGCGAGACGTGGAACAGAATCCAAATAATTCCTATCAAGAATAGAATGGGATTATCAAGAACTGCACCCAAGTCCATTTGCATCCCAATGGTGGCCACCATCACGTAGAGGAGCACTGAACCCAATCGGGAAGCACCCACCCCTTCCAAATGTCTGGCCTTTGTAAAGGATAGAACTAAACCCAGCGCGGTAGCAATGACCACAATCCAGAAAAAGGCTGAATTCAAGGAATACTGGTTCCATTCGGGATGATTGGTCTCAAACCAAGGCGCCAAGAAATCTGCACAATAGTGCGATAACCCCGTGACCCCAAAACCAATTCCGAGGATTAACAAAATATCTGTTAGGCTAGGAATAGCAATACTGGCTTCTCGTGCCTTCGCAATTCGGTCTCTGAGTTCATAAATCGCCGTGGTATCTGCCTTTAAGAATTTATCGATCTTTTCTGGTTTGGCAGCCCAATACAACAAAATTGCCATCCAGAAATTCGCCACCAGGACGTCTACGGCAATCATCTGTCCAAACAACACTGGGCTTGCACCAAAGACCTCCAACATGGCAGTTTGGTTGGCCCCTCCCCCTATCCAACTCCCGGCAATCGTAGACAATCCTCTCCACAATTCATCTGGACCTGTACCCGCATACAAATCAGGCTGAATCCATCCGACTATAAGCAAGGATACGGGACCACCCAAAACAATACCGACAGTACCAGTAAGAAATAGAATCAAGGCCTTGGGCCCCAAACGAAGGATACCTTTCAAATCCACACTGATGGTAAAAAGTACCAAGGAAGCAGGCAATAAGTAACGGGATGCAACTTTGTACAAATTCGAAGACTCCCCGGAAATCAAACCCAGGGAATTGTATACTGCAGGAATAAAATAGCAAAGTAACACCGCAGGTACATACCTGTAAAACTTCACCCAAAAAGGATGCTTACTCGAAGAAGAGGCAAAAATAAAAGCCAAAGTGGCCATCAGCAGGCCAAAAACTACCGCATCATTGGTCAATAAGGGACTTGCACTTTCCTCCATAGCTATTAATTAGTTGTTACAACAATACCCACATTTGTCAAAAAGACCAACACTTACAATCCTTTTTGCTTCAAGACCTGAATGAGTTCACTCAAAATCATGGCCGTCGCTCCCCAAACCACTTCTCCAGCAATGTCGAAATAAGGAGTTTCCAAATACTTCCCTCCCCCTAGTGAAATGGGGGTCTGTTTGACGATCTCGGGCTGAACCAAATGATTCAAGGACGTAGGTATGATCCTGGCAACCTCCCGCTGCTCAGGAACGAAGGTAGGTTTGTGGTCCAAAAAGCCCACAATCGGCGAAACCAAAAAATTACTAACTGGAATGTATAACTCGGTCAGGCTACCGATCACTTCCACCTTACCCGCATCAATTCCGATTTCCTCCTCTGCCTCACGAAGGGCAGTAAATACCACATCCGGATCCCCCTCCTCCACCTTTCCTCCAGGCAAGGCCACTTGCCCACTATGTGCACCGGGATACTGGGGGCGCTTGATCAAGGGAAAATAGATAGTGGAAGCATCCGGATAGAACAAGAGTAAAACTCCACTCTTCCGATGATCCTCAGGCACCTTGGCAGCAATTCGCCGGGGATCAATGGGCTGCGGAGCCATAAGCAGTTGCGCCTCCTTACCGGGAAGTGTCCCTTGTAAGGCCAATTGCAATTGCACTAGGAGTTTTTCAAGGGGCATACACAACTCGTATTTTTAAGGGTATATAACGCATCGAATACCAAGATTTCTTCAGCAAATAACAAAAAAAAAGGCCGGAATATAATTCCGACCTTTTCCTGCTCTCAAACCTATTAAACCTATTGTAGATATTCAATTCATGAATACCTCCGAAAAATAGAAAATGTTTTTTTCTCTTCAAACAATCGATTGCGAAAAATTTTCAAAATATTATTCGGTACGCTTTTAAATCAAATCGAAGGCATTTTCAGGAGTTACTAAAGTCCTTTTTTTATCTTAAATCTTCGCTGTAATAAGGAAGTTTGCCTTTACTTTCATTTCATCCTTCTCCTTGGAATATTCCAAGGAATCGATTAAATTTAAGTATCACTTTTTAATCTATTTTTTCATGAAGTTTAGCCTAATTTTTTGCTTCTGGCTGATGTTCCCTATTCCTACATCTGCCCAAATCGACCTATCCACTCAAGCCTTCGGAGCCAAATCTCAAGGCCTAGGAGCAGTCAAATTATACAACCAAGATGCCTGGAGCCTTTTTAACAATGTAGGATCTCTGGATCGAATAGAAGATTCCGAAATAGGAATCACCTTGGATCAACGCTATGGCCTCCAAGAATTAAGTACGGCGGCCCTTTCCCTAACTTTCAAAAAACCAGGTGCAAGTTTCGGAATTGGGATCGCCCGGTTTGGTGGGGAACTTTTCCAACAACACCGACTGGAGTTCGGGCTGTCTACCACCCGTGGCATCCTGAGTTTCGGGGCAAAAGCGGCCTGGTTTCAAACCCATATCGAAGGCTTTGGTACGGGCAATGCCCTCTTGCTCTCTCTAGGTGGCCTGGCAGAACTTGGTCCTAGATTTTTCTTTGGTGCCCACTTATCCAATTTGAACCAAGCCAAGATTAGCAAGCAATCTTCCCAACCCATTCCTACCCTACTCACGGTCGGCATCACCTACCTCCCTGCCAAAAACCTTGAAATCCACAGCGAACTGGAAAAGGATCTGGAGCATCCTCCCCTCTTTAAACTTGGACTGCAATACAAACTCGAAAACTGGATCTTCCTCCGCACTGGTATCCACTCCGCTCCCAATTCCCTCCATTTTGGTCTTGGGCTTCGGAAGAAAAAATATGGACTAGACTATGCTCTTGGCCAAACTACCGCACTAGGAGGCACCCACCACCTCTCCCTTTTTTTAACCCACTAAGGCATGAAAGAAGTCTTTAGTTTAGTACTCCTACTCCTTTTTTCCCTTCCCACATTCGGTCAAGATAGGACACCAATTCCCTTGGATATCCAACAGTTGATGGAGCGGCTTTTCCCAGTCCAAGAGGAGGAAGTGGATTACGAAGCGCTCTACGAGTTACTTACAGAACTCTATCAAAACCCACTGGATATCAACCGAGTAAGCGGAGAGGAATTGGCAGGAACCTACCTGCTTTCGCCACCACAAATTCAGGCATTCCTAGACCACCGCAGCCAATCGGGGAAATTCCTCTCTTTGTATGAACTCCAATCCCTCCCCCATTGGGACAGTGCGACCTTGGACACCATCCTTCCTTTTCTTACCCTAGAAACCGAGAAATCAAGCCCCAAATCCTTTCTGGAACGCCTACGAAGCGAAGAAAACAGTTACCTCCTCTTCCGACACCGGCGCACCCTGGAATTACGAAGAGGATACCAAAACGACAGCACGGTGAATCCCAGTAGCAGGTACCTTGGAGATCAGAATGACCTATTTCTTCGTTTTCGAATTCAACATGCCAAGGATTTTAGTATAGGCTTTTTGCTCGAAAAAGATGCAGGAGAAGCACTCATCTGGGATCCAAAAACTAGCCGCTATGGGTTTAATTTTGCTTCCTTCCACCATACACGCTACAATTTGGGGAAATGGAAAACCATAAGCCTAGGGGATTTTCAAGCCAGTTTTGGACAAGGGCTGGTATTTGGGGCAGGATTCAGTTTGGGTAAAGGTGCTGAAACTGTTCCGACAGTGAGAAGAAGTACTTTGGGCATTCTCCCCTACACGGCAAGCCTGGAATCTGGCTTTTTTAGAGGCATTGGAATCACGAGGCAACTCGGATCCTGGCAGAGCACCCTGCTTTTCTCCTCTATTGGAAAAGATGGGCGGTTAGCAACTCAATTAGATGCTATCGGAAATTCAAGTCAAGAACTGACCAGCCTTTCTCAAACAGGACTACACCGCAGCAAAAGCGAACTCTCCACCAAAAACCAACTTCGTGAAACGAACCTGGGAACAAACATCCAGTACCAAGCCAGATCTGGCAAATGGTCGGCTGGAATCAATGCCTTGCATACCCAGTTAAGCATTCCCTGGATTCGAACTCCAAATCGGTACAATCAATTTGAATTTTCAGGACGCAGCAATACGGTGGGAAGTGCCTACTTTAATATGTCCTGGAAGAACTTTTCTTTCTTTGGAGAGTCTGCTCGGTCCAACAGCCAAGGTCAAGGTACCGTGGTGGGATTCGTCAGTAGCCTAAGCAAAACAGTTGATTTTTCCCTACTCTGGAGGCACTATGACCGCCACTTTAATAGTTTCTATGCTACCGCATTTGCAGAAGGTACCCGCCCCATCAACGAACAGGGCACCTACCTGGGTATACAAATCAAACCTTCCTCCAAAGTTAAACTAAACGCCTACGTGGACTTCTTTCGATTTCCCTGGCTCAAATTCCGGGTGTATGCTCCTTCCCAAGGTCAGGAATGGCTGGTACGCCTGAGTTACCAACCAGAAAAGAATCTACATGCCTCAGTTCAAATGAAGCAGGAACGGAAAATGAGAAATGCGGCGACTGAAGAGGCGATTTCACCAACCTACACCCTAGTACCGATCCTGAAAAATCAAGTGCAAGCAAACCTGGAACTAGGGGTCTCTCCAGAATTCGCTTTCCAGTCCCGTATTCTTTGGAACCAAGTCATTCTGGATCAAGCGAATACGCAGGGTTGGATGCTGCTTCAAGACATTTCCTTCAAACGAGAAAAATGGAAATTAACCGCTCGAATGGCACTTTTTGATACCGAAACTTTTGACAACAGACTCTATACCTACGAACACAATGCCCTAGGGGCCTTTGCTATTCCCGCTTTTTCTGGAAAAGGTAGCCGGCAATACCTCTTGGTTCAGTACCGAATGCATCCCAAACTCACTGCTTACTTCCGAATTGCACAGACTCGCTATGCAGATCGAGAAATGATCAGTTCGGGCATGCAGGAGATTATAGGCCCCAAACAAACCGATACCGTGTTGGTACTTCGGTATGCACTTTAGTATTTTTTTCACGAGTGGTAGGATACCCGCCAACCTTT
This sequence comes from Cyclobacteriaceae bacterium, assembly GCA_947458585.1. Lineage (GTDB taxonomy): Bacteria > Bacteroidota > Bacteroidia > Cytophagales > Cyclobacteriaceae > Algoriphagus. The sequence continues at coordinate 37,806 of CANGYY010000017.1, read as the reverse complement.
TTGATAAATTGACAAAAAAATACACTCCCATGAAAAAAATTGGTCTTCTCCTCCTTCTCCTGCTTCAGTTTGGCTGGCTTCCTGCTCAGGATTTTTCAAAAATGACTAAGAAAGAAGGATTTGTTCCTTTCTACCTAGACGAAGAAAAAGGAAAGATTTACTTGGAAATCAACAGCCTCAACCAGGAATTGCTGTATGTGAATACCTTGACTTCAGGCATTGGATCCAATGATATTGGACTCGATCGAGGTCAATTGGGGGAAACCCGAGTGATTGAATTTCGAAAAGCAGGAAATAAAATCCTGATGGTTCATAAAAATTACGACTACCGAGCCTACACCAAAAATGCTTACGAGGCCAAATCCATCCAAGATGCTTTCGCAGAATCTACGCTATGGGGCTTTGAGGTGGTGAAAACCGAAGGAGCAACCTATATGGTAGACGCTACTAATTTTTACCTACAAGATGTGCATGGAGTGAGCGAAACGCTTGCGAGGTCAAAGCAAGGCAATTACAAAGTTGATGCAAGTCGCTCAGCCTTGTATTACCCTAGCACCAAGAATTTCCCGAAAAACACAGAGGTGGAAGCGACCATTACGCTAACTGGAACGGGTGCGGGAGCAAATTTACGTTCCGTAACCCCAAGTCCTGAGGCAGTAACTGTACGGATGAGACATTCCTTTATTGAATTGCCTCCGCTGTATGCTACGCGCGAATTTGATCCGCGGGCAGGCTATTTCTTTATTAGTTATCAAGATTACACCACTCCCATCGATCAACCCTTGGTGAAGCGTTTTATCTCTAGACACCGTCTTGAGAAAAAAGACCCCACAGCGGCAGTGTCTGAGGTGGTGGAACCCATCGTATACTACCTAGATCGGGGTACTCCAGAACCCGTGGCCAGTGCATTGATTGAAGGGGGCAACTGGTGGGCTCAAGCCTATGAAGCTGCTGGATTCAAAAATGCCTTCCGAGTAGAACTTGCACCCGAGGGAATGGACTTAAATGATGTACGCTACAATGTAATCCAATGGATTCACCGTTCCACTAGGGGCTGGTCTTACGGTTCTAGCATTCAAGATCCACGCACAGGAGAAATCATTAAAGGACAGGTATCCCTGGGTTCCCTTCGCGTACGACAAGATTACCTGATTGGTCAAGGACTTTTGCAGCCCTTTGAAGAAGGAAATGTGGCAGATCCAAAGTTGATGGAATTTGCACTGAATCGATTGAAGCAACTATCTGCGCACGAGATCGGGCATACCATCGGCTTGGCACACAGCTATGCCACCTCGGCTACAGGACGCTCTTCAGTGATGGATTATCCGCACCCCTTGATTAGCCTAGATGCAAATGGCAAGGTGGATTTTGGAGATGCTTATGATCTAAAAATCGGGGAATGGGACAAATGGGCCATCACTTACGGCTACGGACAGCCTGCAGCCAACCAAACTGAGGAAGAGTTTTTAGAGAAAACACTGCAAGCGACCTACGCTGCAGGATATGAATTTATCACCGACTCAGATTCCAGAAATCCAAGTGGGGTACATCCACGCTCCCACCTTTGGGACAATGGGGCGTCTGCTTCGGATGAACTTAAGCGCCTCTTGGACTTGCGTCAAAAGCGAATGAAGACCTTTGGACTCAATGCCATAAAAGCAGGAGAACCCCAAGCCATCTTGGAAGAGGTATTTGTACCCCTTTACCTGATGCACCGCTACCAGTTGGAGGCTACCAGCAAGTTGGTCGGTGGACTGGACTATACCTACAAAGTCAAAGGTGACAACCAAACTGCGCACGAATGGATTCCTGCTAAGAGTCAAAAAGAGGCCTTAGATGCACTTTTGCTTTCCATCAGTACGGAACAATTGGAAATTCCTTCCTCGATTTTGGCTTTAATTCCACCTCGACCTTATGGCTACGGCAAAAACCGTGAAACCTTCCCTTCCCGTACAGGACCCGTGTTTGATCCCATCGCTCCTGCAGAAAATGTGGTAGACGCCACATTCACCTTCCTTTTTGAGGCTGGAAGAGCAAATCGAATTTACTTACAGGAACTACAAAATAAATCCTTGCCAGGTTTAGAAACTGTGTTGGAGAAAGTGAGCAATCAAGTATTTAGTAATTCTATGCCAAAAGGCCTTGGTGTGGAAGTAAAACTAATGACTGAAGCCAAATTGGTAGATCACTTGATTGCTTTGTCGAAAAATGCAGGTGCCTCTCAAACCGTTCGTGCATTGGTTCGAAATCAATTGCGCCTACTAAGCACTAACACGGGTTCATTCTCAACCCTCTTGCAAGCGCATCGAGATTACTTAAAGCAAAAAATTGATGCCTATCTGAGTCTTCCTGAAGAATTAACTCCTCAGCAAGTACTCAATATTCCAGATGGGGCTCCTATCGGCATGGAATCCATGACTTGTGACTTCCACTAATTGATTCAAAGGCCAGGATTTTCCTGGCCTTTATTTTTTATAAGATCGGATATGGAATTTGAAAGAATATTCGGGTTTAAATCCCCTGCAAATCGGTAATTTTGCACCAGTATTTTAGTAACCCCCAACGCATTACCATTCGCTTTCATGAGCAACCCGCTATTTTCCTCGTTTACCGGACCTTTCAACACAGCCCCTTTTCCCGAGATTTCAACGGCACATTTTCAACCCGCATTTATTACTGCAATTGAAGAAGCCAAAAAGGAGATTGAAGCTATCAAGTTAGAGTCTCTCCCCACCTTTGAAAATACGGTGGAAGCCTTGGAAAAAACCGGAAAGCACCTGGGAATCCTATCTTCGCTTTTTTTTAACCTCAATTCAGCCGAAACGAATGCCGAATTGCAAGGTCTTGCTCGGGAGATTTCCCCACTCCTGACAGCACATGCCAATGATGTGTTGTTGGATCAGGAACTATTTCAGCGCATCGCACAGGTATACGAGCAGAAAGAAAGCCAATCCCTTACGGCGGAACAATCCACCCTTTTAGAAAAAACCTACAAATCCTTTGTACGCAATGGAGCCCAGTTGGGGGAAACAGATGCAGAGACCCTACGGAAAATAGACCAAGAAAGTGCACAATTGAGCCTACAATTTGGAGAACATGTGCTGGCGGAGACCAACCGATTCCTTCACGTGATAGATAAAAAAAGTGCCTTGGAAGGTCTCCCTTCTGGAGCGCTGGAGGCGGCAGCACAACTTGCCGAAGAAAAAGGACATGCCGGCAGTTGGGCATTTTCCTTGGATTATCCCTCTTACATCCCCGTGATGACCTATGCCAAAAACAGAGACTTGAGAAGGACCATGTTTATGGCATTCAACACCAAATGCGCCAAAGGAGATGAACTAGACAACCAAGAAATCATCAAGCAACTGGTGACTTTACGACACCGACGAGCACAGCTTCTAGGCTACGAAAGTCATGCACATTTCACTTTGGAAGAGCGCATGGCTAAAAGCCCAGAGACCGTTTTCGAGTTTTTACATTCCCTTTTGGAAAAAGCCAAGCCCAAAGCCAAACTTGATGTGGAGGAAGTGGCAGCACTAGCCAAAAAGTTGGATCAATTGGAAGTTTTGGAAAAATGGGATTTCGCTTACTATTCCGAATTGCTCAAAAAGGAAAAGTATGCATTTGATGAGGAGGAACTTCGCCCTTACTTCAGTTTGGAAAATGTAATTTCAGGAGTGTTTGCCACTGCCTCTCGCTTGTTTGGCCTTCGCTTTGTGCTCAATTCGGAGATTCCAGTTTACCATCCTGAGGTAACTGCTTATGAAGTCTACGACCGCGAGAATCAGTTTTTGTCCGTGTTTTATGCAGACTTTTTCCCCAGACCTGGAAAGCGAAATGGAGCCTGGATGACTTCCTATCGAGGTCAATTTCAGGAGAACGGAATCGATCACCGACCACACGTTTCCATTGTTTGCAATTTTACCAAGCCGACCAAGACGAGCCCGAGTTTATTAACCTTCAATGAGGTGACAACGCTTTTCCATGAGTTTGGACATGCCTTACACGGCATGTTGGCTCGAGGGGTATACGAAAGCCTATCCGGCACCAGCGTGTTCTGGGATTTTGTGGAACTCCCCTCTCAAATTTTTGAGAACTGGTGTTATGAAAAAGAATGCTTGGACCTGTTTGCACGGCATTACCAAACTGGGGAACCCATCCCATCCGAATTGGTTGAAAAAATCAAGAATGCCGCCAATTTCCAGCAAGGCTACATGACGCTACGCCAATTGAGTTTTGCCTTATTGGACATGGCCTACCATAGCCAAGACCCAAGGCAAATCGAAGACATCAAAGCTTTTGAAAAGAAGATACTTAAGGCTACCGAACTACTTCCAAGCGTAGAAAACACGCGCATTAGCACCAGTTTTTCACACATTTTCCAAGGCGGTTATGCTTCAGGGTATTACAGTTACAAATGGGCCGAAGTCTTGGACGCAGATGCCTTTGAATTGTTCCAAGAAAAAGGTGTTTTCGATTCGGATACCGCTGTTTCCTTTGAAAAAAACGTTCTTTCTGCTGGAGGAACTGAGCATCCATCCCTTTTGTATGCACGCTTTCGTGGACGGGAACCAAAACCAGATGCCCTCTTGAAGCGTAGTGGCTTAGTAGTGAACAACTAATTCCTATCCAAAACAACAATTCATCATGACTTCCAAAACCTTACAACTCCCTTCCTACCTCAAGGCATTGGCTGTATTGTCTTTGATGATTTTGGTAGTGTTTATCCTAATTGTCGGGAAGTCCATCTTAATTCCATTGGCCTTAGGAGCATTTTTTGCAGTACTCTTTACCCCTTTCAGCCTTTTCTTAGAAAAATACAAGGTTCCACGTGTACTTTCTAGCATTATTTCACTTGTCCTGATGATCGGATTAGTTGCTGGATTATTGAGTTTTATCGTGAGCAACTTGATTAGTTTTTCGGCTGATTTTGCAAATGTTTCCGTTCGAATCAATACACTTATCCAACAAGTAGACCAGTTTACAAGCACACAACTCGGTTTTCAACAGAAACTAGCGGACCAATTGGACCCGAACGCCTTGCTCAGTTTACTCAATAAAAATAGTAGCAGTATTTCTGCTTTTGCAATCAATGCCATCGGATCCTTGAGCAGCCTTATTTTGATTCCTTTGTTTATGTTTTTCTTTTTATTCTATCGGGATCACTTGGTCAGCGTACTCATCTCCATTTTTAGAGATGCTGATCCAGCAGAAGTGAAGTCACAAATTATCCGATTGCGAAAAGTGGTATTGAATTACATCTCAGGGGTGGGCAAGGTAATGGTGATTCTTGCGATACTCAATATCACAGCCTATTCCCTAATTGGAGTTGAGCATGCCATATTTTTCGGGGTGGTGGGAGCGATTTTAAATATCATCCCCTATGTGGGTCCATTTATTGGCGCTTTACTTCCTATGAGTTATGCCCTATTGACCATGGACAATCTACTCTCCCCGCTGTTAATCCTCGGGGCATACCAGGCTATTCAACTCTTGGAGGGAAATTATTTAACCCCAAAGATTGTGGGAAGTCAAGTCAATTTGAATGCATTCATGACTTTTCTAGGACTCCTACTAGGTGCTTCCATTTGGGGAGTTGCAGGCATGATATTGATTATTCCAATTTTAGCCATTTTACGAGAAATATTCGACTTGTCTTCTTCCACCAAACCCTTTGCTCTCCTTCTAGGTGAAGAACCCAAAGCGGCCCCACCCAAACCAACACCCGATGAAAATTCAAATTCCTAAGCTTCTCCTTTTGGCTTCCCTCCTTCTTTGGATGGGATGCGATAGCATTGATGACAAAAAAGGGAGATTCTTGCTGAAGGGCAATAAAAAGATGGAAGAAAACGATCCCAAAACTGCCTTGGGATTTTACGAGGAAGCCCTTGCGTTGGATTCCAATTTTGTGGATGCCTACTACAACAAAGGGATGGCACATATTCGATTAAACCAGTTGGAGGCTGCAATTCAAGATTTTAGTGCTGCCATTCAAAAAAAACCTGACTATACAGATGCTATTTTCCAGCGGGGATTGGCTTATTTGGACTTAGGTGCCAATTACAATGCCAAAGAAGATGCTGCGCGAATGGTCACCCAAAGTTCGACAGATTGGAGGTCCTATTTTTTGAAGGGCCTCACTGAAGAAAAACAAAAATTCTATACAGAAGCATTGCAATCTTTTCAAAAGGCTGCAGAATTAGATCCTAAAAATTCAGATCTATTGGTAAATCAAGCCACCATCCATTTCTACCAAAAAGAATACGAATCCGCCAAGTCTCTCTTGGTAAAAGCGGAGGAGATCAATCCCATGGAGCCGAACCTACACAATTTGCGGTCCATGATCTTATTTGAGGAGAAAAATTATGAGGAAGCGATTAAAGCGGTGGAGAAGGCCGTCGCACTAGACAATCGACAGGCTTATTTTTACAACAACCAGGGATTGTACCTCCTCTACTTGAACCAATTGGAAGAAGGCCTCACGCTAATCAATCAAAGTTTGGCGATGGATGACAAAAACCCCTTTGCACTTCGAAATAAGGGTATTTACTATACCCTAACGGGAAAAAAGGTGGAAGCTTTGAGTTTCTTGGAGGAACTGGCAGTAAGCCATCCCGATATGGACTTGGTGCAGGAATACCTCACAAAAGCAAGAGCCCTGTAAGGACTCAATATGGGGCAATAACCCTAATTAAATCCCAAATTCCACTTGGAATAGCCCAAACCAATAGTTTGCAGTTTGGCTGAGAAGCAGTTGATTATTGGCCCAGGAATATCCCAAATTCCCTTGCAACTTGACCCGGTGACCTCCTATGTAATGGGTATAGCCCAAAGTGGTCTCCTCTCGTTGCGCTTCCAAATTTCGGATCGATTGCTTGGGTGTGACTTGTGCATAGCGGATGGCTAGTTCACCCTGCTTAGAAATCAGTTTACTTACTTGCAGATTTTGGCCTGTCCCTACCCAAACTGCTTGACGGAACCCAAGTGGGCTATAGGTGATGGGATTGGAAGCATTTCTAGAAAAATACTCACCCAGCAGGGCCCAACCCTTATATTTCAACATCATGTCCGCAATAAAAACGCGTTGATCCCGCTTTTGATACAAGTCCGGACCCAACTGCCCTCTTGCTCTAGCTCCGCTTTCATTAAAATTATAACTGGCACCAAGGGAAAGTTTGGGACGAGTCTCCAACTCCAAATCTCCTTCAGAATAGTCCCCTCCATTCGTGAATTTCCCAAAAGGCAATACTTCCATTCGTCCCGTGTAACTCAAGCCTCGATCGCCTACAGAAGGATTTCTGCCTTCGCCCGCAGTAATCGCTCCCTTGAATTGGTAAACCGATTTTCCCTGCGTAGGGAACGTGTAATAGGCAAAAACACCAAAATCTCGGTCTAGGGTGAAAAAAGAATTGGCAATGGATCGCTCTGCAAACTGCAAATTTCCAGAGCTAATGACACGCTCTCGGTTTCCAGGGAGTTTGGCTTGACCCATACCCACATAAAAGTTGGGAGTAAAATGGTAATAGAGAATAGCATCTCGAATGGGCTGGGCTACCTCTCCCCCATCCAAGTCCATGTCTGACTTTGAAAATCCAAGTTGGATGTAATATTGAATACGTGGATTAAACACAAAACCATCCAATCGTACCCGTAGCCTGCGAACTCGAAAATCTGTCTGCTCAAAACTCAAATCCTCTCCACTTTCTGTTCGAAAACCAATCCGGTTTTGCAATCGAAAGCGCAAATTCAAACTATACAAGGAGTCTTTGGTAAAGCTTATCCCCTTTTGAACTTGAAGCAAGGACCGTTCATCGGATTCGTTTTGTGCCAAAGCAGATTGGCTATAAGCCAAGCACATGCAGCCAATAATTAACTGAAACAAAAGAATCCTTTTCATAGCCTAAGGGTGTAAAAAAAGCCGTAACGATGGAATCATTACGGCTTTCTTGAGTTGAAAATGGCTTAAGCCTTGGCCGCCTTAATTAAATTCAAGGCACTACCTGCCTTAAACCATTCGATTTGACCTTCATTGTAGGTATGGTTGGCCACCACAGTGTGTGAGGTACCATCCGCATGATGGAAGACCACTTCCAAGGACTTGCCTGGAGCAAACGTAGTCAAGCCATTGATGTCGATCACATCATTTTCTTGGATCAAGTCGTAATCCGCAGGATTTGCAAAAGTCAAGGCAAGCATGCCCTGCTTCTTCAAGTTGGTCTCGTGAATACGAGCAAAAGACTTCACCAAAATCGCACGAACACCTAGGAAGCGAGGCTCCATGGCAGCATGCTCTCTTGAAGATCCTTCTCCATAGTTTTCATCTCCTACCACAATCGATCCAATACCTGCTGCCTTATAGGCACGCTGAGTTGCTGGAACTTCACCGTATCCACCAGTCAACTGGTTTTTCACCGAGTTGGTGGCATCGTTGTAGGCATTTACTGCTCCGATAAGCATGTTATTGGAGATATTGTCCAAATGACCTCTGTATTTCAACCAAGGACCTGCCATGGAGATGTGGTCAGTGGTACATTTTCCTTTGGCTTTGATCAACAACTTCATTCCTTTCAAGTCCACACCTTCCCATGCTGCGAATGAATCTAATAGTTGCAAACGATCAGAAGTAGGTGCTACAAGTACCTGAACCTTGGATCCATCTTCTGCTGGAGCCTGGTATCCTGCATCTTCTACGGCAAAACCTTTGGTAGGCAATTCCAATCCTCTTGGCTCTTCCAAACGAACTTGGTTGCCTTCTGAGTTGGTCAATGTATCCGTAAGTGGGTTAAAGGTCAAGTCTCCAGCAATGGCTAGTGCCGTTACAATCTCTGGAGAAGCCACAAATGCGTGTGTATTTGGATTTCCATCCGCACGCTTCGCAAAATTTCGGTTGAAGGAAGTGATGATGGAGTTCTTTTCCTGCTTTTCTGCGCCATGTCTAGCCCACTGACCGATGCAAGGTCCGCAAGCATTGGCAAGCACCACGCCACCCATTTTGTCAAAAGTGTCCAAAAATCCATCACGAGCCACAGTGAAGCGAACTTGCTCCGAACCTGGGGTGATGGTATACTCAGACTTAGCTACCAATTTTTTATCTACCGCCTGCTGCGCCAAGGAAGCCGCTCTAGAAATATCTTCATAGGAAGAGTTGGTACAAGAACCGATCAAGCCCACGTCCAATTTCGCTGGCCAGCCATTTTCTCTGACAGCAGCAGCAAATTTAGAGATTGGCCATGCCAAATCTGGCGTAAATGGACCATTTACATGCGGCTCAAGTTCAGAAAGATTGATTTCAATCACCTGATCGAAGTACTGCTCTGGATTTACGTACACTTCAGCGTCACCAGTCAAATGCTCAGCGATGCCATTAGCAAGTGTAGCGATATCGGAACGGCCTGTACCGGAAAGGTAGGCGGCAGATTTTTCATCGTATCCAAAAATGGAGGTAGTAGCCCCAATCTCAGCTCCCATATTGCAGATGGTTCCTTTACCTGTAGCGGAAAGCGAGCGGGCTCCTTCACCAAAATATTCAACGATCGCTCCAGTTCCACCTTTTACGGTCAGGATACCTGCAACCTTCAAAATCACGTCTTTAGCAGAAGTCCAGCCCGACATTTTACCGGTCAACTTTACCCCAATCAACTTTGGAAACTTCAGTTCCCAAGGCAATCCAGCCATCACATCACAAGCATCAGCACCACCCACACCAATTGCGATCATTCCTAGACCACCTGCATTGGGAGTATGGGAATCTGTACCGATCATCATTCCACCTGGGAAAGCATAGTTTTCCAACACCACCTGGTGAATAATCCCTGCTCCTGGCTTCCAGAATCCAATACCGTATTTATTAGATACTGAGGCCAAAAAATCATAGACCTCTTTGTTTTTATCTTTTGCTTTATTCAAATCTTGGTCTGCGCCAATTTCTGCTTGAATCAAGTGATCGCAGTGAACTGTAGAAGGAACAGCTACCTGAGAGCGACCTGCCTGCATAAATTGCAATAGAGCCATCTGTGCGGTGGCATCTTGCATCGCTACTCGATCGGGTTGAAAATCAACATAAGAGGTTCCTCTTTTAAATGCCTGACTAGCAGCTCCTTCAGTTAAGTGAGCGTAAAGAATTTTTTCAGTCAATGTAAGCGGTTTGCCGACAACCTTTCTTGCCGCTGCAATGCGACTAGGGATCTGTGCATACACCTCTTTGATCATTTCGATATCAAAAGCCATCGTTTTGTATAGTTTATGGAGTAAATGGTTCAAATTTCCGACTGCGAATATAGGAAAAAGCAACAAAAAAGGTAACGAACATTCCGCTTATAGGGTTGCCTGAATTGAAGTTAAGGCCTAGGGATTCTCCTGGAATTTTTCCTAAACTCCTAATCCACTTAAAAATTGAAGAGTGTCTACCCCATCTGCATAGTCCCATGGGGCTGGGCATTGGGTTTGGCCAAAGGGAACTATTCCAGGAATACTTAGCCTAGAACTTCCCACCACGCATTGGATCTGGCTCGCTAAGGCTGAAAGTTTGGAATGCAATTCAAGTTCGTCCTCGTAGGTCTCATAAAAAAGAACTCCAATAGGAGAAACCAAGTCTACCGATTCTTTGAGCAAGAGGAAGCCATTGTCTAAATGAGGGGTCCGATTGACCAAATAAATGGACTTATTGTATTCGTAATTGTTAAAGTACTTGTGGTGATTGGCCACCCATTCAAAGGATTGTAGCGCATCGAGAAGTTGTGTCAACTGCTCCTGATTTTTGACAAATACCTTGGATACATTTCTACAGCCCAAACCAAAGTAGTCAAAAATATCATGCCCCAAAGCCTGCAAATCAGCCGTAGATTCATCTCCTTGGAGAATGGCTACAGAAGTCCGATTAGAACGAATCAGGTGAGGAAACTTCCCAAAGTAGTAGTTGAAATACCGGGCAGAATTGTCACTTCCTGTAGCAATGTAGGCCTGCTTGTTTTTCAAGAGTTCTTCAATGAAAATGCGTTCTGAAAAACGGGGTTCAATTGCTTTCAATTGGGTAAGTAACCAAAGTGGCAGTGCCGAATCCTGAGAACTTAGTTTGATGCATGACGAATGGCCTGAAATCAAGACCGCCAAAATATCATGAAAGCCTACCCCTGGGATATTTCCAGCAAGTATCAACCCGATTTGCTGTGGCTGATCCGTTTCTGAAAAAGAATAGTTGGCCACCCATTTTTCCAAAGCCTTGGCATCTAGCAGAACTTGAATCCCTTCCAATGCCTGCTCCAAGGATTGCGGTGTAAACCAAGCATTTTGATTTTGGGCTTGCTGAAAAAGTGCATGTTTTTCGTCGCCTTCCAATTCGGATAGACGGTTTCCTAGGCGAATAAAGGCCGAAATTCGATCAGAAAGCGGGAAAATAGATTGCATGATGCAAAGGTATCCAAAAAGAAAGCCCTTTGGAATAAATTTAAATTAATTAGTGTGACAACTTTTTTATTGCGAAGGTGTTAAGGAGATTGTAACTTTGAATTCAAATTTGACTACCTATGGCAATAATGATTACAGACGAATGCATCAATTGCGGTGCATGCGAACCTGAATGCCCAAACACGGCAATTTATGAAGGTGGAGTAGAATGGACTTGGGCTGGAGGCACCAACTTGAAAGAAGTAACTACTGAAGATGGCACAGTGGTGGCTGCTACCACTAAGCAAACGCCTGTTTCTGATGAATTTTATTACATCGTATCCGATAAGTGTACCGAATGCAATGGCTTCCATGAAGAACCGCAGTGTGCGGCTGTTTGTCCGGTAGATTGCTGTGTAGATGATCCAGATCACCGAGAAACTGAAGAAGCGCTACTGACAAAGAAAGCCTTCTTACACGGAGAATAAATTTTATGACAACCCAATTAGGCTGTTTCTGATATAGAGACAGCCTTTTTTTATGCTACTGACTTGAAAAAAAACCGCTTTGGAATTTAGTTAGCAGGTATATACTTGAATCTAGCTATTTAATTAGTAACCAATACTATAGCCTGAATTTTCACTGAATTTTTCTAAATTTTTACCTCACTTTTTGTTTAAGTAAAATAGGTTTGTATCGGATTTAAACCAACTTGTACTCTTTTTTTTACAGATTTTAAAAAAAAAGCAGGTCTTGATTTTGAATTCTATCTTGCTTTTGCCTTATCTTAGACCCAACATAATTAACCATTCCAACAAATAACCCCTACAACATTGGAAGATCACCGAGGATACGATAGAGATGAAATTTTCTCTAAAAAAGTAAAGGCAGGAAAAAGAACCTATTTTTTTGACATCAAATCAACCCGTGGTAACGATTATTACCTGACCATTACAGAGAGCAAGCGAAGAACAGATGGTGACAGCTTCAGTTATGAAAAGCACAAAATCTTCTTGTACAAAGAGGATTTCTTCAAATTTGTCAATGCATTGAATGAAGCAGTAGACCACGTGAAAAACGATTTGCTTCCTGACTTCGACTTTGAGCAGTTTGAAAACGAAGAATCTGAGAATGAAGTAAATAATGACCTACGCTGGGAATAATCTCGTAGAATGTCATTAGGGATACCATACTTATTCCAATATATTTGAGGAGGCTTTTGCCTCCTTTTATTTTTACCACCATGCAGCGGTTTTTCATCTACCTGATCCTATTTTTTCTCACCTTCCTGGTATTTGGTTGGTACTTTTCTTCTATTTCACTGTATGTGGTGGTTTCCTTAATCCTCGCCGCCTTGCTTCGCCCAATGACCAATAGAATCAATGAAGTACACATCATGGGGCAGCATATTCCTAGAGGGATTGCCATTCTCGCCTCCTATGTGGTGGTGGTTTCCTTTGTATTCTTATTGGGACTCCTGTTTTTTCCCTTAATCAATCGGCAAGTGATTCTTTTAAGCGATTTGGATTTGGACAGCATCTACCTGCAACTGGAAATCCCCTTAGAAAAGCTTGAGCGATTTTTAATGAAGTACCAACTCATTGAAAATAAGAAAGGAATACTTCTCGAACAACTTCGCCTTTCGGTACAGGAGGCCCTCAAAAAATTTGATATTGGAGGATTTATTTCTGATGCCATTGCGGTTACAAGCAATGTTTTCATTGGAACCATGGCCATTGCATTCATTACTTTTTTCCTGCTTTTAGAGAATGGGCTACTTCGCCGAAATCTCTTAAACCTTATCCCTAACGCTTATTTTGAGTTGTCAGTAGCCACCTTTACCAAGGTTGAAAAATTACTTTCCAACTACCTTTTTGGGCTATTGCTTCAAGTATTGGCCATTTTCTTACTCGCCGCCTCTGGACTTACCTTAGCCGGTGTAGAATACGCCCTCACGATTGGCCTTTTTGCAGCCATTGCCAACCTGATCCCCTACGCAGGCCCAATATTAGGGACAGTTTTTGGTATCGTGGTAGGCGTGTCCACAGGCGATTTTACGGTGGATAGTGACTACAATTTCTTCCTTTTTAAAATCATTTCTGTATTTGCGGCAGTTCAGATTACGGACAATGTGCTGCTGCAGCCGCTTATTTTTTCCAAATCCGTAAAAGCACATCCCCTTGAAATATTTGTTATTATCTTTGCCGGTGCAAAAATCGCAGGAATCGTAGGGATGATCTTTGCTATACCTGTATACACCATTTTCAGAGTATCGGTCTTGGAATTTTACAGTGGGTACAAGTCCTACAAAATATTTAAAATTAAAGCAACGAATTAATGGCATTACAATGTGGCATAGTAGGTCTCCCCAATGTGGGCAAATCTACCTTGTTTAATGCGCTCTCAAGCGCCAAAGCAGAAGCAGCAAATTTCCCTTTTTGTACCATCGAACCCAATGTGGGTGTAGTCTCTGTTCCTGATGCACGCTTGCAGGAATTGGAAGCCTTGGTCAATCCCCAGCGTGTGGTACCCACCATCATCGAGTTTGTTGACATAGCAGGTCTTGTTAAAGGTGCCTCCAAAGGCGAAGGATTGGGGAATAAGTTCTTGGCCAACATTCGTGAAGTGGATGCAATCATTCACGTCATCCGATGCTTTGAAGACAATAATATCGTTCACGTAGCAGGTGGTGTAGACCCGATTTTTGACAAAGAAGTAATCGACACCGAATTGCAGTTGAAGGATTTGGAATCTGTAGAAAAGAAGATTCAGCGGATCGAAAAAATGGCCAAATCTGGAGATGCCAAAGCCAAGCGTGAATTGGAAACCTTAGTCCAATTTAAAGAAGGATTGACTTCTGGACTAAATGCACGTGCCATCGAAGTAGATAAGGAAGATCTAGAAGCCGTTCGTGACCTTCACCTCCTCACCATCAAGCCAGTACTCTATGTGGCTAACGTGGACGAGGCAAGCATTCATACAGGAAATGCTTTTGTAACCAAACTTCGGGAAAAAGTAAAAGAAGAAAATGCAGAGGTTATCGTCCTTTGTGCGGCCATCGAATCCCAAATTGCTGAATTTGACGATCCAGAGGAAAAGGACATGTTTCTAAGTGAATATGGATTGAATGAAAGTGGTCTTAACCGCTTGATTTATGGTGCCTATACCCTTCTCAACTTAATCACTTACTTTACTGCCGGTGTGCAAGAGGTTCGTGCTTGGACGATCCGAAAAGGATGGAAAGCACCGCAAGCCGCTGGAGTGATCCATACGGACTTTGAAAGAGGATTTATCAAAGCGGAAGTCATTCGACTCACAGATTACAAACAATTTAAGAGCGAGGCAGTTTGTAGAGAAAATGGCAAAATCTCAATCGAAGGCAAAGAATACGTAGTCCAAGATGGGGATATCATGCATTTTAGATTCAATGTTTGAGTTTTGATTTAAAAATATGTGTAGATTTACATAAATAATTCTAATAACCAGATTTAGAGCATATTGCTCGCCATTGTTTCATTTTATTTTTAAAACCGTGAGAGTACGAATCATATTTTCCTTAAAAAACAAAGGCTCTTTTTTGCCTTTCCACCACCAGTACATTCTGGCTCAATTCCTCAAGGGACTAATCGTCAAAGGAGGGAAAGAGGAATTCTTCAACTACAATTTCTTCAATTTCTCAGGATTGAAGGGACAAACCAAGGTAAGCCGTAGTGGATTACACTACTATTCTAGTTTGGTCACGCTTGTCCTTTCTTCTCAGAGTGAAGAATTTATCGATTACTTG
Source organism: Cyclobacteriaceae bacterium (assembly GCA_947458585.1). Taxonomy (GTDB): domain Bacteria; phylum Bacteroidota; class Bacteroidia; order Cytophagales; family Cyclobacteriaceae; genus Algoriphagus. The sequence continues at coordinate 22,640 of CANGYY010000017.1, read as the reverse complement.
CTAGAGCAAGTATTCGCGACTCCAAAAATTGAGTTGGGCAACTTGATCCTTTCCCCTGAGTACACCGAACTAGAGACCGAACCTACTTTGGAAGTTTCCAACAAGTTTGTTTGCATTTCTCCTTTGGTACTCATCACTCCAGCATTCAATGAAGAAGCGGGCAAGCGATTTATCAATCCAGACAGCGACGAGTTCTCTGATCTGTTGTACGAATCTACCTTGACTCGTATGGAGAAATCAGGTTGGTATACCCCAGAACAAATGGAATCTTTCTTCAAGTTCCAGGTGGTACCTGACATGGTCTATGTGAACAAGTTGAAAGAGCAACAGAAGAAATTTGCTCGAATCTACGCGGTCTACGACCTAGATGTAAAATACGAAGTAAGAGGATACACGCTTCCGTTCACGCTATATGCCGCTCCTGAAGTACAAGATTTTGTATTTAAATGTGGATTGGGCGCCTTTACCCACAAGGGTTTTGGAATGATGGACTTGGCCACGCATCCTGCTGACAATAAAACTACTCCTTACAAGTTCAAAAGAGAAGGTTTTGTACCCTACAAGGCCTCTGGAGATCGTGTTCGACAAAATGTAGCCCCTACCGAAGAAGAATCAGAAGCCTCAACTGAGGAGTTTTAATCCCTTCGACTTACCTTAATTAACCCCCAAAGAGTTCCTTCTTTTTGGGGGTTATTTTTTGGATAAAAATGGATTAGAGCCTTCGCTTATTCGGCTGCAAGTACACATACCCCACCAACTGATCGTAGCGAGAACCCAGACCCCGGTAATACACGAATACCTCATACTCATTCTCGGTTTGGAAGTGACTTCCTTCCAAAGATTCAAAGTCATAGGATCCATCTCCATTTGCATAAGCAAATTGGTAGTCATACCATCCTTGCTTCAATAAAAGAGAAGTAGCATACAAGCGTTTTTTGCTATCGTACAACATCGTCGCTTCAGGTGCCTTTCCCCATTGACTGAGCGCACCCATCAACTTGATGTTTTTCCCAGGCACATCATTGAGGTAAAAAGTGGTGTATACGTATTCGCTTTCCACTTCTGGATCTCCGCCAGGTCGGTCATTGGTTTGCACCACATAGAACCCATTGAGGTCCAAATACTGGGCATAAGCCCCACCTGGACGTGGTAAATCCACCCGTGCTTCCGCAGTTACCAGGGTTTCTTCCACCTTCACCGAGGCCACATTGACTCCTGTAGCACGGATAAAGCGTAAGTCAATAAATCGAAACTCGTTTCCGGCTCGAAAAGTATTTTCCCCTTCAAAGGGTTCATACCGAAGAAGTTTGGAATTTTGATTCAAAAAGGTAGGCTTACTCAATACTTTTGCATTATCCCATCGCTGGTTTTGACGAATAACCACCTTGATCTGTGCTTGAGGATCAATCACTTCCAGATTGCTGTAGTTGACTGTGGTATTGATTTGCTGCAAGGTCCGGCGATCCTCAGTCTGTGCGGGAGGCACCACTTGAGCCCCTACTGCAGCCAAACTCTCCACTACCATAAATCGCTTCGTGAAGATGAGTGCATTTTCATCTCGATTTTTGTACACCTTAAGCAGGTAATTTCCGGATTTACTTACCCGAGGAAGGGTGAAGGAATACCGAATGTAAGGCATCCGTGTATTGACCGAATAGGCATAGTCCGATAAGGTGTACTCATTGAATGCCAAGGAAAAATCAGTATCCCGCAAACCCGACTTTTTCCAGTCCGCATCGCAGTGAACCAGTTTGGCCGTATACAACTCAGGATCATAGGACACATCGTCAAACCAGACCACCAGGGATTTGGAATCAGTTAAAGAAACCACAGGCGCATTCAATTGACTTTCTACATCTCCACCTTGAGGAAACATCCGCACCGAAAGGATGTGGTTTGCATAGACCTTGTCCTCAAGCACTTGTGCCTTCCCAATAATAGAGAAGAAGAGAAAAAGAAAGAGCAGCGCCTGAGTTTTCATAGACATATTCTTATACCTGAGCCACTTGCTGTTGAAGGGAGGAGATTTGATCTACCAACTGCTCCCAAGTAGCGTTTACTTTTTCGAGTGATGCCTGAATTTGCTGGTAGCTTGTCTGTACTTTCTGGGATTCCACCTCATTCAAGTACAAGGAAGGCTCCGCCAATTTGGCTTCCAAATCCTGTTTTTGAACTTCCAATTGGTGGATTTCTTTTTCGATACCTTGCAACTGATCCTCTAATTTCTTCAATTCCCGTTTAGCCTGCTGCGTGTCTTCTTTACTTTTGGGGGAAGTCATCACCACTGCCTTGACCGGCTTTTGAACGGGTGCTGCAGCTACCTGGTCTACCTGCTGGCTTCTCCAAAACTCATATTCCTCATAAGTTCCCGGGTACTCCTTGATTTCATGTTGCTCAATGTACCAGATTTTATTGGCCACCCCTTTGATGAAGTGTCTATCGTGCGAAACCGTAATAAAGGTCCCCTCGTACTGCTGCAAGGCCTGAATTAGAATATTTACGGATTGAAAATCCAAGTGGTTGGTCGGTTCATCTAGCAACAAGAAATTTGCCTCAGAAATCAGCGTTTTGGCTAAAGCCACACGAGACTTCTCCCCTCCAGACAGCACCTTGATTTTTTTGTATACCTCTTCATTGGAAAAAAGGAAACATCCCAACACTCCACGAAGCTCCATTTCTGTTTTTCCACTTCCTGCCTGAGACATTTCTTGAATGATCTCATTGTCCAGCGTCAAGGCCTCCAATTGGTGCTGCGCAAAAAAGGCCTTGATTACGTTGTGTCCTTCTGCACGCTTTCCAGCAATTGCCTCTGTTCCTGCAATGATTCGAAGCAAGGTGGATTTTCCTTTTCCATTGGCTCCAATCAGTGCAATTTTATCCCCACGCTCAATGCGTGCGGTGGTATTTTTCAAAATCGTCAAGTCTCCGTAAGCCTTGGATACCTGATCCAAGGTGACCACATCGCGACCTGATTTTTGTGAAAATTTAAACTTAAAGTTCACGAAGGCCTCGTCATTCACCACCTCGTGCACTCGATCCATTCGATCCAAAGCCTTAATTCGGGATTGCACCTGGTTGGATTTGGTTGCTTTTGCACGAAAGCGTTCAATAAAGCGTTCCGTCTGCTTGATTTGTTGCTGCTGATTTTCGTAGGCATTCTGCTGCAGCTCCATGCGTAACTTTTTCTCCTCCTTGTAAAAGGAATAATTGCCGGAATAGGAAGTCAAGGTCTGGTTGGCCACTTCCACCGTGGTACTGATGCAGTTGTCCAAGAAAGTTTGGTCGTGGGAAACTACCACCACCGCACCTTCGTAATTTTTCAAGTAATTCTCCACCCATTGAATGGAAGGTAGATCCAGGTGGTTGGTCGGTTCATCGAGCATCAGCAAGGCTGGCTTTTCCAAAAGCAATTTGGCGAGCATCACCCGCATCCTCCATCCCCCAGAAAACTGGCGTAATGGCTTTTGCAAGTCGTTGGTTTGAAATCCAATCCCCTCCAATACCTCTTCTGCTTTGGCTTTGATGGTATAGCCCTCATTGGATTCAAATCGATCCTGAAGGTGGGCTAGTCGATTGATCACCTCCTCTGAATAATCCGTTTCCATCAATTTAAGGACCTTGTCGATTTCATCCTGGATCGCCAAAGTTTCCTTAAATGCTGCCAAAGCCACATCCAAGATAGAGTCATCCGACTGGTAGGAAAGCAAGTCCTGATTCAAAAATCCAATGGTACAATCCTTTGCCTTTTGCACCTCTCCCGTAGTAGGTAGGTAATCCCCGTGAATGATTTTCAGCAAGGTAGATTTACCCGTACCGTTCTGACCGACTAGGCCAATTTTATCTTTGGGCTTGATGTGTAAGTTGGCATTCTCGTACAGCGCACGGCCGCCAATAAAATAAGAGAGGTTACTAATGGATAACATGCCGCAAAAATAACCAATACTCCACTCTAATCTGAATCATTCTCAGAACTATTCGGTTAAATTTACCCAAAATTCAACCTCATGATTCGATACCTTAGATTGTTACCAGCTATTGCTGCTGTTCTTCTGCTAAGCCTATTCGCTTGCAGCGAAGAAAAGTCAGCGACCTCTTCTTCTCCATTAGGTACAAAAATCTCGATTGCGGAAGCCATAGCCGATGTGCAGTTGGCCAAACTCCAACTCCCAGAAGGATTTAAGATTGACGTATGGGCAGCAGATGTCCCGAATGCACGATCGATGGCGATTTCAGAAAGTGGTATTGTTTTCGTGGGCAATCGACAGGAAAAAAATGTCTATGCCCTTGTGGATGAAAATGGCGATGGAAGGGCAGATAGCAAATACATCCTTGCCAATGACCTCAACATGCCCAATGGAGTGGCCATTAAGGATGGAGACCTGTATGTGGCGGAAGTGTCCCGAATTCTACGATTCAAAGACATCGAGAAAAACCTAGAAAATCCAACTTACGAGGTGGTCTATGAGGGCTATCCCGACGAAGCCCATCACGGTTGGAAATTTATCGCCTTTGGTCCAGATGGCTTACTCTACATTCCTGTAGGTGCACCTTGCAATATCTGCGTGTCTGAGGATCCAATTTTTGCAAGCATCACCCGATTGGATGTGAGCAAGCCGGGTGCAAAACCTGAAATCTATGCGCATGGAGTACGCAATTCGGTAGGCATGGATTGGCACCCAATGAGCAAAGAATTGTGGTTTACCGACAATGGACGTGATATGCTTGGTGATGATATGCCGGATTGTGAACTCAATAGAGCCAGTAGCCTCGGTCAGCATTTTGGATACCCGTACTGGCATGCAGGGACCATCCAAGACCCTGAAGTGGGCTCTGAAGGTAAAGAAGCCTCATTTTACGCCGCGCCAGCAGCCAAATTGGGTGCCCACACGGCTCCTTTGGGAATTCGTTTTTACGAAGGCGATCAGTTCCCCACCAACTACAAGCACCAACTATTCATCGCCAAGCATGGAAGTTGGAACCGCAGCAAAAAGTCTGGATACGAGGTGGTACTGGCTCGAATGGATTCCACTGGGACAGTGACAGGCCAAGAAGTTTTTGTAACAGGTTGGCTAGATACCGAAAGCCAGGAAGCCTGGGGAAGACCCGTAGATGTACAGGAATTGAAGGATGGAAGCCTATTGATCTCAGATGATGTGGCCAACTGCATTTACAGAGTGACCTATTCCAAGTAATTCAAACAATAGGAGTTAAAAACAAAAGAGGCTGTCGAATCGACAGCCTCTTTTTAGTTCAACCAATCTGGCTTGGTGGTATCCACCGTCGCTTCAAGTTGATTAAGCAAATTGTATAAGCCAAAATAAGTTCGATTGATGTACAAGCCATGACGTGAACCACGGGCCTGTCTGGAACTTTTAAACATTTTGTCGTTGGAAATTCGATCCCCTAACAAGAAGATTTGTTCGAAATAGGCGTCATCAGAAAAATCAAAGCGATCCACATGAAAGGGTTTGCCAAGCAAAGAAATCATTTCAGTAAATACTCCCTTGAAATACGTTTTCTCTACTTCGGTATCCTTATCCGAGATGAAGTCAAGCCCATAGAAGATTTGATCCAATTCGGCTGGGTTCATCACCAATTCCCGCTTGATAAGCGCGAAGTATCCTTGGTAAAAATCCTCAGGTATCACTTTCACGCAACCAAAATCAATAATTCCCAAGGTACCATCTTCTTGAATGATAAAGTTACCTGGATGCGGATCCGCATGCACTTGCTTCAAATTATGCACTTGATGGTGGTAAAAATCCCAAAGCGCTTGACCTACCTGATTTTTCAGTTCTTGGCTTGGCTTGGTCGCCATCCACTCCTTGATGTGCTTACCTGCAATCCAATCCATGGTAATGATCCGCTCCGCGCTGTATTCATCGTAGTAGCGTGGAAAGCGAAGGTTCGGAATGTGCATGCAAGCTTCTGAGATTTCCCGAGAGCGTGTGACTTCGAGTTGGTAATCTGTTTCTTCCAGCAAGCGCTCTTCCACCTCTCCCATGTAGTGATCCAACTCCTTTTCATTCATATTGAGTAAGCGCAGCGCAAAAGGTCGTACCAGTCGCAAGTCCGAACTCACCGAATCTGCCACCCCAGGGTACTGAATTTTCACGGCCAGGGTCTTGTCTCCTTGGGTTGCCTGGTGTACCTGTCCGATGGATGCCGCATTGATGGCTGATCGGCTGAAGGTATCAAAGAGTTGCTCCGGAGTCTTTTGAAAGTACTTCTGGAAAGTCTTGACCACTAAGGGATAAGACAAAGGGGGCGCAGTGTATTGCGCCATCGAAAACTTATCTTGATATGCCCTTGGAAGTAGATTTTTATCCATGGACATCATTTGAGCCACCTTAAGGGCAGAGCCCTTGAGTTCGCTCAAGGAGTTGTAAATATCCGAAGCATTATTCTGGTGCAATTCCTCCCGGTTGAGTGAGGGATTGACCATCTTCTTTGCGTAATGTTTGACGTAATTCCCCCCTACCTTCGCTCCCGTAGAAATAAATTTGGCCGCACGCTGAACTTTAGAAACAGGAATAGATCCCTGTTCTTTTACCTTGTCAGACATTTCTTATTTGGTTTGGTATAGAAACTTCGCTAAGTCTAAAAAAGAGTCTAAGGCACTTTTCCCCATCAAGTCGAAGGCAAAATTGACCGATTTCTCGATGGCAGCATCTGTTTTCTCAAATCGTGGGCTGTTATCGTCCAACCAGTAACGAAATACAAAGGCTACTTGCAACCACAAGGCCTCATCGTACTTCTCGGTAATCAAGGGACGTGTGGCAATTTCCTGCGTTTCTTTGCCTTCCATGATTAACTCGGCTGCAAAATCCGTAAACCGTTCCTTAAAATCTCGGGTATCGGCAGGCAAATTCTTAAAAGTGGTCGCCTTGTCCTTGTACAGGGACAAGAGATAAGATCTGTTTTTCTTGAGTTCCTCCACCCAAGTAAATAGGAAGGAAAGGAATTTTTCGCGCACTGCATATTCCTTGTACACCTCTTGCTCTTCCAATTGGCGATGCGTCTCTTCAAATAAGGCTACCCAAACCGCCGACTTTATGGCTTCAAAGGAGGTGTAATAATTGTAAAACTCGGCTTCTTTGATTTTTAAATCTTTGGCAAATTTGAAAATGGAAGCAGGTTCTTTGCCATGTTCAAGCACATGCGAAACAAACCCCTCTAAAATCAATTTTTGGTAATCTTTTTTACCTGTCTTTTTTGCTGTTGCTGTGTCCATTTGAAATCGTGAAGTATACCTACATAACTTCAAAACAGCGCTTCTGGTTTGCTGGAAATAAAAAAAAGTCGGAATTCTTTCCGACTTTTTTCTCAGTGAATAAGGTAGATCAGCTAGTTACCTTTTCGACCACCAAATTGTGGTTGGTGTAGATACAGACATCTGCTGCGATATGTAGGCTTTCTCGCACCATTTCTTCGGCAGAAAGTTGGGGAGCAAACTTCTTCATCGCTCGTGCAGCAGACTGTGCATACACGCTGCCCGAACCGATGGTAGCAATTTCCATATCGGGTTCGATCACGTCCCCATTTCCAGAGATAATCAAGATATCGTCCTTATCTGCCACAATCATCATGGCTTCCAACCGGCTAAGCATGCGATCCATGCGCCATTCTTTGGCAAGTTCAACGGCAGCACGCTTCATGTTATTGCCAAAGGCTCCGAGCTTTTCTTCAAACTTATCCAAGAGGGTAAATGCATCTGCGGTAGATCCTGCAAAGCCAGTGACAATCTTTCCTCCTTGGAGAACTCTTATTTTCTTCACTGTACTTTTGGCTACTGTATTGCCTAATGTCGCTTGACCATCGGCACCGATTACAACCTCTCCATTGTGTCGAATGGCTACTACGGTGGTGGATTTTATTTTTTCCATGGAAAATTTAAGTTTCTAGTATTCTAGTTTAGAATCCTAGTTCAAAATGCATTTCAAAAACCATACAAAAGCAAAAAGTCCTTGTTGAACAGGACTTTTTGACAGGTATTTTTAGATGAGGATACGTACCGGATCTTCGAGCAAGCCCTTCAGCGTCTGAAGGAATGCCGACCCTACTGCTCCATCCACGACACGGTGATCGCAGGAAAGCGTCACTTTCATCACGTTACCAACTTTCATTTGGCCGTCCTTCACGATGACTGTTTCCTTAATTCCTCCCACTGCTAAGATGCAAGCATCTGGTGGATTGATGATGGCAGTAAATTCATCGATGCCAAACATACCCAAATTGGAGATGGTGAAAGTATTGCCTTCCCAATCCTTGGGTTGTAGTTCTTTGTTTTTAGCCTTTTGACCTAAGGATTTGGCTTGATTCGAAATCTGGCTCAAGGACAACTGATCTGCAAATCGGATCACTGGAACCAAGAGTCCTTCCTCTACTGCTACCGCCATTCCAATATGAATGTGGTCATTGTAGCGGATTTTATCTCCCAACCAGCTTGAATTAACTTTTGGATTCTGACGCAATGCCGCTGCAGATGCTTTAATGACCAAGTCATTGAAAGAAATCTTTGCGGCACCAAACTCGTTCATGCTCTTTCTCGCCTCAATCGCTTTGTCCATGTTGATCTCCATGGTCAAGTAGAAGTGAGGAGCCGAATATTTACTTTCAGCCAATCGCTTGGCAATTGTTTTACGCATCTGCGAAACCTTCTCTTCTCTGAAGCTTTCCTGACCCAATACTGGACTAGCCATTGCTTGGGAGGAAGTTGCCTGTGGACTAGCAGCTGCAGCAGCTGGTACAAAGGTCTCAATATCTCTTTTGACAATACGTCCACCTTCACCGCTACCGGCTACTTGACGGATGTCTACCCCTTTATCAGAGGCTATTTTCTTGGCAAGTGGAGATGCTTTAACACGCTCGTTTCCATTTGAACTAGCAACTACTGCTGCAACTGGTGCTTGAGCTATTACAGGAGCAGGTGTGGCAACCTCTGTAGGTGCTGCAGGACTAGCTACTTCAACAGGCGCCGCGGTAGTTCCTCCAACCTGATGTGCTGCCAAAAGACTTTGGTAATCGGCTCCTTTTTCGCCAATCACGGCAATGACTCCATCGACGGGAACACTTCCTCCGGCTTCTACACCAATGTACAACAAGACCCCATCTTCATAAGACTCCAATTCCATGGTAGCCTTATCGGTTTCTACTTCTGCTATAATTTCTCCGGATTTAACGGGATCGCCTACTTTTTTCAACCAAGTAGCGATGGTGCCTTCCTGCATGGTGTCGCTCATTTTGGGCATGGTCACCACGATGGCAGGAATGGAAGTAGCGGATGCAGCAGGTGCTTTTGCCTCAGCCACAGCAGGTGCTGGAGCAGCAGCAGGAATTACTACTTCTGCCTTGGTCGCTTCTGCAGGTGCTCCAGACAACAAGTGCTGGAAGGCTTCTCCCTTCTCTCCGATTATTGCGATGATTCCATTCACAGGAACCGAATCTTTCTCTTTTACACCTACATAAAGCAAAACCCCCTCTTCGTAAGATTCCAACTCCATGGTAGCTTTATCCGTCTCAACCTCTGCAAGAATGTCTCCAGGCTTGACAGTGTCACCTACTTTTTTCAACCAGGATGCAATCACACCTTCTTCCATGGTGTCACTCATTTTTGGCATTCTAATAATTTCGGCCATGTTCTATGCGCGCTTGTAGTTTTTAAAGAGCCCAAAAATAGTTTTTAAAAACGCTTTATTCAAATTTATATGCTGTATTTTCCAATCAGTTTTTGACCGCTTACCTCCATGCCCTTACTTCAATCCAGTACCTACCAAAGGCCTAAATACCTCTTTAACGGACACTTAGAAACAGTTTTCCCTGCAATTTTTAGACAGGTAGAACTCGTCCCCACAAAAAAAGAACGTGTAGAAACCCATGATGCAGATTTTTTAGAAATCGATTGGCATCAAAGAGGAAACCCAAAATTGCTGGTAATTAGTCACGGATTAGAGGGAAATAGTAGCCGAGCATACATCTTGGGAATGGCCAAAGAAGCCCTGAGCAATGGGTTTGATGTATTGGCTTGGAATTATCGAGGATGTGGCGAGGAACTCAATCGGAAGGCAATATTTTACCACAGCGGCGCCACCTACGATTTAGACACCATCATCCAGCATGCCTCACCGCAGTATGAAGAGATTTATTTAATCGGATTTAGTTTGGGTGGAAACCTGACCCTCAAATACCTCGGCGAAAAGCGAGAGCGAACTCCCAAAATCAAAAAAGGGGTTGCCATCTCCGTACCCCTGGAACTGGGAAGTTCTTGTGATCAAATTTCAAGGACTGCATTTGGCCTGTACACCAAACGATTTCTAAAGACACTACGACAAAAAGTTGAAAAAAAGGCTAGGCTATTTCCAGCAGAATTTGACTTAACCAAATTTTCGACGATTCAGACACTGCGCGATTTTGACGATACCTTTACAGGACCCTTGCATGGATTTGCTGATGCGGAAGAATACTACCAAACGAACTCCTCCCTGCAGTTTTTATCGGACATCTCCATTCCAACGCTCGTTTTAAACGCCAAAAACGATCCATTTTTAAGTCCCTCCTGCTACCCGATTGAGTTGGCTAACAAGCTCGATCAAGTATACTTTGAATTCCCTAGACATGGAGGTCATGTGGGATTTATGATTGCTGATTCGAACAAAAGACTTTATTCCGAAACCAGGGCAGTTGAATTTATTTGCCAGGATTCCTAACTTCGAAAAAATTAGCTGACTACTGCAACCATGTGTGGAAGATATTCACTTGCCAAAAGTAAAATTGAACTCGAAGAACGTTTCCAAGCAGAAATGCTGGCAGATTTTTCACCTCGATACAACATTGCTCCCACTCAACTAGTGCCCGTTATCACTTCGGATAGTCCCAAAGGTTTCTCCTTTTTTTATTGGGGCATTACTCCTGATTTTGGACAAAACAAGCCCGTATCGGCAAAGTTGATCAACGCGCGAGCAGAGTCCGTCCATGAAAAAGTCTCCTTCAAACCTTCCTTCCAAAAAAGAAGGTGCCTAATCCCTGCAGATGGATTTTACGAATGGAAAAAGGTGGGTAAGAAAACCAAAATACCACATCGCTTCACCCTCCGAGATGAGGAGCTTTTTGCTTTTGCTGGCATTTGGGAAGAATACGAAACCGTTTCTGGTGAATCTCAGCATACGTTCTTGATTTTAACCACCAGCCCAAATGATGTAGTCTCTGAAGTTCACGATCGCATGCCGGTAATTTTAAAACGAGAACATGAAAAAAAATGGTTGGATAGTTACAGTTCGGAATCTGAACTGTTGGAACTCTTGAATCCTTATCCTAACGAATTGATGCTGGGCTTTACTGTGTCCCCCCTAGTCAATTCGGTACAAAATGATTCTCAGTCGGTCCTTCGAAAAACTTCACCCATGGACCAATTTGGGAATTACACCTTGTTTGGTTGAAAAGTCGAGTCCCTTGCTTTAGTTGTTGAAATAAACTCCAGTCCCGATATTGCAGGGATTTTAGTTCGCCATCACCCCACCCTACCTACCCATGTATAACTCACGCATTCTCGCTGCTGGACATTATGTTCCAGAACGTATTGTCACGAATGACGAACTTTCCCAGATGATGAATACCTCCAACGAATGGATCGTGGAGCGTACAGGAATTCAGGAAAGACGTTGGTATACTCCAGGAATTGATACCGTCACCAACATGGCCGCCAAAGCAAGTAAAATGGCAATGGATCGGGCCGGAGTGCAGCAGGATGACATTGACTTCATCATATTCGCAACCATCACCCCCGATTACTTCTTACCTGGCAATGGGGTACTCCTTCAGCGGGAAATGGGCTTTAAAACCATCGGCGCCCTAGATATTCGAAATGCTTGTTCTGGGTTTATCTATGCGCTATCGGTAGCAGATCAGTTTATCAAAACAGGCATGTACCAAAAAATATTGGTGGTAGGTGCTGAAATTCAATCTTCCGCCTTGGATAAAAGCGACGAAGGCAGATCCAGCGCGGTGATCTTTGCAGATGGTGCAGGTGCTGTGGTAGTGGGTAGAGCTGAAGCTGGACAAACCGGAATCATCAGCACCCACTTGCATTCTGAAGGATCTCATGCCGAAGAATTGTATTGCATTGCTCCGAGCTCCAGTGGGAAAGAACGGATTTCCAAAGAGTTGATTGAGCGGGGGGACTTTTTCCTGAAAATGAATGGAAATGCGGTGTTCAAGCATGCTGTGGTTCGCTTTATGGAAGTGATTCAGGAGGCCTTGGCCTTCAATCAATTGACCAAGGACGATATCGACCTTCTGGTACCCCATCAAGCTAATTTGCGCATCTCCCAATACATTCAGCAAAAATTGGAATTGCCAGACCAGAAGGTGTTTAACAACATCATGCACCTCGGAAATACCACGGCAGGCACCATTCCGATCGCGCTATCTCAAGCCTGGGAACAGGGACGTCTCAAGGAAAATGACCTAATTTGTTTGGCTGCCTTTGGTTCCGGTTTTGCCTGGGCATCGGCAGTGCTGCGCTGGTAATGGCATGCACAATGAACTAGACCTAGATCTTTGGTTGGACCAATCGCTAATTCAGCGACAAAATCAACTGAAGACTGATTTTCTGGATCTTTTTGAGCAACTTGGCAACTCGGTTACCAATGAGGAATTGACTCAATTTTTCTCCAATTCAAAGGGTAAAAAAATCTCCAAAGGAAACCAATTGCAGGGTTCCCCCTATTTCGTCCTTGATTTTGTTCGAGATTTTGAGTTGGACTCAGGCTGCAACATCCGCTTCGTCAGTTGGTTTGGACATGGTCTTTTTTGTTGTGTGTTTTTCGGAGAAAATTTAAAATTTCCTTCTCAACCATTTTTGGATGCTGGATTCAAACTTGGGAATACGCATAGCCCTTGGGATCTGCATTCTCAAATGGAATGGCTCGAAAAATTCAGAACAAACCCTATTCCGGAGCAAAGTGGTAAACTTTGGATCAAGAAAATTTTACTACCGGCAAACAAGAAGCAAGGGCTTCAACTTTTGAGTGAAGAAGTGAATAAAATTCTTCAGGTTAAACCAATTTCTAGAATTAAAATCTAAGGATTTGATGTACTTTTAAACGAGAAATGATTTTCTACGTAGGTATAGAAAAATCATCGAATTCTGAGTACTAAAACTGTTGCCAACCTACCTTTAAGAACCCAATTTGCTATGAAGCATGCGCTGATAGTACTCTTCTCCCTTCTTCATTTTTCCATAGCTGCTCAAACTTCTAAAGTTGCCGTACGCTATTCCAGTGACTCCTCAATTGTAGGCACTGGGCTGATCGAGAAAAATCTCCCCAATGGGCTTTGGAAGTTCTACACCTCCAAAACCAATACCCTCGTTACTGAAGGAATCTTCAAAAATGGGCTTCGAGATGGACAATGGACGAGTTACCATGCGAATGGTAAGCAAAAGGAACTTGCAGATTACCGTGAAGGGAAACTATTTGGCACAGCACGTTTTTTTGATACCAATGGATTTCTAGTCAAAGAAATGATTTTCCAAGACAGCATTTTAGTTGGAAAGTACAACGAATATTTCGGAAGTGAAGCCAGCGATTACTACATCGATCCTACTCAACTCAAGTTGGAGGGAAATTACAAAGAGGGGAAAAAGGAAGGCCAATGGCTATCTTATTTTCCGGAAGGTGAGCTTTCCGTACGGGAATTTTACGTAGATGGATTACGGGAAGGCCCTTATTTCGAATTTGACCAAGAAGGAAATGTACTCGCGGAAGCCACTGCGAAAAAGGGTCAATTCGACGGAGTATTTAAAACCTTCTCCTTGCCAAATGTCCCCCTTCAGACTGGTAGTTACAAAAATGGAGTGAAAATAGGACCATGGAAAAGCTTTTTCCCAGGCACCAAAATTCCCGAATCAGAAGAATTTTACGATGATTTTGGAAATCGAATTGGGGAATGGAGTTACTACTACGAAACCGGCCGCCTTGCACGCAAGGAACGGTACGAAAACAATGTGGCGATAGGCATTTGGGAAGAATACTTCCCCAACAAGGAAATCTCCAAACGCAAAACCTATGTCCTGGGTGTTCCCGAAGGTGAGTATGTAGAAAATCATAGTTCAGGCAAACCTTCTGTACAAGGTCAATACGAAGGAGGAGCTAAAGTTGGGGTATGGAAAAACTTCTACCCAGATGGACAACTTTATGCGCTTGGGGAGTACAAAAATGACCTCAAAACTGGACTCTGGAAGTATTTCAATAAAATCGGGCTTCTAGTAGCCGAAGGAGAATATCTTTTGGGTATGGAAAATGGGCAATGGGTCTACTACTACGATGGGGGACAACTCAAGTCCGTAGGTCGATTCAACCTTGGCTTCGAAGATGGGATTTGGGGACTTTTTTATGACAATAAGCAATTGACTCAGGAAGAATTTTGGGACAATGGCAGATTGATGAATGTAGGACCCTACTATTCCAATGATGGAAAAGAAACCAGAGATGCCGGCACCTTAAAAGATGGCAATGGAACTCGAATCACCTATTACGTGACTGGTCAAAAAGAGTCTGAAGGAAAATACCTTTCCGGCAAAGCAGAAGGACTATGGATGTACTACCATGAATCGGGAAGGAAAGCCTCTGAGGGGGCGATGAAAGATGGGAAGAAACAGGGATCCTGGAAGTTTTACAATTCCGCAGGAAGACTAGAAGACCTTATCCAATTCAAGGATGATGAGATTCAGTATCCTAATGAACGCACAGGCCTTCGTTAAACAATCATCGGCTGAATCGGTTCATCACTAAAACCGAAACTCATGTTTGGATTATTCAACAAGAAAAGCGAGAAGGAAAAACTCCAGGAAACCTATGCCAAAATGATGGCAGACGCACACAAACTATCGCATAGCAACCGAACCGCTGCAGACAAACTCATGGCTGAAGCAGAAGAAGTGGCGAAGAAGATTGATGCACTAAATAAGGGTTAAACTTACTTTCTGGCGTAATCGTCCTGCAAACGAACGATATCGTCTTCATCGGAAGGCTGACTGGCATCGGAATGCATCCAGATCTCAGCCACAATTCCCCAATCTTCTGTACCAATCAAGCGGTGACGTTCACCCTGCTGCAAAGAGATCACCTCTCCTACTACCATGGAGAGTGCTGGACCTTGGCTATCGTCCATGCTTCTGCTAATCGCGGCATCTCCTGCAACCAAAGTCCATAACTCAGCGCGCCGGAAATGGTATTGCCAAGAAAGTCGGGCACCAGGAGCCACCAATAGAAACTTAGGACTCAACTTCTGAGCAAATTGCTCCTCCGAAAGGGTAACCTCAGGGAAAAATGTCTCCTTAAATTTTCGGATTTGGGATTCATCCAAAACAAAAAAACCGCCCCATGGACGCTCAAAATCTTGGGTGGAGATCGAAAATCCAGATTCGGTTAAGTAACGCTCTACAAGTTCAGCAAGCTGAGATTTACCCAAATTGGGTGAAAGAATAAGTGGCTCCATAGACTAGCATTAAAAAGAAAACAAAGTTAGGGAATTTTCTAGTTTTCAATTTGAAGGCTTTAAAAATTGATCTACACCAATGGCAAGGCCCACTTGAGAACAGGAGGCTTACTTTCCTATTTTCTTAACTGAATTACGGGCATCTTCTTTAAATTTTTTCAAAAAGTATTTTTCAAGCCGTTAATTTTTAACGTATTTGAGTGCACATTTTCGACCCATGCACCTAATCAATCCCCAAGAGGCTCTTTCCAAAATTGAAGGCGTAGTAGAAGTAAAAAACTACCTACTGAAGATCCGACTGATCAAAAATCTATATCAAAAAGGTGCTTCTACGGCCAATGAAATCTGTGGAAGCATGGGGATATCCTTACCCACGGTCAATACCCTCCTCATGGACTTGATTCGTTCAGGAGAGGTCATCAAACAAGGCCGTGCAGCCTCCCAAGGGGGAAGAAAACCGGATTTATACCGATTGGCACCTGATGCCTTTTATGTGTTGGGTGTAGACCTAAGTAAGTATACGGTTAGCCTAGCCTTGTACAATTGCCATCAAGCACAGGTAAACGATAAGGTGATCCATAAACTAGTGCTCAATAACGAAGCGGAGACCTTCGAGCAACTTTGTCTTCATCTAGAAACCTACATTTCAGCATCTGGCTTCCCTAGTCAAAAAATCATCGCCATCGGGATATCCATGCCAGGATTGATTGATGCCAAGGCAGGCATCAACCATACCTACCTCAACTTTGGTGGGAAAAGTTTGCAAGCACACCTGGAAAGCAGGTTTCCACAGGCGGTGTTTCTTGAAAATGATGCCCGAGCGATGACTCTGGCAGAATTCAAATTTGGAGCAGCCAAATCTACCCAAAACGTTTTGGGGATTTTTGTAGGTTGGGGAATCGGATTAGGCATCGTCATTGATGGAAAACTCTACCAGGGCACCTCCGGCTTTGCAGGAGAATTTGCCCACTCTCCCCTATTTGAATCTCAAGAGATCAATTGCACCTGTGGAAAAAAGGGTTGCCTAGAAGCCATTGCCTCAGGTACGTCCATCGTACGCATGGCAGAGGAAGTACTACTACTGGATAAGGATAGCATCCTGGCCCGAATGGCAAAAGCATACAAAGGACCACTCGATCCAAATTTGGTAGTCAATGCAGCTAAGGAAGGAGATCAGCGGGCCATTACCATCTTATCGGATGTTGGCCTGAATCTCGGTAGAGGCATTTCCATGCTGATCCAATTGCTCAATCCAGAACTCATCGTCTTGGGAGGGGTGGTGGCGGAAGCAAATCAGTATATTTTGACTCCAATTCAGCAGGCGCTCAATGTGTACAGCATGGCCAAATCACGAGAGAAAACGCAGCTTGCGCTCTACCAACTCGGACACGAGGTGGGATTGGTAGGTGCCATTGCTGTGGTCACCGACAAACTCTTTGAAGAGGTGCTTTCGAAGCCAAATTAAGGCCTGACTACCTGCAGCTTAATTTTGGCGGATGATCAAGCAGCAATTTTCCTCCATGAAAATCACTCCAAACTCGTAACAACATAAAGCAGAGAGCCCGGAAGGCTGTACTGCCTGATGCGTCATGTATCCAAAAGCAAAGCCTGAAAAAATCAAGTGATCTTTGGGGACTTTCACCTGCTTCTTACCTGCTGGAAGCATGGCGAGTAGTATGGCTCTATTTTTTTTTAAGATCGTGTTGATCTTTCGCATCTCTTTATTTTGATTAGAGTTTTGCTGATTGTTAAAGGTATTTCTGCAACCATCGTCACAAAACTTCTTATCTGTTCTCCCATGGAGGATTTGGCCACAACAGTGGCAATTGCGCTTTTCTGTATGCATCGTTGAAAAAGTTAGCTGCTCAAAAGTCAAAATTCCAGCAGGGTAATTGAAAAATGATCCTAAACCAAGTCAGATCTTCGTTGCTAAAAAAATCAAGAAAGGGGAGCATTCCCCTTTCTTGTGGTTAAATTTAGAATTTACGGTACTTACCGCCCAGAAATTTGTTGGCTTTCCGCTCCGCAAACTTTGCCTTCTTGCTATTCCAGTGAAGGGTTTCATTTGGAAAACGACCCGCAATCACCCCAAGAAGAATGGTTTCGGTCAAGCGTGCTGAATACGAAAAAGGAGCGGTACACTCACCTTTACCCAAACAAGCATCCACAAATTGGTGGTAATGCTTTTTGCTTTCGCCCATATAATCCTTAACTGGGGCTCCCAAATTGAATGGTGTCACATCAAATTTCTGATACTGCCCATCCACAATCCATCTTGGAAGTTGCTGGAAGTGTGGAAGGAGTAGTCTTCCTTTTTCTCCCATAAACATCGCCCCCTGATCTGGAAGTTTGTCTCCATTGGGAAGTCTCAAATCCTCGTGCTGGTCTGGGGCTCCAGGCCCATCGTACCAGACCCACTTCAAGGTATCGGTGGTATACGGAGTGGCAGGGAATTCGTAAGTCACGATATTGTTCTCTGGAAATCCAAAACCCGTAGGTTTTCTACATTGGTTGACAATGGTACGCGGCACATCCAATTGGAGTGCATTGTAAGGGGTATCAAAAATATGCACACCCATATCTCCTAAAGTTCCACAGCCGTAATCTAGAAGTTTTCTCCAGTTTCCAGGATGGTATACCCCTTCCTTGTAATCTCGCTCAGGGGCAGTCCCAAGCCACAAATTCCAGTTCAAGTTGCTGGGTACCGCATCTTTCCCATTGGGTTCTTTGCCATCAAAACCCCAGTTTTTAGGTGACCAAGCACGTACCGTATGCACCTTACCAATGATCCCAGATTGGATGAGCAGCGTAGCCAGTTTGTAATCGTAGAACGAGTGAACCTGAATGCCCATTTGGGTCACCAAATTTTTGTCCTCTGCCATCTTTTTCATGGCTCTAGCTTCAGTCACATGGTGGGTCAATGGTTTTTGGCAGTACACCGCTTTATTCATCTCCATCGCCATCAGGGAAGCAGGCGCATGGGTATGATCCGGAGTAGATACCACCACTGCATCAAACTGATCTTCCATTTCTTTCAAAAGGAGACGATAATCGCTGTAGGTTTTTGCCTGGGGGTAAAGGGCTGTAGCATTGCTCAAGGCGTTGGTATCCACATCACAAAGCCCCACAACTTCCACACTTGCATGGCTAGCAATTGCTTTTAAATCTTCCATACCCATTCCTCCAAGACCGATGTGTACGGTTCTAAGTTTGCCAGAGGCGGGAACATTGGCCAAAAGCGAAGGGGCCAAAGAAAGGCCAGCCACGCCTAGGGCTGCTTTTTTAAAAAAATCTCTTCTGTCGATTACTTGATAATTTTTTTTCATGGGTAAACGGGGGCTTGGGCTTGGGTTTAAGGTAATTCTTTGATTTTGATGTTTCGAAATCGGACCAAGTCTCCATGGCCCAAAAATCCAATATGTCCTCGGCTACGCGCTAGCCCTGGATGCTCTTTCTTGTCGAGGGTGCCTGATTGGCTCGCCTCTAGGTAGTTGCCTTCCAATATCACTTCTCCATTCAAAATAACAGTAACAAAAGGATGATTGATGCGTACCTCCTGCTGATTCCATTCTCCTGTTGGCCGTAAGAAACCCCGCTTGGCAGGCATTACGCCATAGAGTGAACCATGGTATTGGTAGGTCTGAAGGCCTGCATATTTTTCGGCTTCATTATCCAAAATCTGGAATTCCTTGCCCACGTAGGCAGCATCACCTTCCAGTGGTGCATGAATTCCTAAGCCATTATTTGCTCCAGGAGTGAGTTGAAATTCAAAACGAAGAATGAAATTCCCATATTCCTTCTCGGTATACAGATTTCCACCTCCCCCTCCTTTGGGTTCGATCACAATCATCCCGTCTTTGACGAGGTAGGAATTTTTGTTACCTACCCATCCTATCAAGCTTTGTCCATCAAATAAGGCTACAAAACCATCCTCCTGTGCCTGCAAGGAACCTATGGAGAGGATAAAGAAAAGTGCAACTACTACTAGAGAGGTGCGTTTGAGTAATGATTTCATAGCAGAATAGGCCAAAACGGCTTCTACAAATCTAAAAGAGTTCTTCAATTTTTCGCCCCCTTTTATCAAAAATCAACGACTTGTCTTGAAAATAAGTGGAAGGTAAACCTGCCATAATAAGTCTCCCACTAAAATTAATCCTCTATTTTTGAAACAGCCTTGCCTGGTTTTGTGTTGAAAGATTGTCACCAGCAGGCACTTCAAAAGCTGCTCGGAAATTCTTGGAAATGAAAATTAACTCAAAATTCAACTATCCCATGTTCGCCTTGATTGCCTCACTTCTCCTAGCTTGTGGCGGGGGACCTAATGCCTCCTCTGATTCTCAAAATACCACTGAAGAATCTCCGAAAGAAGTTTTTTCAGCCAATCAACAAGTAGCCACCTTTGCTGGAGGTTGCTTTTGGTGCGTGGAAGCTCCTTTTGAAGACTTAGACGGTGTCATTTCCGTGGTATCGGGCTATTCAGGAGGAAAGGAAAAAAATCCTACCTACGGAGAAGTAGCGGGAGGAAAAACGTCTCACCGCGAATCCGTGCAAATTACCTTTGATCCTGAAGTGATCAGCTATGCCGAGTTGGTAGATATTTTCTGGCAAACGTATGACCCTACCGATGTGGGAGGATCTTTTTTTGATCGGGGTACTCAATACGAGTCTGCCATTTTCTTTCACAACGATCAGCAAAAAAAGGTAGCGGAAGAAAGTAAAAAGCGCTTGGATCAGTCCAGACGATTTTCCAAACCTGTAGCCACTCCTATCATCAAGTTCACGAATTTCTACCCTGCGGAAGATTACCACCAGGATTACTACAAAAAGAGCCCACAAGATTACTATGCCTACCGCAAAGGGTCTGGTAGAGATGCATTTATCCAGAAGTATTGGCCTGAGCTCAGTGCAAAAAAATACCCTGCTCCCACAAAGGGAGAACTCAAAAATGAGTTAGATGAGATGCAGTACGAAGTGACCATGGAAGGTGCCACTGAATTTGCCTTCAATAACGCCTACAACGGCAATAAGGAAGATGGAATCTATGTTTGTGTGGTAACAGGTGCTCCCCTATTTAGTTCCAAAGACAAGTATGAGTCAGGCTCTGGATGGCCTAGTTTTACCAAACCCATCGATGCACGAATCATTGACAAGCCAGTGGATCGGACGCTGGGTATGCTTCGCGTAGAAGTACGTAGTAAACTAGGAAACTCTCACTTGGGACACGTATTTTTCGATGGGCCAGCACCTACGGGATTGCGCTACTGCATGAACTCTGCGGCCATGAAGTTTATCCCCAAATCAGAGATGCAAGCCGCAGGTTACGGAGACTACCTCTGGGTAGTAGATTAATCCAACACCCATTCCAAGCAAAGATTAACCAATCAATTTGCGAAAAGTCAGGTTGATTCGAGGAGCCAATACCTTCTTGGTTTTAGGAAGCTGGTGTTCCCAAAAATGCTGACTCTCCCCACCCATGAGCAAAAGACTTCCATGCGAAAGTTCTAGGTTCAATTTGGGCTCCTTTTTGCCATAAGGACGCAATTGAAAGGATCGAGTAGCCCCAAAGGTTAGGGAGGCGATGGTTGGATTTCTGCCCAAAACGGGTTCATTGTCCCGATGCCACCCCATGCTATCCTGACCATCTCGGTAATAGTTGCAGAGTACATGGGTAAATTCCTGATTCGTGAATTCTTGCAAGCGGATCTTGATTTTTTCAAGCACTTCAGTAAATGGCAATGCTTCCATCGCTATCCCAGAATACCCATACCGCACCTTAGGATCCCCATAAAGCGCAGTAAGTCGAGGCTGTAGAATTTGCTTGCCAAACATCCAGATCGGCTCCTGTTGCCAGGCTAGGCCCTCTTGAAGGCTATTGAAAAATCCATCTGCTTCTGCCAATGCAAAAAAATCAGGATGGAAAGTTACTTCTCCTTGAAAAGGAAGTAGGTTACTGGAATCCTGTGTAAGGAGTGAATACTGCATAGGGGTCAACTAATCTCTTCAAGACAACTAGTTTGAAGGGAAGACAAGTACGATTTTAGGCCAAGGAATTGGTTTATTCTTTGGTCCAATAATCCAGCACGGTCACCTTATCCAAATGTGGGCCTAATAGACCCACAAACTCCTGGTGCGCAGGGTGAGGAATGTAGGCATCGCGATCCGCATCCGAGTGAAAAGTAACGGTAAAGGCGTGGGTTAAACCTTGATTGAGCCCTTCTGGACTTGAGTTGACACCCCACTCAAAGCCTTTAATTTCAGAGATTTTTCCAGGAAGTGCTTGAAAGGCAGCGACTATCTTCTCCACGTCTTGAGGGGAGGACGTTGCTTTAAATCCAAACAAGACCACATGGCGGAGTACAGAATCAGGCATGGCAGGGTTTTTTAGGTTGATTTGTGGACGAGAACTTGAATCAGTAACTTCTTCAACTTCTACCTCTTGCTTTGGAGCAAAGGAAAGTAGCAGCAAAATTACGAAAAGGTAGATGGGGTAATTCTTCATAGCAAATCGAATAGTCAAAGGCGAATTAAACAGTATTCGCACCAAATCAGGTGAAAGGATAAGTTAAAACTACGCTTCTCGATTGAAAAAAGGAAATAAAAAATCCCCGAGCAATGGAATCGCCCGGGGATTTTACCTCAAGGGTAGCTGTGATTACTTAACCACTTTTACGTTAACGGCATTGATGCCTTTTTTTCCTTGTACTAGTTCGTAAACCACTTTGTCATTTTCACGGATTTCGTGTACCAATCCAGTGTGGTGAACGAATACGTCCTCACTGTTATCAGATGGGGTAATGAATCCAAAGCCTTTGGTTGTGTTAAAGAATTTTACTGTTCCTTCATTCATGATTTTTGAAATTTTGATTGTTTTTTACTCGGTTTTGATTTGATTGATTTGAATTAAATTTTTTCTCTACTGGTGGTTCTGGAGGAGTAGCTGAGATATTCCCGAATTCATCCACATAAGCGATCATACTGTCTAGACTTCCGTCTTTGGGTTGTCCTTTCCGCTCTAGTTTCTTTTCCAGTTTATCTTTCTGCTTTCTCTTCTTTAGTTCCGCCTTCTGTTTTTTGATAAATGTGTTTTGATTTTTTGACATGCAAGTGGTTTAGTTTACAAATGTGATGGCATGGCCTACTTTACC
>CANGYY010000016.1 GCA_947458585.1 Cyclobacteriaceae bacterium | reverse complement strand
CTTGGATATTCGAGAGCGTGTCAAGCACTTAAAGCGAGAATTGGAATTAGGGGGATAATTTTCTCATTCGGCATTCATTCCATAATCTCGTTCGACCAGGGCGATTCGCGTTTTGAATGCGGAATACCACTTTTCGCGCCCGTATTTCTGTGCCAGTTGATGGTCTGAGTTGGCTTTCCAGGCTTTAATCGCTTCCAAACTTTCCCAATACGAAATGGTGATGCCGAGGCCGCTTCTGGCGCTTTCGTAGCCCAGGTATCCGGGTTGTTCGGCTGCTAGGCAGACCATCTCCAGAGCCATCTCTTCGTACCCTGCATCGGTATTGGTTCGAAGGTTGGTAAAAATCACCGCGTAGTAGGGAGGAGCAGGGGTCTTAGCGAGCATGGGTATTCGAGTAGGGTGTGTATTCCATGTAGGTGGCTGTAGCGAGGGCCAACTCTTTTCCAAAAGTAAGTTCGACCAAGTGTAGGGCCAAGTCAATCCCTGCAGAAATTCCGGCCGCTGTCCAGATCCGGGTATCGCTTTGAATGAAGCGATGATTTGGTTTGGGGATACCGCTAGGAACCAGCGATGCCATGCTATCCAAGACCTCGTGGTGGGTGCAGTAAGGTTTATGGTCCAAAAATCCTGATTTTCCGAGTATCCGAGAACCTGAACAGACGCTCATGGTCCACTCCGTTTGGGAGACAAGATTTTGGAGGGTAGCCATAAGGGGCTGGTTTTGAATCACGTTTTTGCTGCCATCACCTCCAGGCAGTACAAGGTAGTCGAGACGATTGAGTTGGTCCAAACTGTTATCAGGGAGCACTTGTAGCCCGTTTTTGGCACGGATCACCTCTTTGCTTAAGGCAACCGTATGCACCTCTAGTATCTTGTAATCTGCAAGTTGATTGGCAACTGAAAATACTTCAAAAGGTCCTGCAAAATCGAGGACTTCCACCTCGTCAAAGATGAGGATACCGAGTTGTTTCATGGGGATTAGTTTGGGTACGAAATTGGAGAAAATTATAAGAAAAATAGAAATGAGGATGGATTTTGTTCATCCGACGCGGTAGTTCAACCCGCTACGGCGGGTTGTTGGTGGGGTGATGTTACCCTATTTACCGCAGGTTTTACCTGCCGCGGCAGGTGAACCTGGGGTTATCCATAGTTTGATCCGCCGTGGTGGATCGGTCTTTGAAATAATCATTTAGGCAGCAAGAATTCAGATAAAAATTCTGGTTAATTGGAATCAGATTTTACTTTTAGAAGGACCCGCTATGTCGGGTCCAATCTTAAATAGCCGCGGGTGAAACCCGTGGTAAAAAGATTTGAATGGCAGTCCCGATCCGCCGCGGCGAATCGAACAAAATTTTGTCTTGCGGATTTCGATTAAATTCCTCAATTTCAATTCATTGTATTTTTTAACTACTATTTTTTATGTCTACACATACCCAAATACTCTACCACATCGTCTTTGCAACTAAAAACAGGAAGCCTACAATTGAGAAAGGTCAGAAAAAGAGGTTGTATGCTTATATTTTTCACTTGCTGACTAATAAAAAATGCCATCTGTATCGAATCAATGGGGTGGAGGACCATATTCATATTCTCACCCATGTCCATCCTTCTATTTCCATTTCAACCTTGGTAAAGGACATCAAGGTTTCGACTAGTATTTTTATTAAGAAAGAATTGATTTTCAAAAATTTTGATGGCTGGCAAGAGGGATATGGGGCTTTTTCTGAAGCCATAAAATCCAAAGATCGGTTAATCAATTATGTGAAAAATCAAGAGAAGCATCATGAAAAGAAATCCTTTTTTGATGAATACAAAGCACTTTTAGAAGAACAGGAGATCGTCTTCGATGAAAAATTCTTATTGTAGATTCAATCTACCGCGGCAGATCAAACTGCCTCTGGTAGGTCAACCTGCCTCCGGTAGGTCAACCCGCCGTGGCGGGTTGGTTCTGGTAAAATCACCTTAATTCCCCAGGTTTCACCTGGGGCTATGCATGGTTTGATCCGCCACGGCGGATCTGGGTTAGACAAACATTCTGGATTTTTGAAAAGAATTAGTAAACTTAAAAAATGGAATACGGATTAAGGACCCGCTATGTCGGGTCCAATCTTAAATAGCCGTGGATTTACCCGCCGTGGAGGGTGAAACCCTTGGATCAATGAAAAATATGAATGCCCCAGTCCGCGGTGGGTTGGATTTACATGGATCCTTTATTTATTTAATTTATTGATTTTATAAAAAAATCAAATAATTAATTGGGAATTTGAAATTTAAATTTACATTTAAACGGTTTTTCGCAATCGCATGTTAACCCTCTCCAGTCTATTTGCTCTTTTACTCCGTATTTCCTTGCTTTGCCAAGGGCAGGTAGAAGGCATTACTGACTCGGCTCAACTTGATTTTTTTGAGCATAAAACTATTCAAACGGAGGAAGGGCACCTGCAACAGCCTTTGGTTTCCTTTGAAGGTTTGGGTAGCCTTGTGCCCACCATTGAGATTGAAGAACGGACTGAAGTTGAGTCAGAAGAATCCGCTACAGACTTAGTAATTGGTACCGTTTCACCCAATAGGGAATTTACCTTTAGTAAAGTTTTTACCTTATTCACAAACAAAGCCATACGAGGCAGTCGCTTGCCATTGTATGATTTTTTTCATTCCTGGAAAATCCATCTGAGTTAATTTTTTAGCCAATTCCGGCATTTTCCGAAGATTTTTCGGAAACAAAGTAGCTGTTTTTCAACAGTATTTCAGACTCAGTATTTCTTAATTATGACTCTTCATTCCACCCGTGAACCCATGGGAATGGAGCAAATTCTTCATGAATTGAAGCATTTTCTCCCTGCCCAGGCTCCACTCAAGGACTTTGTCCATCACAATACCTTACATGCCTTTCAACACCTGTCTTTTTTTCAGGGGTTAAAGCAAGCCAACGACCAATTTGGTTACCAAGGTTTTCTATCCTTATCCGACTATAGAAATCTATACCGTGAGGGTAAGATTAAAGGGCTTGTCCTGAAAAAAATACTCGAAGATCAATTTGGTGACCAAGCCAATGCCTGGCTTGTCAAATTACTCGATGAATCTCATGACCGGTTGAAATCACCAAAAATCGGGCAATTTAGGGCTCACTGGAGAGATGAATATCATTTCAATTTAGACAAAACGATCCAGCCCTTTCTATTTCGCTTACTTTCGGCTTACTTAGACCAGGGCATTTCTATTTGGCCTTTTCCCTTGGAAGCCAAAGGTTTTTTGGATTCGATCAGACAACTCCAAGCGGGTAGTTATTCTTCCATTTTCAAGTCTAAACGAGTGGAAAAGCTTCTCCAAAATCCGGATTTGAACTTGGAAGACCTCCTAGAAATCTTAGTAGGTGATCCCAAAGGGTATGGATGGTATTTGTTTGATCAGCAATTTGCTCATCCTGGTTGGTCTGGAATGGTCGCCATTCTGGAGTCACAGCCCGAATCTTTACTGGATAGCAAGCGCATTTCTTTGGAGGATTTGATTCTAGTGGAATGCTTGCTGGAAATTGATGCCTTAGACAAAAAATTCGGTGAAAGTTGGATTCCTTTAGGTCATCAATATCCGCACGATACCCACCACCTATTTGAAATAGGCTTGATAGAGGAGGTTGATTTGGTTCTACAATGCTGGCAAGAGGCCTTCGAATGGAGTTATTATGACGAAGTACTTTCAGGAATTCGGGCAGTAGTACCCACTCCGGACAAGCCTAAGGTCCCAAGTTTTCAGGCGCTCTTCTGCATTGACGACCGGGAATGTAGTACGCGTAGGCATCTGGAATACATCGATCCTAACTGTGCTACTTATGGTACTCCTGGGTTTTTCAATGTGGAATTCTACTTCCAACCCGAATATGGAAAGTTTCACACCAAATCTTGCCCTGCTCCAGTAACCCCCAAATTCTTAATTAAAGAGACGGCAAAGCATAAAAAATTAGCTTCGGACGTACACTTTAATCAGCGAAGTCATTCCCTGGTAAGGGGCTGGTTGAGTGCACAGACACTAGGATTTTGGTCTGCACTTAAGTTGGTCGGCAATGTACTGCGCCCGAGTTCTTCGGCATTGGAAGTATCTAGTTTCCAACACATGGATCCCAAAGGAAGCCTTTCTATCGTCTACCAAGGCGAAGAAGAAAATGGGCTTCAAGTAGGTTTCAAAATAGCCGAGATGGCCGATCGAATCGAAAGCTTATTGCGGAGCATTGGTTTGGTGGAAGGGTTTTCTCCCTTGGTGTATTTGATTGGACATGGGGCCTCGAGCATCAATAATACCCATTATGCCGGCTACGATTGTGGCGCTTGCTGTGGTCGTCCTGGCTCTGTGAATGCACGGGTGGCAGCTTTTATGGCCAATCACCCGGAGGTGCGGGTTCAGCTAAAAGCCAGGGGTATCGACATTCCCTCAACAACCCAATTTTTGGGAGGATTGCATGACACCACGAAAGACGAATTGCTGTTTTACGATGAAGATATTCTGCATGCAGCAAATCAGCAGTTGCATCGCGAAAATCAAGAAAAGTTTGTTCGTGTCTTGGATATCAATTCTCTTGAACGTTCTCGTCGCTTCGATACCTTGGACAAAAACAAATCTATTGGGGGACTCCATGATGCGGTTAAAAAAAGAGCGTTTTCGCTCTTTGAACCTCGTCCGGAATACAACCACGCCACCAATGCGCTATGCATTGTCTCTCGAAAATCTACCCTTAAAGGTTTATTTTTTGATCGAAGGGCCTTTCTCAACTCCTACGATTATAGAAAAGACCCATCCGGAAATGCCCTAACCAAAATCCTATCCGCCGCAATACCTGTCTGCGGAGGAATTAATCTAGAGTATTATTTCTCAAGAATGGATCCTGACAAGTTAGGGGCAGGGACCAAATTACCTCACAATGTGATGGGGCTGATTGGTGTAGCCAACGGAGCGGATGGAGATCTTCGGACAGGCCTTCCGTATCAGATGGTAGAGATTCACGATCCGATTCGCTTATTGATGGTGGTCGAACAGGTTCCTGAATTGGTGAATAAGGTGATCACTTCCTCTCCAGCCTTGCTGGAATGGGTAAATAACACCTGGGTTCATTTAGTCGTCATTGATCCCAATTCCGGGAATTTTCTCCGCTGGGTGGATGGCAAATATGTCACCTATACTCCTTTGACCGAGATAGAACATTTGGATCACTTGCAAGACAAGTTGATGAGTACCCAACAAAATCTTCCTGTGTACTTAATCGATTCATTCTGATGGAATTGTCAACTTGGATTCAGCTGATGATTGGGATACCTCTCCTTGGCTTCTTAGTTAGTTTGACTGTTCCTGAACGGAAAGAAACCTGGCTTTCTCGAGTGGCATTTTACACCGCAGGAACCAATTTGATGGGCACCTTGGTTTTTCTGGTATTCTGGATATTGGAGGGTGGAAATGACCTCAATCTTAAAGAAATTTTACTCTTTAAAAACGAGCATTTTGAGTTTTTGATTGACTTCTTCTTCGATCGTGTCAGTGCCGTTTACTTAATCGTAGGTGCGATGCTTACCTTCCTAATTACCTTTTACAGTAGGTATTATTTGCACCGTGAACCTGGATACAAGCGATTTTTCAATACGGTACTTTTCTTTTATTTGGGTTTTAACCTGACTATTCTGGCAGGAAATTTCGAAACCCTCTTTATTGGATGGGAAGTATTGGGATTATCCTCCTTTTTGTTGGTGGCCTTCTACCGCAAAAACCTACTTCCTTCGCGAAATGCCATTAAGGTGTTTTCCATTTACCGAATAGGGGATGTGGGATTGATTTTAGCGATGTGGGCAAGCCATCACCTTTGGCATGCCAACGTGACTTTCTTGGACTTGACCGATGCGCAGCGGGTAGTGGATCAGCAACTGGGTCATTCGGGAATTGCCCTCTTTATTGGACTCATGCTTCTTCTGGCAGCAGCTGCGAAATCTGCTCAATTTCCTTTTTCCTCTTGGCTACCACGTGCGATGGAAGGACCAACACCCTCCTCTGCGATTTTCTATGGATCCCTTTCGGTGCATTTGGGGGTTTTCCTTTTGCTGCGGACGTATCCATTTTGGGAAAATCAGTTGCTCGTACGCATCTTGATTGGAACAGTGGGACTGATTACTGCAGTGGTGTCAACGACCATAGCACGGGTGCAAACTTCGGTAAAAACCCAAATTGGCTATGCTTCCCTCACTCAAATCGGGATCATGTTTATTGAAGTTGCGGCAGGATTGGAACTGTTGGCCTTGGTTCATTTTGCTGGAAATGCATTTCTGCGTACTTACCAATTACTTGTTTCCCCTTCGGTAGTTAGCTACCTGATTCGGGAACAGTTTTATGGCTTTGTTCCCAAAGAAAAAAAGGATAGAAGTACCTGGAAAAATCGACTTTACCTTTCGGTCTATGTATGGAGTCTTAAGGAATGGAACCTGGATCGCTTAATTCAAGGTCTAGTATTTCGGCCCTTAAAGAATCTTGGGCATAACCTTGATTTTCTACGTTACCGCACACTACTGTTCTACTTCATTCCAAGCTATGCAATTGGAGTCTACCTTTTAGTAGAAGGTTATGTACTTCCTACCTGGCTTCATCAAATTTTACCAGCAGGGTTTGCTTTTCTAGCCTTGATGATGGTGTTGAAATCCTTTACTGAGCGTAGGTCCATTCGATTGGCTTGGACCCTATTGTGGATGAACCATTTTTGGATGGTACTCGCGATCGCTGAAAATGAAAATTTTGCGCTGACCGAAATTGGTATTTACCTCAGTGGGGTGGTTTTCTTCGGTACTCTGGGTTGGGGATTGATCCATTGGATGACCCAGCGGCATGGCGATCTTGGCTTGTATGGCTATCAAGGCTATGTGCGACAGCATCCATTAGTAGCTTTTCTATTTCTATTGGCGGTGCTGGGACTCATCGGATTTCCGATTTCCCCCACTTTTATTGGGGAAGACTTGCTTTTCAGTCATATCCATGAAGATCAGTTTGTGCTTGCAACTCTAGCAGCTTTGGCCTTTGTGATGGAGGGAGTAGCTGCCATTCGAATCTATGCTCGCCTCTTTTTTGGTACAGTGCCAGATGGCACATTACCTGACTTGCAAACTTCAATACCTAAAAAATTAGCTTAACAATTCAATTAAAGACCTTAAATGGGGACGGAAGTCCTTCAAATTATATGAAAGAAACCCTAAAAACACAAGTTCCCAAAGACGGTTGGGCTGGTTTAAAAGAAAATTTCGCTGCCGATGCTACGGCAGGTTTTGTGGTCTTTTTATTGGCCATGCCCCTCAGTTTGGGGATTGCAAAAGCTTCAGATTTTCCGCCCATTATGGGCCTTGTTACCGCCATCATCGGCGGAATTCTAGTGAGTGTAATTTCTGGCTCTCGCTTGACAATCAAAGGTCCTGCAGCAGGACTGATTGTAGTAGTGGCTGGAGCAGTAGCTGCCTTTGGAGGAGGTGAGACCGGTTGGAAGCTTGCCCTAGGAGCTATGGTAGTCGCTGGCCTAGTTCAGGTGCTATTTGGTCTCTTTAAGTTTGGGAAGTTGGTTGATATATTCCCCCTTTCTGCCATCCATGGCATGCTTGCTGCGATTGGAATCATCATTATCGTGAAGCAAATCCCCGTATTCTTGGATGTGAATCCAGAATTATACAAGGGAATGAGTACCGTAGCGATGATTACTTCTATTCCTGCCTTTCTCGCAAATTTTGATCCTAGGGCCACCATGATCGGGGTGTATAGCCTTGCAATTATGTTGGGATGGCCCTACTTGAAGGACTTTAAGCTCGGTAAAATCCCTGCACCTTTGATGGTACTTATTGTGGCCATTCCTTCTGAATTGGCAATGGATTTTGCCCACACTGAACCTCCTTATGCATTGCTCCATATTGGCAATTTGGTGGATAGCTTATCCTTGAACGCAGATTTTTCAGGGGTATTTCAAACTGGAGTTTTCCTCAAATACGTGATCATGTTTGCCTTGGTAGGGTCTTTGGAATCGCTTTTGACTGTGAAGGCGATTGATCTGGCAGATCCTTACCGAAGAAAGTCAAACACCAACCAAGACCTGATAGCGGTAGGGATTGGCAATACGGCTAGTGCCTTGTTGGGTGGTCTTCCGATGATTTCGGAAGTGGCTAGAAGTTCGGCCAATGTCAACCAAGGAGCGAAAACTCGCTGGTCCAATTTCTTCCATGGGGTATTTTTACTGGTATTTGTGTTAGTCGCAACACCGGTAATCGAAATGATCCCCAATGCGGCACTTGCCGCCATGTTGATTACAGTAGGTATTAAATTGGCCCATCCCAGGGAATTTATAAATACCTTCCGCATTGGAAAAGAGCAACTTGCGATTTTCTTGATTACTATCGTCTTCACGTTGGTAGAAGATCTTTTGGTCGGGATAGCAGCTGGGGTGGTCTTGAAAATGATACTCCATTTGATTAGCGGTACTCCCATTTCCTCTTTTTTCAAAGCGCCTACTCAAGTATCCTTTAACAACAATCAGTACCTAATAGAAATTGATAAGGCGGCGATTTTCTCCAATTACTTGGGAATCAAACGAAAGTTGGAAGAGATACCCGCCGGATTTCAGGTAACTATAGATTTGAAAAACACCAAGTTGGTGGATCACTCGGTGATGGAAAACCTGCATCAGTTTGAACATGAGTACACAGAAAATGGGGGGACGGTACAGATTATTGGGCTGGAAAACCACAAGCCTGTATCTGCTCATGCGCTAGCTGCCCGAAAAGCAAAGTCTTAAGTAAAGTTGGTTTATTAATTACAGCCTATCGAAGCTAGGAAGATGAATGGAAGTAGATTCTATTCATCTCCTGGTTTTCGGTAGTACAAACCCATTTCCAGAAAATGACTTGTAAACACTATCTATTTGCGGTAATCCTATTTTTTTTCCTAGCTCCGCCGCCTTCTTTTGGTCAAAACAACCGGCTAAACACCTCCAATCAAATTGGATGGTACACGTATTTTGGAACCTTCAAACTCTCCAATAAACTTGGTCTTCATACAGAATATCAATTTCGGAGAAACGAGGTAATCAGCTATTGGCAGCAAAGTTTGCTGCGAATAGGATTGAATTACACGCTGCATCCATTTGTCCAAGTGAGGGTCGGTTACGGTTGGATTGAGACCTTTCCCTATGGAGAATACCCCTTAAACGGGTTTGGGAAGCAATTTACCGAACACCGGATTTTCCAAATGGCGCAACTTTCCCAAAAAGTAGCAAAGGTGGACTTTTCGCACCGCTTTATGCTGGAGCAGCGTTTTGTAGGAAAATTTGCTTCAGCCAATTCGACGCGTGAAGATGAGTTTCCTTTGCTTCACCGCATGCGGTACATGGTTCGGATGCAAGTACCTTTGAAAGGAAATGAAATCCAGGATAAAACTCCGTATTTGGCAGTTTATGACGAAGTGTTTATCGGCTTTGGAAAAAACGTAAACGCCAATGTATTTGATCAAAACCGAATTGGGGTTTTACTAGGCTATCGCTTTTCAAAAAACTTCAGATTGGAGGGAGGATACCTCAACCAAACTTTGCAGTACGGAAGGTTGATCAATGGGAAAAATGGTTTTCAACACAACAATGGACTGATCATCAATTCAAATTTTACGCTGGATTTGACAAAAAAATAAGTTTAGGTTCACCTACCGTGGTAGGTCAACCCGCCACTTCAAGTAAAATTCTACCATCTTTTCGCTTATTTTTATTAAACTCTATCCTAATCCTATTTTTTTTACGTTTATGGTTTAGGATGAATTGGATTAGCTGCTGAATAAGATAAACAGTTCACCAGCTACGCCTGTTATTTTAATTCAATCTTAAGAATCCACTAAGAACCTGTAAAGAGTACCTATTTTAATTTTGAATCCTATCTAAACCTATTTATACAATGAATGAAAAAATGAACCGCATGGAATTTCTGAAGAGCCTAGGGCTGAAAGGGGCTTCCCTTTTTGCAGTCTACTGCGCTGCCTCTGGCTTGAGTAGTTGCGTCAACGAAAGCATGGATCCTACCACCACTACTGGCGGAACAACAGGAAATCAGTTGTCTTTGGATCTGACCTCCGCTGCCTACACTAAACTGAATACGGTGGGTAATTACGTGGTGGTGAGTGGAATCGTGATCGCTCGGGTAAGTGCTACCGCTTTTGCTGCAGTGACGCAGGTATGTTCTCACGAAGGAAGGAGACAAGTAGTTTTTAATGCGGGTGAATTTTACTGCGCTGCACATGGTGCTCGCTTTGACACAGCAGGCAAGGGTCTCAATTCTACGGGTTCTAGAGGATTGAAAACTTACGCGACCCTACTCGAAGGAACCACCCTAAAAGTGACGGTATGATTGGGGCTAAATTCTTGATGAAAGGAACTTCTGGACTCTTTTTCTTCTTCTTCCTGTTTTTGGGATCAGGTTCTTGGACAGTGGCAACAGCTCAGGATGACTTGATGAGTATGCTCGATGAAGAGCAATCCAAGGAGCCTGTTTACACCATGGCTACTTTCAAAGCCTCTCGCCTCATCAACGGGCATACCATTGAGACCATCTCCAAAAACCACCTCAACTTTTGGATTTCTCACCGTTTTGGGGCTGTAAACTCTGGATTTATCGCCAATTTCTTTGGTCTTGATGAAGCTAAAATTCGCTTAGGACTAGAATATGGCCTGACAGACAGGTGGCTTGTGGGCGCGGGGAGAAGTTCCCTCGAAAAGACCTACGACCTGTATACCAAGTACAAGGTGCTGCGCCAGTCCAACACGATGCCTGTTACGGTCACTGCCATGGCGGGCTGGGGGATCAATACCATGCCTACTGGCTATGTGATGGAGTCCGGATCTACCATGAAGTTTGACAACAATATCGAGCGCTATTCCTACTGGAGCCAGGTGCTGGTGGCGCGTAAGTTTACTGAAAAACTTTCGCTGCAGGTGATGCCTACGCTGATTCACGTGAATAAGGTGGAGGATCCCAGCATCCCCAACCAACTCTTTGCACTCGGTGCAGGAGGTCGATACAAACTCAACCAGCGTATTACGCTTTCGGCAGAATACTACTATAGCATCCGTGAACTAGAAGATGACGAGGATGACGATGACTACGAAGCCGATGGGGCTTTTCCCTATCCTTACCGCAATGCCCTCTCCTTAGGGGTAGATGTTGAAACGGGTGGACACGTATTTCAATTCCACCTTACCAATGCCCGTGGTATGGTAGAAAAGCAATTTATCGGGCAAAATGTAGGGTCCTGGGGAAAAGGGGACATTTTCTATGGATTCAATATCGCTCGAACCTTCAGTTTGGATAAATCCGCCAGAAACACACACAAATGAAAACGAAGCTCATTTCCTTAAGTTTCTTTCTGGTTTTAGTGACCAGTTGGACCATGGCTCAGACGCTCTACCGCACCTCAGTGGGGGAGTTGTCTTTCTTTTCCAAAACACCTGTTTTGGACATCGAGGCAGTCAATAAAAAAGTAGGAGCCATTTTAAATGCTGGCACCAAGGACCTGGCTATTCAGGCGAAAATCACTGATTTTCAGTTTCCCAACAAGCTGATGCAGGAGCACTTTAATGAAAACTATATGGAGAGTGAACGCTTTCCAACAACAAAGTTTGCCGGAAAAATCAAGGAGGAAGTGGATTTGAGTAAGCCGGGAACCTATCCGGTGACTGCAGAAGGAAACTTAACGATTCATGGAGTGACCAAGCCGGTACAGGTCAAAGGAACAATTGTGGCTACAGCTACAGCGTTACAGGTGAATTTTTCCTTTCAGGTGCGCACGGCCGATTACCAAATTGAAGTACCTACTTTGGTATTTGATAAAATTGCCGAGACGATTGCCGTTTCTGGTAAGTTGACTTTGGCAAAGCAGTAAAAAAAAAGTTCATAATCACACCTAATTCTCCTAGCCGCGATTATGAACTTATTTATGTTTGATTACATCGATGCGTTCGATATTTTCATTGTAATCTCAGCCATTTTTGATGCAAATTCTGGATCACCACTACAATCCTGAGCGCTTGACTGAATTTCTGATAATTTAGACATACTGCTTGTATATTCTGACAAAGCACTTGCATCTGTAGGATCATCTTGCATTTTTTCTAACACATCAATGTAAGAATCAGCAAAATCTTCGTAATCTTCTAAGAATTGATCACAATCATCGCTTGATTCGCTTTCTGCAACATCCTGATTTTCACTAGTTTCGCTTTCCGAACTGGAACCTCCACAGCTAGTTAGGATTAAAGAAGCACTTAAAATTAATCCGAAAACTCTTACTATTTTTTTCATAAGAATGCGTAGTCGCCACTTTTTTCTAAGTCCGTTTTTTAGGGTGGGTTCTGGACTCCACCTATTAGTTTAATTAGGGATAAACATAATTGTTTTAATTAAACAAAAAACAGTGAAGAATTCAATTTTGTTTTTGAATGGTGGAAATTCAAGCGGAAGATTGGTTACATTCTAGGATATATTTTTATCTTCTCAAATACATTAATCCTAGTTGAATAACATGCAGACTTTTGCTATCGAAAATAAAAATCCCCTTCAAAATTAATCTGAAGGGGATTCTAGGTGGGCCCACTTGGAATCGAACCAAGCACCTACTGATTATGAGTCAGTTGCTCTAACCGAATGAGCTATAGGCCCAAATTAAGGGGTTTCCTAAATTCAAAATCTGGGGATATTACCGCCCTGACCTTGGTTTTGGGACTGCAATGTTACATATTTGAGTTGAATTAATCAACTGATCCCTCTAATGAAAAACTGGCCTGACGTAGACTTTGTCATCTTTGATTTAGGCAATGTGCTGATCGATATTGACTACAGCAAAGCCATGAATTTGATGAAAGAAGCGCTGCCTCAAGCCTTGCATCATCGGGTGGATTCCTGCTATGCTGCAGAATTTCATAAAGCCTACGAACGGGGAGAAATCGATTCTCCAAGTTTTCGCAATGCCTTCCGTGAATACTTTGAGCAATCCTGGTCTGACTCCGAAGTAGATTACCTCTGGAATAGCCTCCTCGGGGAGCTTCCTGACTACCGTCTAGACCTAGTTCGCCGTCTGAAGTCAAGGTATCAGGTGGGTATCTTGAGTAACACCAACGAAATCCATGTGGATGCAGTGCATGCGATCCTACAAGCCGAACACGGGATGCTCAACTTTTACCCGCTCTTTGACCGGGTATTTTACAGTCAGGAGATGGGCCTCGCCAAACCGAGTGCTGCCATCTACCAACAATTGCTCCTCGAATTAGATACTACACCTTCCCGGGTGCTTTTCTTCGATGACTTGCTCGCCAATGTGGAAGGAGCAGCAGCTCTGGGGATTCAAGCCATACAGGTCACGGGTCCCAACACGATTTTTGATTTTTTTGGAGATGTATAAACCGAAAGAATACCTCATTCATGGTACCTTATTTTTGTTGACGCTGGTCACCACCACTCTAGCAGGAGGGGAGTGGGTTTATGGAAAATCCATTTTAGCCTCTGGTGAATCGGCCCTTACCTGGCCCTATTTTTTAAAGTCCTTACACTTCTCCATTCCCTTTATTGGGATTTTATTGGTGCATGAATTGGGACACCTCTTTACGTCAATCTACCACAAGGTCCGCTGTACTTTGCCCTATTTTATTCCTGCCTGGTTAGGATTTTTGGGAAGCCCTTCCTTGGGGACCTTTGGGGCGATTATTCGCATGAAAGGGCGTGTAAACAGCCGCAAAAAATACTTTGATATCGGTATTGCTGGACCGTTAGCAGGCTTTGTGCTTGCTTTTGGAGTATTGACCTATGGCATGCTTACCTTGCCCCCTGGGGATTACATCTACGAAATACATCCTGAGTATGCCGATCCTGGCTTTCAGGGGTATGGGGAGGATGTGTTGGAATTTGAGTTGGGGAATAACCTCCTCTTTTGGGGGATGGGGGAACTTTTTGCAGACCCCACGCGCTTGCCCCAGTTATCCGAAATGATTCACTACCCCTATCTATTTGCGGGGTACTTGGCGCTGTTCTTTACCGCACTCAATCTACTTCCCATAGGGCAGCTGGATGGGGGGCATGTGCTCTTTGGCTTATTTCCAAAGCGTCATGCACAGATTTCCTTGGCGGTATTTACCCTGTTTCTAGCCTTTGCTGGGCTAGGGGTGATCCGGCCTTCCTTGCCTTTAGCCGAATTGCTTATTCGGATCCCACTCTACCTAGGTTTTCTCTACTTCTGCCTGAGCAAGTCTGGATTAACTCAGCTCAATCGACTCACCCTAGCGCTTAGTTTGGCCGCAGCGCAATACCTGCTCTCCTTTTTTTACCCCAACTTGGAGGGCTACCAAGGATGGCTGTTTTTTGCCTTCTTATTGGGCCGAGTGATGGGTTTGGTGCATCCTGAAGTCGCAGGATTACAGGCAGTGGACAGCAGGCGAAAAGTGTTGGGCTGGATTGCGCTACTCATCTTTATCCTCTGCTTTTCGCCTCAGCCCTTCCAGATGAGTTAAATTTGTACAAAGTATAAAGATACTTTAGAAGCGAGAGACAAGACACAAGAGCCGAGATGAATGTCCTAATTAGCAGGAGGTTCCTAGCAGCAGAATAGTAAATCTAATTTCTTGGTTCCTGGTTCTAATCGTCTTTTTTTTGTACTTGGTACATTGTACTGTGGTCTGTCGACCGTCAACTGTTGACTATTCAGGCAAAGCTCGGTAGGCCAAAATGCCACCCAGGACATTGCGCACTTGGGTAAAGCCATTCATTTCCATAAACTTTTTCGCATTTCCACTACGCGCTCCCGAGCGGCAGTGAACGACGATTTCTTCCTCCTTGATTTTTTCTAGTTGGCTCAACTGGTAGGCAAGCTCACCCAAAGGAATATTATCGGCACCTAAATTATCTTCCTCGTACTCCCATTCCTCGCGTACGTCGATAAAGTGAAATTTTTCGCCTCGCTCCAGTCTTTCTTTCAATTCGCTTACGGTAATGTCTTCCATGTTATTTTTTTACTAAAATTCGAAATGAGGTAATACCCAGATCATGCACTACCTGGATCAGATAGAGCCCGGGATGTTGATCTCTAAAATTAAGTACTTCTCCTGTATTCCCAGCCATGCGGGGCAGGGTAATCTCTCGGCCATAAGAGTCGAGTACTTGGAGGTAGGTGAATTTTCCTTCGACCCTTACTTCTTCTATGGCTGGATTGGGATAGACTTTGAAGGTGTTTTCAGGGATTAGATTTCCTCCGGATTTACCAGATAGACTGACATGCGGGCGGATTAATAGGGCTCCAGTCACGTCCTTATTTTGCACCCAACCTCCGCCTACATTGTAGTAGATTCGGTCTCCAAAGTTTTGGGTTTTGTCTAGGCCTACTTGCAAGAAATCATTGGTAAACTGGGTGAAGCCTACATAAAAGGTGCCTGAAACGGGTACTGTTTCCTTCAATGAAAAAAACTGGATGTTCTGCCCAGTAGTTTTGGCAGGAATTAACACTTCTTGGGTGTAAAGGGGCTTTTTATCCAATGCGGACCAGATGACCAAGTCTAGGACTTGATCGACTTGTCTCGCGTTGTTGAAATCGATGGAAATCCCGGTCAAAAATACCGGTTCTGGTGTTTTGTATGCTACAGCTAATTGTCCGGATCGTTGATTGATCCCTGCAGTATAGTCTGCTTGACCTTGATCGTAGGCGAAGTAGTCACGCAAGGAAAAGCGCGTGCGAACCCGATCATTGTCACGAAAATCCACTTGTGCGTAGCGCGTGGTATCTGCGCCATTGATGGAGGTCAATGGCCCATCTCCAGTGATAAGAGAGGTTTCAAAAAACACATCCCCAGGTTTGCTTGGGAGTGGAATTTCCGTAAATGTTCGACTTACAATCGCTCTTCTTTCCAAGGCATTAGGCACGGGATTAAAGGGGGTCGTGCTATTGATGGGGAGTACATTGGTTCCACTGCTGTCTCGTAGAGTTACCGAGTATTCCATGGCTTTAAAGCGATTTTCAAGATTTTGAAATTCACTTTTTGCCGTCGACCAGTTGCCTTTTTGGTGCTTTTGCAAAAGTTCCCAAGGGTATGCTGCATACTCTCCTAATCTGACTGTAGTAGGTAAGGTGAGTGCTCGATCTGGGTAGGATAGGTCGGTAACCGTGCGTCGGGAATTCAAATAGACATAGTCCAGCAACCAGGAATCAAAAGGTCCACTTTGTCTACCGTTGGAGAAAAATCGAAACTGAAAGTTGACATGCTGCCATTCCGGTTGGATGGCGATGATTTCTTGGGCAAACCGGGTTCGATCCAAGGTTTCACCCCCTCGTTTTTCCCATACCGTCAGCCAGGTACCAGCGGGAGTCAAGATTTGAAGTGTGAGGCGATCGTTGCTGTCGGGAACTTCTGCCTTGCCTCCTGCTTGCCAGTAAAAACTTAGGAAGAGACTTGCTTTTTGGGAGGCATCAATGCCACTTAGGTCAAGTGGGACGCTTGTTAGGTAATCACTTTCGCCCTGGTCTTTTTCCTGCAAGGAATAGGCTCTTCCCAACTCATCCACACCGTTGAATAAAGCCATGCCTAGGGAAGGGGCTTTGTTGCCAATGGTTTCTGTGTAGGAGGCACCTTTGGCAATCCATTTACTTGGTTGAATTCCCTTCGAAAAATCATCCCAAAAGGGAATAGAGGCCGTAGCATTCAGACGTGCTTCTGAACTAGAAATTGGAGTATCCGAGCTGTACGTTTGATGCACAGGTCCAAAGGTGACAAATTGGGCACTACTAGGTCCACTTAGACTCCAAAAAGTGAGGAGTAGGAGGAATTTAAGCGTCCAAACTTGTTTCAATGTCTTAGTTTTTGGAAATCCAAAGGTCTACCAAATCACCAGTTTTCAATTCCGAACCTACCGATGGGCTTTGCAGGTACACTTTTCCTGGGGCCACGGAGTCAGTTTTGTGGTAAGTTTTTCTACCCACACGCAGTCCGGAACCCAAGACTAAAAATTCAGCTTCCTCTTCTTCCAAACCTACAAAATTTGGAGCGCTTAGCAATTGATTCCCCATGCCATCACCTACTACTAGGTCAATTTTTGATCCTTTAGCAATGGCAGCACCTTCCCGGATAGGGGCGCCTTTGTAACGCTGCTCCAGGACTACATTGATGCCAATATCTGGTACATACACGATATCACCTCTCTGAAGTCCGATATTGGCCAGGATCTCTTGCACATTTTTCAGTGGCATATTGATTAGACTCGGCATTTTCAAAATAGGGGCATTTCGTGCATTCAGGGTCAAGTAAATCTTCCGGTCTTTTTTCACCAGTGCATTTGCTTCTGGGAGCTGCTTCAAAATCGCCAAAGGATCCTTTTCTGCACTGAACCCAGAGTCTGGAGAGATCTCAAATTGAAGGGAGCTGCTCCCTAAAAGATCTTCTGCTTCCTCGTATGACATTCCCGAAAGATCCGGAACGGATACGGTATCCCCATGATTGGTATAGAAGGGTAGGTAAACCTTCAAAAAAATAAAGCCAAGTGTAACTGAGATTCCTGCAATAAAGAGCAGGTGAAGTCCTACTTTTTTCAGTTGTGGGAAGAGTGATTTCATCGTTTAAATATAGCGTCTAGCAAAGGATAGACTTCTTGAATTCCAATACAAAATTGAACCAAACAGGTGCAATTGATAAAAATTAAGCCGAAAGGTTGGGTCTCGGCTTAATTCTCATCATTGGATCAGCACACGCTTGATTTCTTGTAAACTTGAGCTATTGATTTTGAAAACATACAATCCTGCAGAGAACATGTCTCTACTAAACGTATAAGTTTGGTTTAGCGTATTTGGAAAGGATAATTCGCGAACCACTGCTCCTGTAGAAGTGATGATCTGAATGGTCACATTTTCTCTTTTTGGGAGGTTGAAGGCCACATTCACAAACTCTGAAGCAGGGTTTGGATAGATGATCGTATTCCGTTCCGCAGGAATCACAGGATCTGGGTTTGCACTCAGGAAGAGCTCCAAGTTATCCAAGTAAATCGGTGCATTTTGGGTGCCTATTACGTCTAATGCAAAAGCCAAACGAATCTGTTTTGTTTTATCCCCAGCAAACTCAGTAAGGTTGACATATTTCCGTTCGTAGTCTCCCGCACTGTTTGGATTTGCATTTCCACTGCTCACTGTGGAAAGTGCATTTCCCGCTTCTGACCAAATGACTTTGTAAGTTTCTCCTTGATTTGTGCTTGCGAGTAAGTATAGCGTAGTTCCTGGATTTACCGCTCCTGCGGCAACATCAAAGAACACACTGGCTTGGCGACTTACGGATAGATCAAAAATCGGCGTACCCATCCAATACGAGTTTCCATTCGTAGCACCTTCAATTCGAGCCACATTGTTTGGTCCTGTTGCTCCTGTTACGGCAGTAATTTGCCATGCAGTCTGATCACTTTCTGGATTAATGGTAAGCCATGGAGCTAGGTCGGTACTGCTGTTGAAATTTTGTCTCCAAGGCACTTCAAGTCTAGCCGTATTTTCAAGATTGTACCAGTTGATTTGAGGTGCTGCTGGTATGTTTTGATCAAAATTTGGTTCAGAAACGCCAAACTTCAAGTTGTTCTTTCCTGCAGCAGTGGATTTGGCCAACGTTACATTGATGGATTGTCCAGCAAGGATGGATGTGCCAGAACCTACGAAAACACGGTTACCTGAATTATTCGTATTTCTTGAAAACAAGAATTTAGATATTGGTAGGTTTCCTGTATTGGTAAGCCGTACAATTTCTTGTGCATTTGTTCCCGCACTGATAGGACTAGGGGCGATTACATCTTCAATCTTCAAGTCATACTTGAATTCTTCAGTGGGTACTACCCGAATATTCCGAAGATAAATATTGTTACCATAAGCATTTTTAGTCACAATTGCCACTCGAATTTTACCTAGACCCTTGAATTTATTGAGGTTGACTAGCTCCGTTCTAAATTGCGTAGCACTTGTCGGGATAAATTCGTCCACAGTAGCA
This sequence comes from Cyclobacteriaceae bacterium, assembly GCA_947458585.1. Taxonomy (GTDB): domain Bacteria; phylum Bacteroidota; class Bacteroidia; order Cytophagales; family Cyclobacteriaceae; genus Algoriphagus. The sequence goes on along the minus strand of CANGYY010000016.1, from coordinate 33,885 downwards.
TCTGAAGTTTGAAGTCTAGTCCCACTCTTTTTGTAAGGGGGGGTGATGATGTCAAAATCTATGCTACAATCTGGTGCTATTGCGACCATCAACTCATCTTGGAACCCTGCTTGGTTGAAAGGACCATGAGCTACTTCAAATACCAATTGAGCATTCGGATACTTGGTTAGGTCAATTTGCGGAGAAACAAAGTAGTCGAACTCTCCCTGCGCCTCGTATTCGTAATGGCGAATAAACAAGGTAGGCTGGGACGTTCCATCGATTGTGACGTTGGTTTTTTCCCAAGTCAAGGATTGATCTGGGTTTCCAATGATCCAAGTGGATGGAAGTGTATTTAGCGAGACGGAATAGGGTAGGGTCAATTGACCTTGCTGCACAGGACGTGTGGTCATGGTGTTATTGGATGGCTCCAAATCGGCTAGGTCGTTTACCTGGACTACCGTAAATACTAATTCATTTGACTCTTCCTGGGTATCTAAGTTACCAAAGGTGAGCAGTGCAGTTTCTCCGGTCCGAAGTTCGGTGGTAAATCGCTTGCTTTCGATCAAAGTTCCATTCCATCTGAATTCAATGCGTACGGAAGAGACAAATTCGTTTCCTCGGTTTTGAATTTCTACTTGAGGCGCGATACGGCTTTCGCACAAGGCATCCGCAGGATTGACTACCTTAAGTAGAGAGACATCTCTGTTAATTAATTGAGGATCTTTAGTGGCTCTATTGTTTACTAAACTTGCCCTTCTAGGACTGTTGGCAAGTACTACATCAAAACGATCTACTTGTCCTTTGCTGAACAAGTTCATGCATAGATCTGGAGTGTAATCCATGTAGTTCTGGATCATGTTGTTGTTGCCACAAGAAAATCGGGAAGGGTTAGCGTTACAGCTATTGTTTGGATTGTCTTGGTTTGGTGTATCTGCCACAAAATCATCTACTTCGCAGCCTCCATCACCCCAAATGTGACGCAAGCCCAGGTAGTGACCAACTTCGTGCGTTGCAGTTCTGCCAGAGGTATTGGCAGCTGTGCCGGGACCAGTTCCAAAAAAGAGGTAATCCACTGTCACTCCATCGCGAATGGAGGCAGCGGGAGAAAAGTTGAGCCCCGGAAGGTTAGAAGTAGGGAAGGTGGCATAGCCTAAGTAAGGAGAGACCAAGGGAACTACCCAAATATTGAGGTATTCTTCTGGATTCCATTGGGAGGTCTGACCGATTAGGGCTGCGTCTTCTGGGCCATAAATGGTTTTGGGCCCCTGCTTTCGCACAATTCCCGTGGTAGGAAGCCCGTTTGGGTCTTGCTTGGCCAAAATAAATTCGATATTCGCATCTGCTGCTACAGGCAAAAATTCTGCAGGGGTGCGGTTAGCATCTGCGTTTTTTCTTCTGAAATCTTCATTTAAAACACGAATCTGCTCGCGAATCTGTGCATCTGAAATATTGCTTTCTACACCAACTTCAGTTCCATTGTGTATGATGTGTACCACTACGGGGATTATTCGGGGTGCAGCCTGAACTTTGGCTATCTGTGGTTTGCTGTTTTTTTCAACGATCTTTTTGTTGATCCAATCTTCAAAAAAGGGCTTGGAGCCAAATACTCCTAGTTCCTTTTCTTGTTTTTGCTCGAGGAAAACATGACCGCATTTTTCATTGTGACCAGCACCTTGGTGGCTCTGGCCCCCACCTTGGAATTCCTGAAGGGTAATTCCTTGACCAAAAGCGGTTAGGGAAAATATAACAAATAGCCCCGTTAGGAACGTGGATAGCCAATTGGATTGCTTTTGGTTTTTCATTGGGTGTATGGTCAAGCCACGGTTAGATTTACTGCTTCTACCCGTTTGATTTCAGGAATTGCTCTCAAGATCGCTTCTTCCACTCCAGCTTTTAGGGTCATGGAAGACATAGGGCAAGAACCACAGTTTCCGAGCATTTCGATTTTCAACACAAAATCTTCAGTGAGTTCAACAACGCGTACATTTCCTCCATCTGCCTCCAAATAAGGGCGAATGGTATCCAAAGCAAATTCTATTTTCTCTCTCAATACTGCTTCCATGAGCGTTGCTTAAAGTTTAATTTCTACTAATTCTGTTTTGTCCAATGAGGAGTTCCGTATCGCTATCTGACGGGCTACCTCTTCGGCAAGTTTTAGGTACGCATTCTGGGTAGGTCCAGCTTTCAATACAGCCGGATAGCCGGAATCTCCACTCTCGCGGATACTTTGAACAATTGGAATCTCTCCAAGGAAAGGGACCTCATATTTTTCAGCCAGTTTCTTGCCTCCATCCTTGCCAAACAAATAATACTTGTTGTCAGGCAGTTCTGCAGGTGAAAAATAAGCCATATTTTCTACAACACCTAAGATGGGAACATTAATTTGAGCTTGTCTAAACATGCTCAATCCCTTGGTGGCATCTGCAAGCGCTACTTTTTGTGGAGTGGTTACGATGACCGCACCCGTTACAGGAACTGTCTGCACCAGCGTCAAGTGGATATCAGAGGTTCCTGGGGGTAAATCAATCAATAAATAATCCAACTCTCCCCATTCCACATCTGCAATAAATTGGCGTAAGGCAGAACTAGCCATAGGGCCTCTCCAAACCACTGCACTATCCGTAGGAGTCAAAAAACCAATGGACATCATCTTCACACCATATTGGGTAATGGGAACAATAATGTTCTTATCTCCTTCTTTTTTAACCGCCGGTTGCTCTCCTTCCACATTAAACATGGTAGGGATGGAAGGTCCTGAAATGTCCGCATCAATCAAGCCTACCTTGGCCCCCAATTCTGCTAGGGCTACGGCGAGATTGACTGAAGTGGTAGATTTACCCACACCACCCTTTCCAGAGGCGATGGCTACAATGTTTTTTACCTGAGGTAAAATGGGTGCTGCATCACGCACGGTAGTCACCTGGGCACTCATGAAAATATCCCAGCTATAGTCCTTGCCGAAATCTGCTTCCAGTACCTCCAGACAGTTATTTTTAATCACTTCCTTCAAAGGGCATGCAGGGGTAGTGAGAACCACCGTGAAACGCACTTTTTTGCCATCTATTTCAATCCCTTGAATCATTCCTAAGGAAACCAAATCCCGCTTGATGTCCGGATCTTGGACTTTGGAAAGGGATTTTTTCAACAATTCTGGAGTCAATTGCATGGCTTTTGTAAATTTTTTGCAAGTTAGGTCAAGAATGTGTCTTAGAAAAACCTAGACTCGTATTTTAAGACCCATTTCCTTTCAATTTTCTTCTCCTATTCTTGGCTACAATTTCCCGCAGGAGTCCTTACATTTGTTGACTTCATCCAGCCCATGTCCATCAGTAAACTGACCACCGACAAAGTAAAAGAGTGCGTTGACATCGTCGAGGTGATTGGGGATTACGTGCCCTTGAAAAAGAAGGGACAAAACATGTGGGCCTGCTGTCCTTTTCATGGCGAAAAAACACCTTCTTTTTCTCTTTCACCTACCAAGCAAATTTACAAGTGCTTTGGCTGCGGGAAAGCAGGAGATCCCATCCAATTTGTCATGGATATCGAAGGCATCGGATTTCAAGAAGCCATTCGGCAACTCGCGGGGAAGTATGGGATAGAGGTAGAGGAAGAAGCAAATCTCAGCCCTGAACAAAATTTGGAGCAAAGTGAGCGAGAGAGTTTGTTTATCGCAGTCAACTTTGCCAAAGACTTTTTTGTCAAAAACTTGGACACCGAAGAAGGAAAGTCCATTGGAGTAAGTTACTTCAAAGAGCGGGGATTTACCCCTCAAATCATCCAAAAATTTGACCTAGGCTATGCCATGGATGGCTGGGACCATTTCTTGAAAGCAGCCAAATCAGCGGGCTATCAAGAAGAAATCCTCCTAAAAGCGGGCTTGATATTGCAGAAAGAAGGAGAGCCGGAACGCTTGTATGATCGATTCCGCAATCGGGTGACCTTCACCATTCACAATGTGAGTGGCAAGGCAATTGGGTTTGGAGCGCGCATCCTGACCAAGGACAAAAACCAGCCCAAGTACATCAACTCTCCTGAAACCCCCATCTACCACAAAAGCGATGTGCTCTATGGGATGTTTCAAGCCAAAAAAGCCATTCGAGACCAAGACAATTGTTACCTGGTAGAAGGGTACACCGATGTGGTTTCCCTACACCTTTCAGGCATTGAAAACGTAGTTGCTTCGTCAGGTACTTCCTTGACGGACGGGCAGATCAAGATGATCCGAAGGTTTACCAACCAAGTGACCGTCCTCTACGATGGAGACTCTGCCGGGATTAAGGCCTCCCTTCGCGGGATAGATTTGTTGCTGGAAGGCGGTTTGAACGTCAAAGCGGTAGTTTTTCCCGATGGGGAAGATCCCGATAGTTATTCTAGAAAAGTTGGTTCGCAAGCCTTTCAAGATTACCTGAAAGCAAATAGTCGGGATTTCATTGGCTTCAAGATTGGATTGTACCAAGAAGAAATCGAGAAAGACCCCATCCGTAAAGCGGGAATCATCCGTGAAGTGGTGCAAAGCATCGGAAAAATTCCTGATCCGATCATTCGATCCGTGTATGCCAAAGAGGCTTCGGGACTATTGGGCATCGAGGAGGAAATCCTGCATGCCGAACTCAATAAAATCCTGATTAAAACGCAAAAGGATCAGTTTGAGCGAGCAAAAGAGGAAAAAGCCGTTGAAGAAAGTATTGAAGACCTGCTGACGCTTCCCGTGGAGGTTGGGGCGGAGGACCATCTTTTGGCGCAAGAACGTGAGACCATGCGACTTTTGCTCAACTACGGAGGCCAGAAATTGGATGAACAGGAACTTCATTTTAGTCAGTACATCCTTACAGAAATAGCGGAGGTCAGTTTCCAAACTCCCGTTTACCAGAAAATGCTACATCTGTATCGAGAAAGCGTGGGGTTGGGAACTATTCCTTCCGACCAACTATTTCTAAATCATGGGGATGCGGAGATTCGGCAAGAAGCCATAGCCTTGATTACCCAGCGTCACGAGGTATCGACGCATTGGAAGGATAAATTCCAGATATTCATTCAACTCGAATCCGATGATTTAGCAAATACTGCATTCAAGTCCATTTTGAGATTAAAGCGTCGCCTGCTCCAGAAATTGATGGAAGAGGCAATGGTCAATATAAAGGAGGCGGAACAACAGCAATTGGAGGAAGGGAAGATGCGTGAATTGCTCGAATTGTACCTAGAACTAAAGAATTTTAAACTTAAAATTGACAAGGAATTAGGCATAGTCATTGGTTAATTCCAAACTTTCTTTGGCTGCTTCCGGTTTTGTTTTTAAAGAGGCTACATTTGTATCCTAAACCATCTGCTTAACACCCCAACTTGTGGAAAATTATACGCTTGACCCCATTGAAGACGCCATTGAAGCCATTAAAAATGGCGAAGTGATCATTGTCGTGGACGATGAGGACCGTGAAAATGAAGGCGATTTTGTATGCGCTGCCGAAAAGGTGACACCGGAGATTATCAACTTTATGGCCACACACGGACGTGGACTGATCTGCGCCCCTTTGATTGAAGATCGTTGTGAGAAGTTGGGATTGGACTTGATGGTCGGAAGCAATACGGCTGTATTTGAAACTCCCTTTACCGTATCCGTAGATTTGATTGGACATGGTTGCACGACGGGAATTTCTACATCAGATCGAGCCAAGACCATCCAAGCATTAGTGGATGATAGCATTCATCCCAATGAATTGGGCAAGCCAGGACATATTTTCCCACTGAAAGCCAAGCGTGGAGGGGTACTCAGAAGAGCGGGTCATACCGAAGCAGCGATAGATTTTTCACGATTGGCAGGTTTACAGCCTGCGGGCGTGCTGGTCGAAATCATGAATGAGGATGGGACCATGGCTCGATTGGATGATTTGGTGAAGGTGCGTGAGCGGTTTCAACTCAAACTCGTTTCCATCAAGGACTTGATCGCCTACCGCCTCAAAAATGAATCCTTAATTACCCGGGAAATTGGGGTAGATATGCCTACCGCTTGGGGAAATTTTGATTTGCTTGCTTACCGACAAACCAATACCCAGGAGATTCACTTGGCCTTGATCAAAGGAACTTGGGAGAAGGACGAACCTGTCTTGGTACGCGTCCATTCTTCCTGTGCTACAGGAGATATATTTGGTTCCTGCAGATGTGACTGTGGACCTCAGTTGCATGCAGCCATGGAATTGGTAGAGCAGGAGGGGAAAGGCGTGGTTTTGTACATGAACCAAGAGGGAAGAGGCATCGGCTTGATCAACAAGTTGAAGGCCTACAAACTTCAAGAGGAGGGTATGGATACCGTGCAGGCCAATTTGGCCCTTGGACTCCCCATGGATGGTCGAGATTACGGCGTTGGTGCACAGATCCTTCGGGATCTGGGAGTGTCTAAGATTCGGTTGATTTCCAACAATCCTCAGAAGCGCGTTGGATTGCTCGGATATGGGCTTGAGATTGTAGATCAAGTTCCGATCGAGATTCAGCCCAACCCACACAATGAAAAATACCTGCAAACCAAGCGGGATAAAATGGGACATACCATTCTAAAATAATTGGGGAAACAGCCGCAGCTAAGTTTTTAAAAACTTGAAGCCAGCAACTCCGTTTGTATACCTGATGCGAAACTTGAAACTATACTTATTCTTGATTTTTGTTTCTTTGAGCACCCTAAGTTGGGCTCAAACTCGAAATCAATTTCCTTCCCAGATTTGGCACAAGGGGACCTTGAATTTGGCAGATGGGAGTACGACGACTGGATTGCTGAAATACGATCTGGAAACCAACATGGTGCAGTTGCAGGCCGAGACGGTCATTACTTTCACGGCCTCCAATGTGACGAGTTTTGATATTTATGACGAAATCTATGGGGGTATTCGGAAGTTTTACAGTCTTCCCTATGCTTTGAATGGGGATTACGAAACGCCCATATTTTTTGAGGTTTTGACACAAGGAGATCACATTGCGCTACTTTGTCGGGAATTTATTGCCACGGACAATAGGGGCATGAACAACTGGGCAGGGATGGGGATGAATCCTTTTTGGGGTCCTCAGATGGCGACAGGTTTTCGTTTGGCCTTTACCTATTACTTTTTGAAAGGTGGCCGATTGGAACGCTACAGTGGCAAGAAAAAAGAATTGTTTGACCTGCTTACTGGTTACGATGAAGAAATGCAGCTGTACATGCGAAAGAATCGCCTCGAACACGATCAGCGTGGGGATTTGCTTCGGATCACTGCCTATTACAACGAATTAAAAAACAACTAAGCATGTCAAGACCCTTGATTCTCGTCTCGAATGACGATGGCATTACCTCCAAAGGAATTCGCGTATTGGTGTCGGTCATGAAGAAATTAGGTGACGTGGTGGTCGTGGCTCCAGATAGCCCCCAGTCGGGCATGGGTCATGCGATTACCATTGGGCAAACACTACGCCTGTATGAAGAAGATATTTTTGAGGATGTTCTGGCATACAAATCTAGCGGTACCCCAGCGGACTGCGTCAAACTCGCCAAGCACCATGTGCTCAAAGACCGGAAGCCAGACCTAGTGGTCAGTGGAATCAATCACGGATCGAACACTTCTATTTCGGTTTTGTATTCTGGCACCATGTCTGCTGCAATTGAAGGCGCCTTGGAAGGCTTGCCATCGATCGGCTTTAGCCTCTGTGATTTTTCCTCCAAGGCGGATTTTTCCCATGTAGAAGAATGGGTGGAGAATATTGCACGACAAGTGTTGGAACATGGAATTCCGAAAGGGATTGCCTTGAATGTGAATTTTCCACCCAAACGAAATGAGGACATTCGAGGAATAAAAATCTGTAGGCAAGCGGATGCAAAGTGGCAGGAGGAATTTGTGGAGCGCTTTGACCCGACTGGTAGGAAATACTTTTGGTTAGCAGGTAATTTTGTCAATTTCGACAAGGGTGAGGACAACGACGAGTGGGCGATTGCCAACAATTACGTGTCCATCGTGCCTTGTCAATACGACCTCACGGCTCATCATGCTATTTCCCACATCAACAAGGAATGGGATTGGTCTAAACTCGGGGATTGAATGTAGATTCTGACTTGCGAGTTAGGGCATAAAAAAATCCGGCAGGAGAATTTTCCTGCCGGATTTTTGATTTTATATCGGGATATTAATCGTGAGTGGCTCTTTTGTCCGTAATCAGCAAGTTTGCTAAACCAGCAAGAATCAATAGGGTGCCTGCAAGTGTCATCGTATAAATCACTTCCTCCCCAAAGAGGAGTTTGTACAAGAAATTTACCCCGCCCAAGGCAGCGACTATTTGTGGAATGACAATGAACATGTTGAAAATCCCCATGTAAGTACCCATTTTTTGTGGTTCCACCGATCCAGAAAGCATGGCATAGGGCATGGAAAGAATACTTGCCCAAGCAATACCGACTAAAGCAAAGCAGATGTGCAGCATCCACGGTTCGCTCACATAGTAAATCAAAATAAATCCTAGGCCACCGGCGAGTAAACTGAAGAGGTGGAAGAGCTTTCGGTTGATCTTGATTTTGGAAGCAACTAGGGACAGGATTAGGGCAAAAAACATGGAGACCAAGCCGTAGGTGCCCATGTAATTACCCACCCGATCTGCTGCATCGTTATAAGCATCCGAACTCGGATCCGTAGCTCCGAAAATATGTTCTGTGATCGCTGGAGTAGCGAAGCTCCACATGGTAAAGAAAGCAAACCAAGAGAAAAATTGTACCAAACCCAACTGCTTCATGACCGTGGGCATGTTCACAATCAATTGTAGAACCTCCTTAAATCCTCCAAAAAAGCCTCTATTCTGGAGTTTTTCTTTTTCGAAAGCATCCAAATCCTCTGGAGGATACTCATCTGTGGTGAGGATGGTGTACAAGATTGAAGTAAATAAGACAAAGGCTCCTATACCAAAGGCATACTTTACTGAATCAGGGATCACCCCTTCTGGAGCAGTATTGGCCGCTCCGAGTTGAGTCATCAACCAAGGAAGGTTGGAAGCAATCCAGGTACCGATTCCAATAATCAAGGTTTGCACCACAAAGCCATAGGAACGCTGGGATTCCGGAAGTTTATCCGCAACCAAGGCCCGAAAGGGCTCCATAGATACGTTGATGGAGGCATCTAGAATCCAAAGTGCTCCAGCAGCCATCCAAAGCGCGGAGGAGTAGGGGGCAAAAAACAAGGCAATTGTACTGAATACAGCGCCTAGAAAAAAGAAGGGTTTTCTTCTCCCAAATTTAGGGTGCCAGGTTCGGTCACTGAGGTAGCCTACGATGGGTTGAACCAGCAAACCAGTTAAGGGTGCCGCAATCCAAAGGAAGGGGATGGCATCCTTTTCAGCACCAAGGGTTTGGAAGATGCGAGACATGAATCCACCCTGTAGGGCAAATCCGAATTGAATTCCTAGAAATCCAAAACTCATGTTCCAGATCTGCCAGAAACTCAACTTCTTTTTTTCTTGGGTCATTGTTGGGTAGTGTAAGTGAGTAGGAATTAATCCAAGCCCTTGATTTCGAATTCATTCCCTGTATGTGCAAACTCCAGGTAGGGGAGTTGGTTGATTTGGAAATAGGGGTGTACTTGATCAGGTAAGGGGTCAAACTCGGTTAGTTTATCCAGGAATGCAAAATCTCTTGATTTTATATCCATTTTCGATCCATTCGCCTGAGGGTGAGGGTTGTCAAAACCATGTAAATAGAGGCGAATTTTGGTATATTGGCTGCATAACTGACCCTGGGCCTGTTTCATTTTTAAGGTTCCAAATTCAGGTTGGTACTGGATTTCTCGACTAAAAAATTCACCTTCCAGGTAGTGGAGTCCTTCTCCTGCATCTTCGTAATGGATGTAGGTAGAGCCCGTCTTTCCACGGTACAGGTGGAGGCTTAAGGTGCTGTCCGGGGTCATTCCTGTATGCTGGGTAGGGGTCTGCTGCGCAAAGATTTTCCCTGCTTGTACATAAACTGGCAGGTAGTTGAGCGGGCAATCCTGGTAAATGGTTTGACCTCCTTGGTGTTTTTGATCCGTGTACAGGTAGTACCATTCTCCTTGAGGGAGATAGACCTTGGTTATTTCTCGGAAACTTTCTACCGGCGCCACCAAAAAGGTATTGCAAAACAAGTATTCGTTTTGAAAGGCTGTTTGGTAAATGGTATCATCCTGTGGGTAGTGGATGGCCAAGGAAGCAGCAAGAGGAAGGCCATTATGCGTACTTTGGTGGAATGCACTGTAAATAGTTGGAAGTAGTGAGTATCTAAAATTCAGATAGTTACGGCTGATTTCTTCTACCTCTTCTCCAAATGCCCAAGGCTCTGCGTCCTTGGTGTTGATCATGGAATGGGCTCGGTACAAGGGCGAAAAAACAGCGATGCTCATCCATCGTGCAAATAGCCCTTTGCTGGCCTCTCCAGCAAAACCACCTACATCGTAGCCTGCAAAAGCAACGCCACTCATGCCGAGGCTATTGACCAGTCGAATCCCTGCAAGCATGTGTTCTTCGGAGGCCACATTATCCCCTGTCCAGGCTGCCGCATAGCGTTGAATGCCTGCGAAACCGGAGCGGGTGAGCACAAAAGGACGCTTTTCAGGTGTCTGTTTGCTCGCTCCTGCTTGCGTACTTCGGGCCATCTGCATGCCGTAGATATTTCGTGCTTTGCGGTGTGATGCCTTTTCTCCGTCAAAATCAAATTCCAACAAATTGGGTGTGCATTGACCCCAAGAGGCGGGTTCGTTCATATCTGTCCAGAAGCCATCGACCCCTGCTTCGGTGTAGAAAGCCATTTTTTCTTCCCACCAGGTGCGAGTTGTAGGGTTGGTGAAGTCAGGAAACGCACACCATCCTGGCCATACCTGTGCTTCGTAGGTTTGCCCATCTGGATAGTTGACAAAGAGTCCCTGCTCCAAACCTTCGCGGTAAGGGGCATAACTTGGGGAGGTTTTTATGCCGGGATCAAGAATCACGACTACTTTAAATCCTTTTTCCTTCAAGCGGGCAATCATCGCTTTGGGGTTGCTGAATTTTTCCCCGTCAAAGGTAAATACCTTGTAGCCTTCCATGTGGTGGATGTCCAAGTAAATGACATCGGCAGGCATTTTTTTGTCGCGGAAAGCCTGTGCGACGGCATAGACTTCGGATTCAGGATAGTAGGAATAGCGGCATTGCTGAAAGCCTAAGGCCCACTTTGGAGGCATCTGCATACGCCCTGTAAGCCAGGTGTAGGCTGAAATTACTTCCGAGATGGTTGGGTAGTGAAAAAAGTAATAATCCATGTCCCCATCTTCTGCACTGAAGGAGGCAAATCGATTGTTGGAGGCTCCAAAATTGAATAGAGACTTGTGGGTGTTGTCCAAGAAAATGCCGTAATGTCCCTGATCATGCACTCCCATGTAAAATGGAATACTTAGGTAGAGTGGATCATCACCCACCCCGTAAGCGAAATAATCGGTATTCCAGTGGGTGTAGGCTTTTCCAAACCGATTGAGGTTGCCTGTTTTTTCACCTAAACCAATAAATTTCTCGTTTTGCTGAAGTTTCTTGTAGGTAGTGACTTCCGTCCCGATCCAAGCAACGCCAAAGGAATCGTCTTGATTCAAGAGTTTTCCTTTTTGGTCAAAGAATGCAAGTGAAAAAACAGATAGGTTGATTTCTACTCGAAGGATAGCAGTAGTCAAAATCAAATGATCCCCAAGTTCTTGGATCTCGAAGTCGGTCGCAATCGGCGGAACGACCACGGAGTAGGGATTGGACTCAAAGGTAGCGTACCTACTTGCCTGTACCCGGATAATTCCTGACTGATAAACTGTCAGTTTAAAATTCGCAAAATCACTGCTGCCGATTAGACCATCGGTAGTTTTGTTCCATTCCAAGATCTTCCCAAAGGGTTGATTTCGAAAAGAATTTCGTGATAGCGTACTGGGGGTAATGTGATCGTTCATGCGTAATAAGTGGCTGTATTCCGGTTAGGAAACTTGCTAATTTAGAAACGAATAACTAGGATAAAAATCAGTTTAGGTGGTTTAGAAGCCCTTTTTTCAGTATTAAAAAAAGGAAATACCCCCTCATTTAAAATTTTGCCCTATTCAATCGTTTGCAATGAAAATTGAAGAAAATTCAAAAATTTAAGTGCTTTAGGTTCGAACTGAGGATTTTCGAACCAATAATTCCGTTTCGAGCACCACGGATGGCTCGATGGTATCGGGATTGATCTTTTTCTCTATCCAATCCAAAAGGATCTCCGTTGCGGTGGAGCCAATTCGAAATCCATTTTGTGCAACAGAAGAAAGACTAGGGTCTACGATTGAGCAAAACTGCCAATTGCTAAAGCCTACCACGCCTATATCTTGAGGTACGGCAAAGCCGGCTGATTTACAGGCTTGAATTGCTCCCATGGCTGCCATATCGTTGTTTGCAAAAAAGGCATCGGGCCTAGGGGAAATCGATTTGAGTAGTTCGGCTGTGATTTTATGGGCTTCTTCATCACTTCCCTGCGTGCATTCTACGAGCAATTCAGGTAGAAAAGGAATTCCAAATTCGTGCAAAGCATCTTTGTAGCCTCGGGTTCGTTCTTGAGAAATCTTGAGATTGGATGGTCCTGCCAAATGGACAATTCGGGAAAATCCTTGTTGTATCAAATGTTTGGTAGCGGCATAGGCTCCAGCGTAATCGTTCACAATGACGTGAATTGCGCCGGAGATTTCGGGTACTCGATCAAAAAACACAATCGGATAACCTTGATTTAGTAGTTTGGAAAAATGCTGAAAGTCTGTGGTTTCTTTTGAATAGCTGACCAAAAAACCATCCATTTGGTTGGAGAGCATCGTGTCAATGCTAGACTTTTCACGTGCCAACTTTTCGTTGGTTTGGGTAAGGATCACATTGTAGCCTCTGGAAAAGGCGACCTCTTCAATTCCACTAATCACAGTAGAGAAAAAGAAATGAACCACCTCGGGTATAATTACGCCAATGGTAAAGGAGCGACTTTTGCGAAGCGATAGGGCTATCGCATTGGGGCGGTAGTTGAGTTTTTCCGCCATTTCTTTCACCTTTCTCTTGGTTTCATCGCTGATCCCTGGGTAATCCTTCAAGGCTCGGGAAACCGTAGAAGAGGACACCTGGAGTTCTCGGGCGATGTCTTTGATTGTGGCTTGTTCCAGTCTCATAGAAAATTATACTATTCTTAGATTAAACTAACTCTTTATTTCTAGCAATTCTATTCTTTTTATCCTGACCAAGTTAGCCCAATTTTTTGATTGAAAGTTGGTAAATAAGGGTGTTGAGAAAAAATAAATCGAATGCAATCGTTACCGCAATCGTGTGCATAAAAAAAAATCTTAATTTTGATAGCGAGACGCTTGCACTCTGGTCAATCAGGTTTTATGTTCCCATTGTGGTTAATTCAATCCATGTTGATGCCAATAGTGAAGAGACTACAGTATTTAATTAAACCCATAAAAATTTTAACTTATTTAAGCGTAATTATTTAAACACCCTAAACTCAAACACCATGAATGTTTTTAAGAAAATCGGATGGGCACTCGCCTTTTTTCCGGTACTTGTAGCCTGTGAGACCTACGAAATGCCTCCAATTATCCCTCAGACGGGAGCGAATGTTACCCTGCCTGCTACCACCACTTTTGTTTTGGTAAAGGCAAATGCGGACAAGAGCACAGTAGATTTCACCGTTTCTGCTGCTGATTTTGGAACTGCAGGTACCATGAAGTATGAACTTCAAATGGACCTTCCTGGAGCGAACTTTGCTGCTCCTGCCAAATTGGGAGAGTCTGAATCCAATGTGATCAAAGTAAACGTTGCGGAATTCAACAAAGCCCTTTTGGCGAAGAAATTGCCGTTTGGAGTTGCTGCAAACGTAGAATTTAGAGTAAAGGCTACCATCAATCAGCCACTATCTGCAATCTATGGTAGCACAGCTACTTTTAAAGTAACTCCATTTGATGCGACTGTAGCCATGCCTATGTTGCACGTACCTGGTGACTACCAGGGCTGGGATCCATCCAACTTGAAGACTGTATTGTTTTCAGAGAATATCGATGACAAATTCAAAGGATTTGTACACATCCTTGGTGGTTCTAGAGAATTCAAATTCACTACAGGTCCTAACTGGGATGTAAACTTTGGTGATAACGGTGCCAACTTAAGTTTGGAATCTGGAGGAGATAACATCAAAGTTGCTGCCGATGGAACTTACGAAATCAACGTAAACATGGGTGCTAAAACCTATACCGTTGGTCCAGTGAGACGTTGGGGTATCGTAGGATCTGCTACTGCAGGTGGATGGGATACTGACACGCCAATGAACGTGTTTGATAAAGCAACCAATACCTTGAGAATTACTACCAACTTGACCGCTGGTGAATTCAAATTCAGAGCAAACAATTCTTGGGACTTCAACTATGGAGGTAGCGGTGGAAACTTGACTGCTGGTGGAGCAAACATTGCAATTGCTGCTGCAGGTAATTATACCATCACCTTCTTCCTAGGACCTAAGGGAGAAGCCAAGTACACACTTGTTAAAAATTAAGCAAGTCATTCCTACTTAATTTAGTTTCATTCAAGTAGTTTTAACCGGCATTCGAGCACTTTCGGATGCCGGTTATTTATTCAATCCAAGTCCTCATGACCTATTTTTCAAGAAACCTGTTTTTTTTCAGTCTTTGCTTCCTGTTTGGATTAAAAGGGATAGCACAGGTAACTACCGAGCCAGCAGTTCCAAATGCAGGGGCTACGGTCAAAATCATTTACGATGCTTCCAAAGGGACCACAGGATTAAAGGATTGCAATTGCGATGTGTACATTCACATCGGTGCAGTCACAGCAGGACCTGCATCCACCACTTGGAATATTGTGCCTTTTCAATGGGGAACAGCCACGGCTGCAGCCAAAATGACTAAAGTAACTGGTCAGCCAAATATTTATACCTATGATTTAGTACCCAATTCCTTTTTTACCAATCCCAACAACCTCACCATCTACCGACTGGGACTCGTATTCCGAAATGCGGATGGTAGTAAGGAAGGAAAGACGACCTCAAACAGCGACTTTTTTGTAGACCTAGCCCAAGGCTTTGATGTCAAATTCACCGATCCTCAGGCGGCTGGGTCAATCTCCTTTGAAGTGGGTGGTCAGTACACCTTCAAGGCTTCTGCCAATGAACCAGCAGATTTGACCCTTGAATTGGATGGGGTGAAAGTTGCTGAAGCAAAAAATAGCCAGCAAATCAGTTATGCCTACACGGCGACCACCCCTGGGAATTACAAACTGAAAGTAACCGCAGTAAAAGGAACCACTACCGATTCACAAACCCTCGATCTCGTCGTATTTGCACCTTCGGAAGTGGCGCCCTTGCCAGCGGGAGCGAAACTAGGAATCAATTACCTGTCTACCACGGAGGTGATTTTGGCCTTGCAAGCCCCTGGCAAAAGCATTGCCCATGTCATCGGGGACTTCAACGACTGGAAGGTGCTTCCTGCCTATCAAATGAAGAAAACAGCAGATGGAACCATTTTTTGGATTAGGTTGACCGACTTGGTACCTCAAAAAGAATACATTTTCCAATACCTAGTTGACGGGGATATCCGCATAGGAGATCCATATGCAGACAAGGTGTCCGATCCCTTCAACGATCAGGAGATCATCACGCAGAATAGGCATCCTGGTTTGTTGCCATATCCCAGTGGAAAAACAGATTTTCAAGCCACCTATTTGCAAACTGGGCAGGTTCCTTACTCTTGGAAAAACACCAACTACACCCGACCTAAGCCAGAAGAGTTAAATGTGTACGAACTATTGGTTCGTGATTTTGATCAAAAAAGAACCTATCAAGCGGTCATTGATCGATTGGATTACTTGAAGGAGTTGGGAATCAATGCGATTGAATTGATGCCAGTAGGGGAGTTTGAAGGAAACCTGTCTTGGGGCTACAATCCTTCCTTTTTCTTTGCTCCTGATAAATATTACGGGACCAAAAATGACCTCAAGCGCCTTATTGACGAAGCGCATGGTCGTGGAATCGTAGTGATTTTGGATATGGTATTGAATCATGCCTTCGGACAAAGCCCAATGGTTCGTTTGTTCAATGATGGGGATTATGGCGCACCTACTGAGGACAACCCTTGGTTTAACCGCGTAGCCAAGCACCCCTTCAATGTTGGCTATGACTTCAATCACGAAAGCCCGTACACCAAAGCCTTTGTGGATTCGGTAAACAATTACTGGTTGACCGAATACAAGGTGGATGGCTTCCGCTTTGACCTTTCCAAAGGATTTACCCAAGTCAACTCGGGTTCAAACGTGACCATCTGGTCCCAATACGATCCTTCTCGCGTAAAAATATGGAAGCATATTTACGACCGCATCAAGGCCAATCATCCACAGGCCTACGTAATCTTAGAGCATCTTTCCGTCAATGAGGAGGAAAAGGAATTGGCCAACTACGGCATGCTCTTTTGGGGAAATATGAATGGTGCTTCCCGAAATCTCGCCAAAGGAAGTAACGACAACATGGAATGGGCCTATTTCAAAAATAGGCAGTGGACCAAAAATGGCTTGATTGCCTACCAAGAGTCTCACGACGAAGAGCGGGTGTTTTGGGAAACGATGAATTTTGGGGCTACCAGCCCAATCAACTTGAAAAGCCTGGAAAATGCAGTGAATCGAAATCAGTTGATGACTGCTTTCTTCTTGGCTATTCCAGGACCTAAAATGATCTGGCAGTTTGGGGAGTTTGGCTACGATCTGGAACTCAATAATGATCGACTAGGAATCAAACCAACACGATGGGAATACTTGAGCAATGCAGATCGCATTCGCCTACACAAGTTGTACAAAGAACTATTCAAGTTGCGATTGAAGTATCCGGTCTTTAATTTTCCCACTACTGCCAACCTGAGTTTGGGTGGAGGATTTAAAACCATTCACCTTCAACATCCGGACTTGCAGGTGTTTATGTTTGGCAACTTTGAGTTGGTTACCCAAGGAAATCAGCAAGTGCAGTTTCCGAAGACTGGCAAATGGTACAACTACTTTACAGGTCAGGAATTGAACGTAACCAATGTACAGCTGTCTTTTGGATTGCGTCCCAATGAGTTTTACTTATTTACCGACAAGCCACTTCCTCTACCTGACAAGGATATTCTGCAGGCTGACTTTATCACCTCCATTCCGGAAGAGGTCGATGAAACGGGATTTTCGATCTATCCCAATCCGGCTACCTCGAGTTTGGTGGTGGAGTTACCCAAAGAAATGGTTGGTGCGCAGTACCGAGTTTTTGATGTGACGGGAAGGGTAGTTTTTGTAGGGAAATCAAGTTCCAGTATGCCGATTTTAGGCTTGGATTTACATGGAATTCAACCAGGGATGTATATCTTTGAGGCATTTGATAGTCGGCGTGTACTACACAAGCGCTTTATCAAGCAGTAATCAAACCTAAGCATACTATGAAATTTAAACCTGGAGTAAAGTACGGAAATGAGCTTCGCGATTTATTGGCTTATGCCAAGGAAAATGAGTTTGCCTTCCCTGCTGTCAATGTAATTAACAGCAACTCAGTGAATGCTGTTTTGGAAACCGCCAAAAAGGTAAACTCACCTGTGATCATCCAATTTTCAAATGGGGGAGCACAATTTTTTGCGGGTAAAGGTCTACCCAATGACAAGCAGCAAGCAAGCATCGCAGGAGGAATCTCTGGAGCACACCACGTACACCAAATGGCTGAAGCCTATGGAGTACCGGTGATTCTCCACACCGACCACGCTGCGCTAAAGTTGCTCCCTTGGATCGATGGGCTACTGGAAGCGGGCAAAGCCTATCACCAAGCCTACAAGAGACCCTTATTTAGTTCGCACATGCTGGACCTTTCCGAAGAGCCTTTGCATGAAAACATTGAGATTTCTGCTTCTTACTTCCGTGAATTTGTGAAGTTGGACATGGCGATCGAGATCGAATTGGGCGTAACGGGTGGTGAAGAAGATGGCGTGGATAATTCCGATGTAGATTCTTCCAAATTGTATACCCAGCCTGAGGAAGTGGCCTATGCTTACAGCCATTTGAAAGAAATTGGAGACTTGTTTACCATCGCTGCAGCCTTCGGTAATGTGCATGGAGTATACAAGCCAGGCAATGTAAGTTTGAAGCCGATTATCCTTAAAAATTCTCAGGAGTACATCAACAAGAACTTTGGCACCACAGGTAAGCCGCTCAACTTTGTGTTTCACGGCGGTTCTGGCTCCTCAGTAGAAGAGATTCGAGAGGCCAACAGTTACGGTTCGATCAAAATGAATATCGACACCGACATGCAGTGGGCCATGTGGGAAGGTATCCTAAACTATTACAAGAAGAATGAAGGCTACCTTCAAAGCCAGTTGGGAAATCCAGAAGGTCCAGATAGCCCAAATAAGAAATATTACGACCCACGCGTATGGTTGCGCAAGGGGGAGGAGAACTTTGTCAAGCGTCTCGAATTAGCATTCGACATGCTGAATGCAGTAAATCGTAACTAAAAGAAAGAAGGATTGAACCTACTTTTAAAGTGAGGTCAATTCGTATTTCTAGGATTTTAACTTTCATGAAAAAGTCACTTGCAGAGGTGACTTTTTCTTTTCCTTACACCACTATGAAAAAACAGTTTCTATTTTGTTTGCTGGCATTTTTGCTCCTACAGGTCACAATCACCCAAGTTGAAGCGCAACAAGCCAAGAATTACTGGCCTAAGGCGGGGGTCACCTATGAAATCTTTGTGCAATCCTTCAGCGATTCGAATGGGGATGGCATTGGGGATTTCAATGGCGTCACCGAGAAATTGGATTACATCAAGGAATTGGGTGCCAATGCGATCTGGTTTATGCCCATCATGCCTTCGCCCACTTACCACAAGTACGATGTAACGGATTACAAGGCGGTGCATCCGGATTATGGAACGATGGCTGATTTCAAGCGATTGCTAGACGAGGCCCATGCCCGAGACATCAAGGTGGTAATCGACATGATTATCAACCATACAGGAACTGATCATCCCTGGTTTCAAGCCTCCAAATCAGGTCGAGAAAATGCTTTCCGAGACTACTACGTATGGGCGCAAAAAGATACCATTGCTTCTTATTTGAATAAGAAAACGGTCACACTAGACTCCGACAACATTCGGCAGTGGCATGATCCCGGCCAAGGGCAAGATTACTACTATGGATTTTTCTGGGGAGGAATGCCAGACTTGAACTTTGATTCACCCAAGGTGCGCGAAGAAATTGTTTCGATCGGCCGATTTTGGTTGGAAGAAGTGGGTGTAGATGGGTTCCGCTTGGATGCGGCGAAGCATATTTTCCCAGACGATCGTCCACTTGATAACCATGCATTCTGGAAGGAATTCCGAAGAGAAATGGAAGCCATCAAGCCCGATGTCTATTTGGTGGGTGAGGTATATGACCGTAAAGAAATCGTGGCTCCCTACTTACCAGGACTGCCAGCCCTGTTCAATTTCGACTTTCATTACACCTTGATTGAGGCTTTGAACACCGAGAATGGGCAGCTTTTGTACCAGAAGCAAAAGGATGTGCTCGATTTTTACCAAGGGATCACTCCAGACTTCATCGATGCCACCTTTTCCTCCAATCACGATCAGCCTCGCTTATTGAATGACTTGAAGCAGGATCCTGCTAAATACAAGCAGGCCTTAGCGATGCTGATGACGCTACCTGGAGCCCCTTACTTGTATTATGGAGAAGAAATCGGGATGCTTGGTCTCAAGCCAGACGAACAAATTCGGGAGCCATTTCTGTGGGATGCCAAAGAAAAAGATACCCGCCGTGCCACTTGGATAGCACCAAAATACAGTACAGATGCCGCGGTGACTCCTTTGGCTCAGCAGCGCATGGATCCAAACAGTTATTTCAATCACTACAAAAAGGTGATTGCCCTTCGTCAATCCAACTCAGCCTTGGCGATTGGAAGTTTGGAGTCGGTAAGTCAAACCTATCCCAATTCAGTGATGGCTTATGTCCGCCGCAGTGCAGATCAGGAACTTTTGGTAGTCCACCACCTTGGAAAAAATGGAATTGAAATTTCTATTCCAGCAGGTTTTTTAAAACCAATCTACACCACGGATGGGGTCAAGATGAGTAATGGAATGCTGTATTTACCAGCCAATTCAAGTTTGATTTTAGGGAAATAAAAAAAGAGGGGCCTACGCCCCTCTTTTTGGTTTAGGTAGATAAGATATTCGCTACGCGCAAATCTTCTTCATCCACTTCCTTGTCATCCACAATCGCTTTGACGATGGGTGTGTAGACAATTTTATTGTTGATCATACCAGCCATCACATCGTATTTGCCTTGAAGAAGGCCCTCTACGGCGGCCACACCTAGTTTGGAGGCAAGAAGTCGGTCATAAGAGGAAGGAGATCCTCCGCGCTGCAAATGACCCAGAATAGTAACTTTTATGTCGTAATGTGGCAGGAATGGTTTTACTTGATCTGCGATTTGCTGTGCTGACCCACTTTGCCCGCCTTCCGCCACAATGACGATGTTGGAGGATTTTTTGGCCTTGGATCTTGTTTTCAGTTTATCAACAAGCGTTTCAATGGAAGTTTTCCGCTCTGGAATCAAGATCGCTGCGGCGGCGCTACCAATTCCTGCGTTGATTGCGATGAAGCCGGCATCTCTTCCCATCACTTCCACAAAAAACAGTCTGTCATGGGAGGTGGCAGTATCTCTGATTTTATCAATGGCTTCGATGGCGGTATTGCAAGCGGTATCAAAGCCAATGGTCAGGTCTGTACCTGAAAGGTCGTTATCAATGGTGCCTGGAAGACCAATTGAAGGAATTCCATATTCTTCGTAGAACAAGTGTGCACCGGTTAAGGAACCATCTCCGCCGATGACCACCAAGGCATCGATCCCATGGCTCTGCAGATTTTCAAAGGCTTTTTTGCGACCCTCAGTTGTTCTAAATTCAGCACTTCTGGCAGATTTCAAAAAAGTCCCTCCACGTTCCAAGATGTGGGTAATGTATCTAGAGTCTAGTTTTTTGATGTCGTCCTGGATCATTCCCTCATAGCCTCGGTAAATGCCATACATTTCCAATCCATAGAAAAATCCAGCACGCACCACTGCGCGAATGGCGGCATTCATGCCTGGTGAATCCCCACCAGAGGTGAGGACTCCAATTTTTTTGATTGTCTTAGGTTCCATAGGTTTGTGTCAAGGCTTTAAATAGCAACCCGGCGGATGCTGGGTTGGTAGCCAACGGGATGTTGTGTACATCACAGATCCGCATTAGCATTTGTACATCTGGCTCATGGGGATGCTTATCCAAGGGGTCTCTAAAAAAAATCACAGCGGCTAATTTTTTTTCTGCAGCGAGTGCTGCGATTTGAGCATCCCCTCCATAGGGTCCAGAAAGTAGTTTTTCTACTTGAAAACCTGCCTTTTCAATGTGCGAACCCGTGGTGCCTGTGGCTACGAGTTCGATATCGCTTCGGTGAAGGGCTTCACGGAATCCACTCAAAAAATGGACCATGTCGGCTTTTTTACCATCATGGGCGATTAAGGCGATTTTCATGAATTGAATAGGAATAGGTTTACACCCAAAGTTAGGGAAATTTCAATTTTACTTTGATTTCTAATTCGCCAATATCCATGGAATTATTTCAACGGTATTTCTTTATTTCTTTTCGTTTTCCTCGAGCATTAATAAAAAGGCGTATTCCAAGGCAATTTCTTTCAAGGGATTAAATCGTCCAGATGCCCCACCATGCCCTGCTTCCATGTTGGTGAATAAAAGGAGCAGGTTTTGATCCGTTTTTTCTTCCCGGAGTTTGGCTACCCACTTGGTAGGCTCCCAATACTGCACCTGGGAGTCGTGCAGACCAGAGGTCACCAAAAGATTGGGATAGGCCTGTGCACTGACATTGTCGTAAGGGGAATAGGAGAGCATGTAGTCGTAGAATTCCTTTTCCTTGGGATTGCCCCATTCTTGAAACTCTCCTGTAGTGAGCGGTATGCTTTCGTCCAGCATGGTGGTGACTACATCCACAAAGGGCACATTGGCAACTACACCGTTAAACAAGTCTGGTCGCATGTTGATCACTGCACCCATCAGCAATCCTCCTGCACTGCCACCCATGGCATACAGGTGTGCAGGGGAGGTGTATTTCTGCTGAACCAAGTGCTCGGTACAGGCGATGAAGTCGGTAAAGGTATTTCTCTTCTTCAGCAATTTTCCGTCCTCGTACCATGCTCTGCCCAAGTCTTCACCCCCTCGAATGTGAGCAATGGCAAACACAAATCCTCGCTGCAGTAAACTCAGTCGATTGGAAGAGAAGTAGGCGTCCATGCTGTACCCATAGGATCCGTAAGCATAGAGGAGCACTGGATTTTTTCCAGTTTTGGAAAAGGTAGACTTTTGGTACACCAAGGAGATGGGCACAAGCACACCATCGGCTGCTTTCGCCCAAATTCGCTCGGAGTGGTAGGCATTGGGATCGTGACCACCCACTACCTCTTGTTGCTTCAACAGGGTTTTGTGGCGAGTGACCATGTGGTAGTCGTATACCGAGCTTGGGGAAACTAGGGAATTGTACCCAAATCGTAATGTGTCGGTATCAAACTCGGGATTGGTCCCTACATAAGCCGTGTAGGTTTGATCTTCAAAGGCTAGCGAATGTCCTTCACCATTCCAAGGTTGAATTCGGATTTGTGTCAGTCCATTGCTCCGTTCTTGTGTGACCAAGTACTTAGAGAAAAGATCAAAATCTTCCAATAGCACTTCTGGGCGATGCGGGACCACATCGATCCAATTTTCTTTGCTAGGATTTGCTAGAGGAGCCTTTACCAATTTGAAATTTTGTGCTTGGTCATTCGTACGGATGTAGAAGTGGTCTCCGTAGTGGTCTGCCGCATACTCCAGATGAGGAATTCGGGCTTGCAGGATTTGAGGGCTTGCGGTAGGTTGGTCTGCTGGGACAAAACGTACCTCGGAACTGATGGTGCTTTCCGAATGGATGAGGATGTATTTCTCCGATTTGGTTTTGTGGACCATACAGGAAAACTCCTCGTCCAATTCTTCATAGATTAGGAGGTCTTGGGTAGTGGGAGTCCCTAAAATATGTTTGAAAATTTGAAAGGATCGGAGTGTTTCTGGATCCTGCTTGGAATAAAAAACGCTTTGCTGATCTGCTGCCCAGACAAAATTACCCGTTACCTCAGGAATCTGATCATTCAAGATCTCCTGAGTTCCTAGGTTTTTGAAGTGAATGGTATAGATCCTTCTCCCCACCTCATCGGCTGCAAAAGCAAGTAATTGCTGATTGGTGCTGCAGGTAGCCTGCCCAACTTGGAAATAACTTTTTCCTTCGGCCAGGATATTGACATCCAGAATAATTTCCTCTTGTGCTTCCAAGCTTCCTAATTTCCGACAGTACACGGGGTATTCGCTGCCTTTTTCAAACCGTGAATACCAGAAATACCCCGATTTAAAGTAGGGTACACTTTCGTCTTGCTCTTTGATACGGCCCTTCATTTCTTCGAAAAGTTGCTTTTGAAGCGATTCCGTCGGTTTCATGACTTCCTTCAAATAAGCATTCTCTGCATTCAAGTAGTCGATGACCTCTAGATTCTCTCGATCATTCATCCAGTAATAGGAATCCTGGCGTTGGTGTCCGTGGATTTCAAGAAGTTGTGGTTTTTTGGGTGCAAGAGGTGCAGACATAATCGAGTATTTTGGATGCAAGGTTACTGAAATTTTGGAAATCTGATGGGGTTTTTAGTGGGATTACTTCTGGATTTTGATTTCGTTTGGTTTCAGCAATCTCGAATAGTTTTATTGTTGAAAAAAAAGCCGAATTAAACCAAGAAATCACGTAGTTTGAGTAATCAGAATGAAGAATTCTGTCCCTTACTTAACTATTCATTTAAATACACTAGGTATGACTTTTTTCAAGCAGTTCAAAGAATTTGCAGTCAGAGGCAATGTCCTTGATTTGGCTGTCGGAGTGATTATTGGTGCCGCCTTCGGCAAAATCGTTTCCTCCTTTATCAGCGATGTGGTGATGCCTCCCTTGGGATTGCTGGTTGGGGGAGTGGATGTGAAGCACCTCAGTTTTGTACTCAAGGAAGCATCAGTAGATTCAACGGGTGCGGTAATTGAAGCTGTTTCGTTGAATTATGGAATGTTTATTCAAAACGTAGTGGATTTTACCTTTATCGCCTTTGTCATTTTTGTGGCGATCAAAGGGATCAATAGATTGAAAGGGAAAGATGAAGTAGCTGAAGAAAAGACAACAGCTACGCCAACAGAAAAATTATTGGAAGAGATCCGTGATTTATTGAAAAAATAAGGACTCCATCTAAGCGAATGGAGTCCTTACAGTAGGTTAAAAGTTGGTTTAATTTCCTCTTTCTCGTCCGCGTTCGTAGAGGTGTCGGTTAAAGTCTTTTGCAATATTTTGAAGCAAAAGAAGTTGTTTGTAAGTCAACACCTTAGCTGCTTCTGCCACAAAGGTTTTCTCATCTTGAACCAATTTCTGCTGGATTTGCAGTTTTTGTTGGATTCGCGATTTGGCTTCCTCTTCAGTCATGCTTTCCACTCCTTTGCCAAGGTCACCCATGGCACGCATGGAAGCATCTCTAGATTCGGTGAATGAATTGAACAAGGGCCAGAATTTTTCCGCCTGCTCGGTCTTCAAAGTAATTCGAGTAGTGATGTAGGCGATTCGAGCGGCTTGCAAGCGTTCTGGATCTACAGGCTGTCCATTGCGCTGCGCAAATGCTAGACTTGAGGCAGCCATAAACAATAAGAGTAAATAGATTTTTAGTGCTTTCATTGGGTTTAAAACCAAGTTTCTTCTTCGGTCCATAGGGGTTCTGTTTTTGCGTATTCTTCCTCAATAATTTGATCTAAAAGGGCATTGGGATCCTCAGAAAGGCTGAGTACATCTTCAGTGCTCCATTGCCCACTTTCAATGTAAAGTAAGGCTTCCTCTTCAGGGGATACTAAAATGGGTTTGTCCTCGTAAAATCCGCCGGCTTGCCATAGCCCAAATCCAAGTAGGACTACCGCAGCGGCTGCCCAGGTCCACACGGGGATGGACTTTGGTCGGTTTGCTTTTGCTAGGATCTTTTCAGGCAGCTCCTCAAAGTAATGATCAGGAGTTTGAAAAGGTTTTTGTTTAGGAATCTGTTGCATGCTTACATTAGACTAGGGTTAGGTGCAAGGGTTTATTCGTGGCTGAGGTCTTGTTCAATTTTTTTTACTGCGTGGTGGTAACTGGCTTTGAGTGCCCCCACACTGGTTCCGGTGATTTGAGAAATTTCTTCATAGCTCAATTCTTCTTCGTATTTCAAATGAAATACAAGCCGCTGTTTATCAGGAAGTTTCAATAAAGATTTTTGCAATTTGACTTGAATCTCGTCTCCTGTTAAAGAAGGACTCTGGTCCACATAAGCTTCCAATTTTTCTTGGTGATCATCCAAAGAAAAGAAGAAGCGTTTTTTCTTTTTTTCTAGGAAGGTCAGGGATTCGTTGGTAGCGATTCGGTAGAGCCAGGTAAATAGGGTGGAGTTTCCCTCAAATCGATCCAAGGCCTTGTAGGCTTTGATGAAGGTATTTTGTGTCAGGTCATCGGCATCCTCATGAATCAGGACCATGCGCCGAATTACCTGATAAACTGGTTTTTGATAGGTTTCAATCAATTGCCTAAAGCCCAATTCCTTCGTGAAAGGAGATCGGATACGGGCCAAAATTTCTTGATCGTTTACCTTCATTTGTAGCCTTTAGACAGCGGGAGGAAGGCAGGGTTTAATTCCTGAATTTAAAAACTGTACTTCTAGGTAAAGGGGATGTTTAGCGGGAGTACCCAAATATTTTATTCTTGGGTCCGCTTGGTTCTGACAGGAGGGTCTAAATGCGAATTGTTGACCCATAATCGATTAGATCTCTACTAAATAATCCAAGACTCCAGCATTTTTCCCTTTGGGTCGGCTCACCAGTAGTGGTACCTGGTTATTGAACTGGATGAGTCGCTCGGCCATACTGCCAATATGAAGTGCAGTAGCGCCAGTTTTTCCCTTGGCGCCAATTAGAATCACATCTGCTTGAAGTTCTAAGGCAGTAGATACAATCTCTTGCACAGGATTATCGTCTTCATCTGGGGTATAGACTGGCGTAATTTGAATCCCTTTGGTGTCGATCTTTCGGATAAATTTCTTGAAACTGCTTTCTGAGTCTTTCTTTAGCAATTGGGTAAATTCTTCGAAACTCTTGCCCGTAAAATGATATCCCGAAGGAACGGTGAAGACATTTTGGAAGAAGAGTTCGGTTTCGCCCCCATATTTTTTGGCCCACAAAATGCCCTCTTCCAGCGCATTTTTGGAGTGCTCCGAAAAGTCACTGGGCACCAGCAACTTAGTAAATTTAGGTTGAGACTTTTCTGGGATGATGAGCAGGGAGCAAGAAGCTCTGCGCGACAAGCGTTGGGAAGCGACACCTGTGCCGACCAACTCTACTTTTCTACCCAGCAGGATTAAATCCACGGATTTTTCCTCTGCGAGCTTCAAGATTTTTTTAGATAAGTTTCCTTCTTTGACTACAAAACTTAGCTCCAAGCCCTTGACTTTAGGAAATTCTTTGGACACCAACTCCTCCATGTATGCCTTGCGTTCGGCTAGCATCTGTTCGATCAGCGTGGGAAACTCCTCTTGCATTTCCTTGGGAAGCGAGAAGTTTTTGATCACGTTGGCAAAGTAGATTTTCTTTACCTGATTTACTTTTGCGATAAATCCAGCGAAGGCAATTAAGGTCTGATCTAAAGGACTTTGATCCAGACAGACAATCAATTTTTTTATCGGATACATGAGGTTTGAAAGTAACTACAAGTAAAGGTAATCGTTGTCAATTATTCTTTGGATTCCTATAAAAATAATTTTTTTCTTGATTGAAGGATTCACCGATGACTTGGGTGTAGTTTTTTGAATTTCTTGAAAATCAGGAAAAAGGAAGGTAACCGACTTTTGGAAAAAGGAGTTGAAGAATAGCAAATTCTTCTTTACTTGTTTACCGTCTTATGCACTTATCGGTGTATCTTTGAAGTATCCGGGCCGTCGACTTGTTCGAACTTCACAATTAAAAAACAATACCGAGTAAAGCCCCCTTCAAAATCAGGCCTCACCCTGTCCCGATAGCTATCGGGACGGAGCCTCGCTCAAAAAGCAGGATAACAGTGGAAGGTTGCGAATTTAAGGCAGCTCAAATCTTGTCACTACTAGAGGTTTCGTAACACTCTTAGGCCCGGATTACTTTCCTCTATTTTTTAGCCAAGCCCATTCTTCTTTGCCTACCCCAAGTAGGGCAGAACTCCCCACAAATACTGCGATCACCAGTAAGGAAGTGGTTAGAATGGATAAGAAGGGATTGGTTAATGCAGGACTTAGGTACAGTGCCGCTACCGTAAGGATTCCCACTACTAAAATTTTCAGCGTTTCTAGACTAAAAGGATCCAAGTTAAGGCGCCATTTGAGGTAGCTGTATTTGACCAAGTTGTAGGCAAGCATGACTGCAGCCGAACCGACGGCAGCACCTTCAATCCCCAATACCGGAATCAAGAAATAATTTGCAGCGATCAGCAGTAGGCTCATGCTTACCGTAAGCACCAGGTTGAATCGGTAGTAGGAGGAGAAGACCAAAATTTCAGAATTCAAAGAAAAGGCTACATCCACCAATTTGCCAAGGGCAATAATCAATACCACCCATTTTCCAGTTTGGTAGATTTCCCGGTTGGGCACAAAATGATAAATCGAGTCAATATTGGCCCAAATAAGGGCAAAAAGGAGCAGGCAGATGTACAATTGTCGATTCGAAAGTTGCCGATAGAGGAGGTTGATCTCCTGTAGCCGCTGCTGCGCAAAATGCTCTGCAATCAAGGGCATGGCCACTTGTGAGATCGCTCTCCTCGGTAGTTCAATGACCAGGGCCATGTAAAAAGCAATGGAATAGATGGCATTGGCCTCCAAACTCAGCATGGAGCTGATCATAACTGAATCTATTTTCAGGATCAAGGTAGATGCGGCTGTGGCCAAAAAAGTGAGCAAGCTGTATTTGAGAAGCGAACTTTTAAAGCCGCTTGGAAACTTGCTCCAAGAAAAATCGAATTTAAACACTCCCAGCCAAACCATATAAACGGCTACCCCAAACATCGATAAACCATATACGCCCACCAATCCCTGCATCACTTGGTCAAAATTGATCCATTTGAGCAGGTAAAGGGCAACCAAAATGGAGGTGAGCAGTCGAAGAAAAACCTCTCGGAAAAAGGTAGGAATCCCTACTTTGACAAAGGATCGGGCAAAGGCATCGAGTATGCTATTCCAAACTGAGAATAAGGCGATAAACAAGACAATGCCTAGAAAATTGATCACCTCCGGCGAATTGGAGGCAAATAGGGAAATCACCTGTTGCTTAAACCCAAAAAACAAAAGCGCTACCACGCCAAATCCTAGAAAGGAAAAGAGCAAACTGAAGGTAAGTAAGGCCGCTTGGTTACGCTCGAGTTTGGGAAAATAGCGCGTAATTCCGTGCCCCAGACCCAATTGCGCAAAGGGTACCAGCAGCAATCCTAGGTCTTGGATGGTGCGAAATGTTCCCAGTTGGGTCGTGTCCAAAGCATAAGGATACAGCCAAAGGACATTGATATAGCCCAAGACCACGCCTACATAGGAAAAAATGGTGGTTTGTATGCTTTGGAAGGCTATTTTTCGCATAAGCCAAACTTCACAAAAATAATTGGGAAATCCATATCCCTTGGACAGAGTTTAGGGCTTAGCACATTTATCGCAAGTCGCCCCTCCCTTTGGTTTTTGGAAAAATTTCCGAATGAGGTAGTAAATCGCCCCTAAGACGGCTAGGAGGACGAGAATTTGCTGCCACATCTTAAATGAAAATTTGGTAGGTGATCCAGGCCATGAGGTAAGCCAAAGCACTCATGTAGACCGTTTGAATTATAGGCCATTTCCAGCCTTTAGTTTCTCGTTTGACTACCGCCAAGGTGCTCATGCATTGCATGGCAAATACATAGAAGACCAGCAAAGAGTAGGAGGTGGCAGGAGTGAATGTTTTTTCTCCTGTAGAAGCATTGACCTGGGTGGCGAGTTTCTCTCGAATAGTCAAGTCATCTTCAAGATCCCCTCCAATGCTGTAGATGGTGGCAATCGTCGAGATAAACACCTCACGTGCTGCAAAGGAAGTAATGAGTGCAATGCCGATTTTCCAATCGTAGCCAAGCGGTTGGATTACCGGTTCAATGGCCCTGCCCATGATCCCGATAAAGGAGTTTTCCAATAACTTAGCTCTGGTTTCTGCCTCGATTAATGCTACCTGCTCTGGAGAGGATGCCTGTTCCTGCTGGGCAATTCCCAGCTGCCGAATCTCATCCATCCTAGCGGGAGGCCCATAGGATGCCAATACCCAAAGCACAATGGATATTGCCAAAATTACCTTTCCAGCCTCAAAAACGAAAGTTTTGGACTTCTCCACCATGGTAATGCCCACATCCTTCCAACGTGGGATTCGGTAGGACGGAAGTTCGGTCATCAAGAAACTCTTTTCATCCGTTTTGAGGATCACTTTGAGTAAAAATGCGGTTCCTAGGACTCCAAGTACTCCGAGAAGGTATAAACTAAGTAGGGCAAGGGCTTGGAGGTTGATAAAGCCAAAAACCCTATCCTGAGGCACACTCAACCCAATCAAAATGATGTATACCGGTAGCCTAGCGGAGCAACTCATCAGTGGAGTGACCAGAATGGTAATCATTTTTTCTTTCCAATTCGAAATGTTTCGAGCCGCCATGACGCCAGGAATGGCACAGGCAACACCAGAAACTAAGGGAACGATGCTTTTGCCATGCAAGCCAAAGGGACGCATCCAGCGATCCAAGAGGAATACCACACGGGACATGTATCCCGTATCTTCCAAAATGGCTAGGAAGCCAAATAGCAGTGCGATTTGAGGAATAAAGATGACTACGCCACCAATTCCTGGTATCACTCCTTCAGCCAAAAGACGGGTAAGTGGGCCATCGGGCATGCTGGTCAAAATCTTTCCGCTGACATCAGCAAAAAATCCATCGATCCAATCCATGGGGTAGGAGGCCCAGGAAAAGAGGGTTTGGAAGATCAATAGGAGTACTCCGATAAAAATGAAATAACCCCAGAAAGGATGCAACACCACTTTATCGATTGTAGACTTCGCCTTTGGTGCCGATTTTTTGGTCAGGGATTTGGTCACCAGTTCGGTGATTTTCTTATATCGGATCTTGGTTTCTTCGAGTTGTGCCTCTTCCAGGTTAAATCCACTTTCCGCTAAGGCTTGCGCCAGCCAATTCCGTTTCACTTCGGATATGGACTTGTCCTTTGCTCCAAATCGAATCATCTGGTAGGCCTGGTAGTTGTTTTCCAAGCCAAATTTCTCTTTTACCTGGTCCAGCAAAGTAGCAGGCACTACCTCAAGGATATCGACAAATTGAGGGGCTTTTGAAAAATTACGTTGGTGGATGAGCTCTTTGATCTGCTCCAAACCTTTTTGATTCCGCGCATCGGTTTGAAGGATGGGGACACCTAGGTTCTTGAAGAGTTCGTAACTCCGAATTTCAATATTTTTGGCAGCTGCCAAATCCGCCATATTCAGCAGGATGGTCAGGTTGATTCCCAAATCGATCAATTGAGTGGCCAAAAAAAGCCCTCTGGATAGTTGGGTCGAATCAATTACCAGCAGTACATAATCCGGTCTTTTCTCCAGTTCTGGATTATTGAGTACGCGGTGGGCGATGATTTCGTCTTCGGAATTGGGGAATAAACTGTAGGTACCCGGAAGGTCCAAGATTTCAAAACTTTCTCCTTGAATTTGGAGAGTTCCGGTCTTCTTATCGACCGTTACGCCTGGGTAATTTCCAATTTTTTGGTTGAGGCCAGTGAGGAAATTAAAAATAGTGGACTTGCCCACATTCGGATTTCCAATGATGGCAATTTGTGGAGCACCTGTTCCCTCGATATGATCTTTGGATGCCATGGTCAGGAAATAAGTTCAATACGAATCAAGGCAGCCTCATTTTTTCGCAAAGCAAGCAAGGTTTCGTCCAATTGAAAGGCCATTGGGCCACCTGATGGAGCCTTGTGCTGCAGGGTTAGTTGCTTTCCAGGAAGGAAGCCCAACTCCATTAAATTGATTTTTAATGGGGAGGAACTGATTTCCAAGATTTTACCAGATTGATTGAGCGTAAGTTGGTCCGCAGTCATGAATGTATCCTAACCTTTGACCAAAAGTACGGGTATTTGGAATGAATCTAAAGAAAAATAAGGAAGAAATTTCCAAATCCTTCTGGTAGAAAATGCTGGACCAGTATTCGGTAGTTTGAAGGCTTTAAAAAGTCCCTCTCAAGGACAATTGAAAGTTTCTTCCTGGGCTCACAATTCCTGAACTATACCCCCGGTATTGCAGGTCCAATAGATTCTCGACTCCTGCATTCACTTGAATTTTAGGAGTGATTGGGATTCGCACAGCGAAATTGACAATCATCCAAGAAGGGGAATAAGGTTTGCCTTGGGCATCCGTGGCATATATTGCAGGTTTTGCGATTTCTTCTTGGGGCATTTTCTCAAAAGGCATGGCAGCACTGTATTGAGCGCTTAATTCCAAGGTTCCCTTTTTTCCATGTAGGCGAAGTTTACTCGCTCCAAAAGCAGGAGCGGCATGCCGGGAAGGGCTTCTGCTTTTGTCATCTAATTCTTCGACCCCTTTTTGCCAGTTGTAATTGGAACTGAGTAGGAGCTGACGACTCAAGGCCAACTCAAATCCCGCTTGAATACCTTTAACCTCAGCAAAGGCAGCATTTTGGAGGGAGAAAAGTTGGCTTAATTCTCCATCGTAAAGTAATTCCGATTGACCATTAAAAGAGGTGGGTCTCCGGACCATGGCTTTATCGAGCCAAGTGTAGTATCCCGTTACATCCAGCTTTAGAATACCATAGAGTTCTTTGTTCAGATTTAATTCTGCGTTATAGGCATATTCAGGCCGCAATTGCGGATTTGGTACCAAGAGGCTTCCTGGCTGGGAATCAAAAATTTTCCCCATATCATCCACATTCGGTGCTCTGAATCCAGTGGCCACCTGCGGAGAGATGCTGAAAGAAGGATCTACTTGGTACACCAAACCCAAGTTGCCAGTAAGGGAATGGTAAGTATCCTTGAATTGAAGGACGGGTAAAGGATAAAATTCGAGGTTGTTGGAAAAGTCTGCATTGATTCCATTGATGTTGTAGCGCAGGGCCGATTGCATCTTCAATTTGGGGCTAAGCGGGGCTGCATAATTGGCATAGACCGCCCAAGAGGTCCAGGTCGAATTGGGATAGCGGGCGGAGGCGTTTGAAACTTGTTGATTGGAAATGTTTAAGGACTGGCCTTTGGAATCGACTTGATTAATCACCGCTTCAAAACCATAGTTGAGGAAGTGGGATGTGAATAGGGTTTTGATAAAGTCAGCATTGAGAGAGGATGCCTGAACCTTTTCAATACGTTCAAATTGAGTCGCATTGCCCACCCGACGGTCGATGCGGCTTTCTTCAAAGAACTGAGAAGCAGCTGTAATTTTTGCTTGGTCATAGATCTTTGTGGGATTTGTGGTTTCCCAATTGAGCTGCTGCATCATCCAGCGTTGTGGGCCATAATCCCATCGGGCAAATCGTAGTTTCCCATCTCGCTTTTCAATCAAGCGGTCGTAACGAGGGATATTTCCTGTGGTGGAATAATGAAATGCATAGTCCAATGTTGAATTTTCGGAAGCTTTGAAACTGATTTTCTGCATCAGATTTACCTGCTTGTAACCTGTGCCGATCTGCTTTCTTGGATTGGGATTGGGGATTTCTTGGTCTATTCCATTGACACGTTCCACGAAGGTAGACCGGAGATAGGAGGCTTGGCCTTTGTTTTTCCCCATGGTCAAATCCCCAAAGTCAAAGTAAGAGGCACTCGTAACGAATGCCCATTTCCCCTTGCCATAGCTCAAGTCTGCATGAACTGTTTCCTCCGAATAGGCAGAGGAAAACCGGCTTACTACATTTCCTTTGAGTTGCTGACTTTCATGATCTGGACGCAGGGTTTCAAAGACCATCACCCCACCAATCGCGTCCGATCCGTACATCACTGCACCTGGTCCAAATAGAATCTCGGTATTTTGTAGGGAAAAAGGATCAATCGAAATCACCTGTTGGAGATTTCCACTTCTGAAAATTGCCGTATTCATGCGTACTCCATCGATGGAATAAAGGAGACGGTTTGCTGAAAACCCTCGGATCATCGGGCTGCCGCCTCCCAGTTGACTTTTTTGAACAAATACCTCCCCAGAGGACCCCAACCAATCTGCCGTAGTCATCGGATTACGGAGGTCAAGCCATTCGGAGTCTAGTTGCCGTACTTTTCCCGAAACATCGGCTTCATTTTGATTCCATCGTGATGCGGAAATCACCGTGGTGGCAAGCGTGAGGGAACTGGATTCTAGGTAAACCAAGTAATTCACTGCCTCGAGTTCATCCCAAGAGAGTGTTTTGCTTTTGTAGCCTAATCGAGAAAAGGTAAGCGGGTTTTTGCCTTGAAACGCAGCAATACTGGCGGTTCCTTCTTCTGTGGTGGCTGTGCTTGCTTTTGATTTTTTATCGAAAATTTGAACCCCAGATATGGGCTGCTGATTTTCTGAATCCAATACACGAAATTCCTGAGCAAGAGCAAAGGGCCCAGTTCCCACCAAAAGGAATAGAAAGTAAATCCAGAATTTCATGTCAAAAACTTGAACTCAAAATTAGCACATGAACCTTCAGGAAAATAGGGTTTTTTGGATGAATGGTGTTTTTTTTAATGCCTACTG
>CANGYY010000015.1 GCA_947458585.1 Cyclobacteriaceae bacterium | reverse complement strand
GTTCCTGCGCATTTTCATGTAACTGAAGTAGGCCAAGTCACCAAGAAATACATCGATTGTGGAGGAACACTTCGCAATGAGTCCATGATCAGTTTCCAGTTGTGGGAAGCGGAGGATTACGATCACCGCCTAGGAGCTTCCAAATTATTAGACATCATTCGATTGGCAGAGCGGGTATTGGAGTTGCCGGACCTAGAAGTGGAGGTAGAATACCAAGGAGATACCATTGGTCGATACGGGTTGGAAATTTCAGGAGCTGATTTTCTTTTGACAGCTCGGCAGACTGACTGTTTGGCCAAGGATAAGTGCGGTATCCCTACAGAAAAGCCAAAAATCAGGCTCTCCAGCATTGCTCAGGGCCCGGTTTGTACACCCAATTCAGGATGCTGTTAATCAGATGAAAGCACCATTTTTTAGTCCCTTGCTTGAAACCATCGCGTCATTGCCTATCTCTGCGATCTCTGCGGAACGGAAGGTGCTTTTGGATGAAATGGCAGCCTACCTTCAAGAGAAGATTTCCAATCGAAAGGAGATTCGGCTCAACTTTATCTGCACGCACAACAGCCGCAGAAGTCAATTTTCTCAAATTTGGGCGCAAACTGCTGCTGCCTATTACGGAATAGTCGCCTATTGCTATTCCGGTGGAGTAGAAGTAACTGCCTTCAATCCCCGAGCCGTGGCCGCCATCCAGCGGGATGGATTTAAGGTGGAGAAAAAGGAAGGTGAAAACCCTGTGTATCTTGTTTTTTACAGTGAAGTGGGAGAGCCCATTGTAACCTTTTCAAAGATTTTTGATGATTCTGTCAATGCGACGAAAGAATTTGCAGCAGTGATGACTTGCGACCATGCCGATGAGAATTGTCCCTTTATCCCAGGAGCAGAAAAGCGTTTTCCCCTTCGTTTTGAGGACCCTAAAGTCTTTGACGATAGTCCCCTTGAGGAAAAGATGTACAGCGAACGCTCGCATCAAATTGGCGCAGAATTATTTTACCTTTTTGAAAAAGTAAGTAAACCTTCCGCTTGAGGCATTTCATTTTGAAAAGATGAGGTAATTTTTATTCTTTGGATGAATTAAAACTTATTGTAAAAATGAAAACCCTACTTCGTATTGCCTTTTTCTCGCTTGTTCTAGGAATAGCCCTATCTTTCAATGCTACTGTTCAGGCCCAGGAAACTGTGAGTTCTACCGTAGATGAAATGCCCGTTCCTCCAGGGGGAATGACAGGTTTTACCAATTACATGATTCAAAACTTAAAATATCCTTCTGCTGCCAAAGAGGCCAAGGTGCAAGGAATGGTGGTAGTCTCATTTATTGTTACTGCTGAAGGAAAGGTGGAAGGGGTAGAAGTTCTCCGTGGAATAGGCTCTGGATGTGACCAAGAGGCTGTGCGAGTGATTTCTCAATCAGGTACTTGGACACCGGCAAAAAAGGAAGGAAAGACCATAGCCACCAAGATGACTTTACCGGTTCAATTTAAACTTTAAGTTTTTCACCCATCAAAAAAGCCTCAAAATCAGTGATTTTGAGGCTTTTTTGATTTTTAGCTGTTGCACTTAATCCATGGCATTCCCGTGGAAGAGCGCATTGAAGAAGAGTTTGTTGGTTCCATACCAAGCTCCTCTAAAGTTGGGGCTGTCGAAGAAGTGAATCACACGCCCCTGACCAGATGGAGAAATGACCACACTGGCACTTTGCTTCAGACTTTCCAGGTTGGCCTTGGAAATGTACCCTCCTAAGTGTGGATTGGCTGTGTAGCGGATGGGAGTGAGGTACTTATCTGCTGAAGGCTTGATGAAGAGATCCGTATTGCGGTACACAGGCAAGGTCTTGCGGCTGTAGCCATAGGCAATCGGGTGCGTCAGGTCTAGTTCGGCCAGGTAAATACTTCCGCCTACTTCCTTGGCACCTTCCGTATCATTACGCGTAGCAAAGGGTAGACTTCCAGGAGCCTTTTCTCCATTACCAGCCA
This sequence comes from Cyclobacteriaceae bacterium, assembly GCA_947458585.1. GTDB lineage: Bacteria > Bacteroidota > Bacteroidia > Cytophagales > Cyclobacteriaceae > Algoriphagus. The sequence continues at coordinate 51,820 of CANGYY010000015.1, read as the reverse complement.
CGGCTTCTTCCTTGGTAATGCCCTTCTGGTTAAGCCAAATGGAAGCATTTTTCATCGAAATGATCGTCCCGCCGCGGCTTACCCAATCTTTAATGTGGTTGACTTGCCCTTCGGAAAACGATCCATAACTTCCAGAAGGAAGAATAAGTGTGTTGTAACCATGTAGGTTGAGTCGGCCAAACTGCTCCACATTCACCTTGGTAATTGGCATGCCGATTTGATGATCTAGCAAGTTCCAGATTTCTCCTGCCTCAGAGGAATTGATTCCGTTGCCCACGACAAGGACTACTTTTGGATGTTGCACAGCAGATACGCTATTGGATCCTAGGTCAATACCGCTCAGATTCAAGCCAGTTTGGACAGAATAGACCTTCTGTCCATTCTTTTGAGCTAAGGTTTTGAGTTGCTCCATTACTTGTGCTCTTGAAAGGGATTGAAAGCCCATCGGAATCATCAAGGTGCCCCGACCAAAGTCCACCTTGCCGTCTTGAGTTTGGGAGGAGAAATTTTGGTGCAGCGCTTCTACATGCACCCCTGCTTTCTGAAGTTCAAACAGGAGTTTGGGTGCATAGTAATCCCTCCAGTCAATCAGGTAGGCATAAGCCTCTCCTTGTGGAAATGAATGAGAAGGAAGGCTTACTTCTTTTAATTCTGTTCCAGTTTTTGCCAAAGGCGCAGAAGCGAAAGGCATGCCATAGGCAGCAGCCATGGTCCAGGCGGATGCATCGTAAAATACGGAATCGGCAAAGGTAGTCACGTATTCAAACATGGTTCGTACCATGCGGTACTGCGGTTGCTTGGTAGGGACTACCCAAGAAGATCCTTTTTTGAAGGTTTGTCCAGCAGCGCTGAGGTCCGCTGGATTTTCATAGACCTTGATTTTGTGGTCGAGCAGGAACTGTAGGAAAAGTCGGTTTCTGCTGGGGTCGGTTTCATCTCCAAACACGTAGTTTTTTGCCAGATCCTTGGTTCCTTCAGCCACGGCACCAGTAAAAAACTCGCGTAGGTACTCATGCATGTAAACCCGGTTGTCCAGTGCTGCTTCCATGGTGGCTAGGGAATTGACCACATGATTGCGGATGGTAAAGGCGAAGGTAATGTCACCACGCTGGCTGTTTTGAATATGCCCGCGGGAACTGGCGGTTTCAAATACCAAACCCAGTCCCCCATGCATGTCGGGGTAGGAGGAGCCATAGCCTGGGTAGCTGTTGTCAAACACCTCTTTGCTCCAGTACAGGCTGCCAATTTTGTCCATGTATTTGGCAAAGTACTTCGCGAATTTGGGGTTAATGTCGTCGTAATTTTTACGGGGCACTACTGGGTTTTCCGAACCATAAGGCTTAGTAGGCTCAAAGAAATAGGTGCTATTAACGCCCATTTCATGGAAATCTGTAGTCACGTTGGGATACCACTGGTGGTACCAAGCTACCTTCACTTTAGACTCTGGATGGGCTAGAGGCAACCAATCACGGTTAAGATCAAACCAGTAATGGTTGGTACGGCCTCCTGGCCAGGCTTCGTTGTGCTCGCGGTCGAGCGGATCAGCTACGGCAGGAAATCCCTTGTTGGAATTGGCCCAAAGGCTGTGTCGATCTCGTCCATCTGGATTGAGGGTTGGGTCGATGTGTACGACCGCATTGGCACGGAGCTGGGTGGCAAGATCTGATTGGGAGGCGAGCAACCAGTAGGCGGTCAGCATGGCTGCTTCCGCAGAAGAGGGCTCGTTGCCATGCACTCCATACCCTTGGTGGATAATGGAAGGCATGTTTTTGATATCGGGTAAAGGCTGGCTCGGATCCGCGAGTTGCAATTGCTTTTGACGCACCTGCTCCAGATTGGTGAGGTGTGCCGCAGAAGCGATGGTCAAAATCACCTTGGGTCTATGCTCGTGGGTATAGCCGATGGTTTGCAACTGGGCCAATTCACTGACGGCATCCAATTTTTCAAAGTACTTGATGATTAAATCGTAGCGGGTATGCCAATCGCCAATGGGATATCCGAGGAATTGAGAAGGCGAGGGGATGTTGGGATTGAATTTTTCTCCAGGGAAGAAATAGTCTTCTTGCCCAAAAACCGGAATGCTCAACAGGATTCCGAAAATGACTCCGACAAATGATTTTTTCATGGTGTTCCAATATTTCAAGAAAAGTAGGAAAGGAATGGGGCATTTCCATTAAAAATCCATCAGCGGTTTTCCAATTCCCCAAATTTTTGCTGTATTTTAAAACTTTCGTTTGCAATTCAAACCCAAATTACCCGATGAAACAGAAATTTTTACCTCTTGCTGTGCTTTTGGCTTGCTTAGGAACAAGCTCCCTTGCTTTGGCGCAGCAGACGACTACTCCACCACCCATGCCTCCACAAGCGACGGAGTTTTATACTCCTGTACCGCCAAAGGTGACACCAGGAGCAATGAACAACCAGGCACCGTCGGATGCGATTGTTCTTTTTGACGGAAGTAGCCTTTCCAACTTCGTGTCAGCCAAGGATGGATCTAGTCCTGCTCCATGGAAGATTGAAAATGGAGAGCTGGTAGTTCAGAAAGGAATGGGAGACATTCAATCCAAACTTGCCTTTGGCGATGCCCAATTCCATATCGAATGGTCAGCACCTACCGAAATCGTCGGGGAAGGACAGGGGAGAGGAAACTCAGGATTCTTTATGATGGGCTTGTATGAAGTACAAGTCTTGGATAGCTACGTGAGTAAAACCTACACCAATGGGCAAGCAGGAAGTATTTACAAGCAGTATCCACCCTTGGTCAACCCCTTGAGAGGGCCTGGTGACTGGAATTATTACGACATCATTTTCAAGGCTCCTCGTTTTGATAAAAATGGCATGCTTACCTCTCCAGCCACTGTTACCGTGCTGATCAATGGGGTTTTGGTGCAAAACAATGTGATTATCAAAGGTCCTACCGAATACATTGGAATCCCGAATTACAAGGCGCATGCAGATGCGCTGCCGATCATACTACAGGATCATGGCAACCCTGTTCGATTCCGAAATATCTGGGTCAGACCTTTGTGAAATACGAAATACCTGCCTGCGGCAGGTAGGCGAAATACGATTTACGAAATACGACATCTTAATCAGAGTTAACCCTTTTATGGATACTCTCTAATTAATTCAGAAAAATTAGAATTTGAGTTAAATGGAGTACTTAACCCACCCTTTCGTATTTCGTAGATTGTAACTCGTATTTAATCTTTCATTTTATCCACCATTTACCTTGTTAACCAAATGACTTCAAGAAGACGATTTATACAAAACACGATGCTGCTCGGCGCAGGCTTGAGCATGCCCTCCCTATTGACTGCTGCCGACTTCGGCAAATTCACCCGCAGCATCGGACCCAATGACCAAATTAACTATGGCGTAATCGGTTGTAAGGGGATGGGTTGGTCCAACATGAGTGCGCACCTCAAAATCCCACAGGTCAACTGTGTGGCGCTCTGCGATGTAGACCAAAGTGTGTTGGACCAGCGTACCGAAGATGTATTCAAAATTCGCGGAACGCGTCCTACCCAATACAAGGACTACCGCAAGATGCTTGAAAACAAGGACATCGATGTGGTTATCATCGGGACTCCAGACCACTGGCATTGCCTCAACATGGTGGATGCAGTATCCGCTGGTAAGCACGTGTATGTAGAAAAACCAATTGCCAACACCATCGAAGAGTGTCAAATCATGGTGAAAGCGCAAGAACGCTACGGCAAGATTGTTCAGGTAGGCCAATGGCAACGTTCGGGTTCGCAATACGACCAGGCCATTCAGTATGTGAAGTCAGGCAAACTCGGCCAAATTCGTTTGGTAAAGTGCTGGGCCTATCAAGGCTGGATGAAGCCCGTGCCTGTGGTGGCCAATAGCGCTGCGCCTGCAGGGGTGGATTACAACATGTGGCTTGGACCTGCTCCAAAGCGAGACTTTAATGCCAACCGCTTTCACTTCAACTTCCGCTGGTTCTGGGATTATGCCGGAGGCTTGATGACCGACTGGGGCGTACACGAGATCGACATTGCATTGTATGCGATGGGCGTAAGCGCACCGAAATCGGTAATGGCTTCAGGTGGAAAATTTGCCTATCCTGATGATGCATCCGAAACTCCAGATACCTTACAGACTGTGTATGAGTACGAGGGCTTTAACATGCTCTGGGAACATGCAACAGGAATTGATGGAGGAAATTACGGCACTACAGAAGGGATCGCTTTTATTGGCAACAATGCCACGCTGGTAGTCAACCGAGGTGGATGGAAGGTGATTCCTGAAACCGAAACGGTGGATGGACAGCGCAAAAACAAGATTGAGGAAGTACCGCAAACGCGTCCTTCAGGCCCTTCAGCACTGGAACTTCATGCAGTCAATTTTGTGGAGGCAATGACAGCCAACGATCCTAAACTATTGAAGTGTGGAATTCAGACAGGCTCTGTGGCTGCAATCAATGCGCAGATGGGAAATATTGCTTACAAGACAGGCAAGAAGGTGTACTGGGATGCCAGCAAAAACTTGTTTACCGACACCGAAGCCAATCAATTGATCAAGGCCAACTACCACAATGGCTGGGTAGTTCCGAAAGTATAAGCCGACAAGCATAAAAAAAGTCCCGAGCAATCGGGACTTTTTTTATGCTTGTCGGCTTTGTTTACCAAAGCCAGGTTCCGGTGGCTCCGGCTGGAAGAGAAGTCTTGAAATGCTGGTTGCCTGAACGAATTTCAACTTGTTTGGTAGCCTTGCTTTCGTTTTGTACGATGAGAACTTGTTTCCCATCTGCTCGGAGAAAGGCCACATTTGGAAGGTCTTTAGGAAGGGTAGAACCTATTCGGCGGGAACCTGGATCTACCCATTTGCTCGCGTGAGCGATGACGAAATAGGCAGGGTTGCGGGATACCTCATCCCCATCAATAGTGATGGCGCCCAAGCAGCGATCACAGCCACCGCGGTCGGTATGAGGGCTTAGGTCTGGGTTGGAACTTAGGTTCCATTCCAAAACCGTCTTCGCCCAGTTTCTAGGGGCACCAATGATTAGATTTTTTACATGCCAAGCGATATCACCTTCCAGGTTTCCAGGAGCACCCACCCACTGTTCGGTAAAGTAGAGGTGCTTTTCAGGAAAGGCCCGATGCACCTCGGAAAGGGCTTCGATCTGACCTCCGTAGAGGTGAAAGGCGGAGCCATCGATAAATGGATTTGCTAAAGAATCACTGAGAACGGTGATCGGGTAATCTGGCCGATCTGCATTGTGATCGTAAATAATGATTTTTGTTTTAATCCCTGCTTGTTTAAATGCAGGTCCCAAATGCTGTCCAATGAATCGAGCCTGTTGCTCGGGAAGCATGAGTAGGGAAGGATTGTTTCCTGGGTGGAGCGGCTCGTTTTGGATGGTGAGGGCATCGATGGTAAATCCTCTTTTACCCATTTCTTGGATGTATTTGACCAAATACTGGGCATAGCTTGCTTCAAACTCAGGCAAAAGCGATCCACCTCGGGTATCTCGGTTGTCCTTCATCCAGGTAGGAGGTGACCAAGGGGAGGCCATCAGGGTCACCTTTGGATTGATCGCCAAGATTTGTTTCAGGATAGGGAGCACATCCAGTGTATCGTAACTCAGACTGAATTGGCTCAATGTAGGATCGGTCCCCTTTGGATCTTTTAGATCGTTGTAAGAAAAAGGAAAGGCATTCAGATCCGATGCGGCCACTGCCAAGCGTAGGTAGGAAATGCGGATGTCGTTTTCTCCTGAACCAAACAATTCATTGAGGATGCTTTGCCTGGCCGAATCGCTCATGGAAAGCAAGTGACTGGCCGAACCCTGGCTTAGCGTAAACCCAAATCCATCCATGGATTGGTACAGGGAATCTGTGAACAAACTGATCTGTTCCGTAGGCTTTTCATCAGTTGCACTCGTACTAGACTGCTTTTGAAAAAGAATCCCTGACTTGGGGTCGGAGAGCCAGAAAGAAGGGGTCTGTCCTTTGGCAGAAAAGCCAAAAGCGAGAAGTAGACAGAGCAGTAGGGTAGTTCGTATGGGCATGGGTCAAACAAATGATCCGCCGAAGCGGATCATATTTTATTTTCTAGCAAGTGCTCTTTTGGCGGCTTTGACAATATTTTCGGCATTGAGGCCGTACTTTTCTAGTAGTTGAGTTGGGGTTCCTGACTCACCAAAGCTATCGTTGACACCCACGTACTCCAAAGGAGCTGGGTTGTGGCGAATCAAGGTTTGCGCAATGCTGTCACCGAGGCCACCATTGAGTTGGTGCTCTTCAGCAGATACGGCACAACCAGTCTTTTTTACCGATTCCAAGATCGCTTCGGTATCCAACGGTTTGATCGTATGGATGTTGATTACCTCAGCATGGATGCCTTCTTCGCGAAGCATGGCTTCAGCGACTACTGCTTCCCATACCAGGTGTCCTGTAGCAAAGATGGTCACGTCTTTTCCGTCGATCATCTTCCAAGCCTTTCCGATTTCAAACTTCTGGTTGGTAGGAGTGAAAATCGGCCAGCTTGGACGTCCAAAGCGGAGGTAAACCGGTCCTTCGTATTCTGCGATGGCGATCGTGGCGGCTTTGGTTTGGTTGTAGTCGCAAGGGTTGATTACCGTCATGTGAGGAAGCATTTTCATCATGCCCAAGTCCTCTAGGATCTGGTGAGTTGCTCCATCTTCGCCAAGTGTCAATCCTGCGTGTGAGGCACAGATTTTTACGTTCTTGTCCGAATAGGCTACCGATTGGCGTATTTGATCGTACACACGGCCTGTGGCAAAGTTGGCAAAGGTACCTGCAAAGGGAATTTTTCCCCCCAGGGCCATCCCTGCTGCTAAACCAATCATGTTGGCTTCTGCGATGCCGGTTTGAAAGAAGCGTTCCGGAAATTCCTTTTGAAAGTCTCCCATCTTCAAGGAACCGATCAAATCGGCACAAAGGCCTACCACATTTGGGTTTCTTCTTCCTGCTTCCAAAAATCCGTCACCAAAGCCTGAGCGGGTATCTTTCTTTTCGGTATAGGTATATTTTAAGTCTAAGCTCATCTTCTTGTCTTTTGCAATGGATAAATCAATAATCGCCAAGTGTTTCTTCCAATTGTTCCAAGGCAAGGGCCAATTGCTCGTCATTTGGCGGCGAACCATGCCATTTGTGAGTACCTACCATAAAATCGACACCATAGCCCATTTCTGTGTAAAGTAGGTTCAAGATCGGTTTACCTTTTCCAGTGAGTGATTTTGCTTTTTCCAAGCCAGCAATTACCGCTGCGAGGTCATTGCCCTCTTTGGTTTCAATGACTTCCCAACCAAAGGCTTCCCATTTTGCTTTTAGGTTCATTAGATCCATTATTTTTTCAGTAGGACCGTCAATCTGCTGTCCATTGTAGTCCACAGTTGCAATCACATTGTCCATACCGTAATGTGCGGCATACATGGCTGCCTCCCAAACTTGTCCTTCCTGCAATTCTCCATCACCCATGAGTACATAGACCAAACTCTTGTCCTGATCTAGTTTTTTGGCTTGTGCCGTACCAATGGCTACGGACAATCCTTGACCCAAGGAACCTGAAGCGATGCGAATGCCGGGTAAATGTTCGTGCGTGGCTGGATGGCCTTGCAGTCTGGAATTTAGTTTACGAAAGGTCTTCAGTTCTGCCACAGGAAAATACCCGCTGCGTGCCAGTACGGAATACCAGCCTGCAGAGAGGTGTCCGTTGGACAGGAAAAAAAGATCTTCTCCCTTTCCATTCATTTGGAAATTGGGATTGTGGTGAAGTTGATCAAAATAGAGGGCTACAAAAAATTCGGCACAGCCAAGGGGTGCACCGGGATGGCCGGATTGCACCGCATGCACCATGCGCAATACGTCTCTGCGTAGTTGGCTACAGATTTTTTGTAGCTCGGGTAGGGATTGTTTTTTCATGAGGCTAGGTTACTTGAGCACTTGTGCCGTATGGTTCTTGGTATCTACTTTTTCGATGATTTCGGCAATTTTTCCCGCCTCGTCGATGACAAAGGTGGTTCGCGCAGTACCCATGTAGGCGCGGCCATACATGGATTTTTCCACCCAGGTTCCATAGGCATGGTGTACGGTGAGCTCCGTATCCGCAATTAGGGAAAAGGGGAGGCTCTGCTTTTCAATAAATTTTTGGTGAGACTTTTCCGTATCTGAGCTTACGCCGAAGACCACATAGCCAGCTTTGAGTAGCTGCTCGTAATTGTCCCGAAGGTTACAAGCCTGGGCAGTACATCCCGGAGTGGCATCTTTAGGGTAAAAATAGAGAATCACTTTTTTTCCGCGGTAGTCGGATAGTTTGATGGAAGCTCCAGTTTCAATCTTTGCTTCAAAATCAGGTGCCTGTTGGCCAACTGCTAAAGACATGGTATTGGTGATTTAGGTGATTACTAAATTAATTGAGGTTGCCGCGATATTCCGCTACATTTCCTGCTTGGTCGGTTACCTTCAGGAGTACAGGCCCTTTCAGACTTTGCCCTTGAAGCGGTTCCGACCAAATGACGGCTTGCTTGTGCTCGTAGCGCATCCAAACCCACTCCCCGTTGACATAAGCTTCAAAACTCTTGATTCCAGACAGGTTGTCTTTGATCGTGAAGCGCATGCCTTGACTTGTTACGCGAATAGGGCTGATGGTCGGTTTGACTGCGTCCTCAGCTAAAACAAAACTACCAAAATTTCTGGTTTTGAACCGTATTTGATTTTGCACCCATTCCCCGCCTACAAAAGTTCGGGCACCGTTTACAGAGCGCTGGTACACATGTGTATTGGTTTTGTTGCCAACATATCCATTCACATCCCAAGTGGCTTCGATGGGATTCCAGAGGTAAGCAGTTGATTCTCCCAGGTTCAAAACGGGGGCACTGGCCGTGCCAGTTTGGGTGACGCGGAGGTAGAGGTCCTCCAATAGGCTATTCGCCTCTGTTCGAATTTGAAGATTCGCGATGGCATGCAGGTGCTCTTTTCCCACAGGAAAATGTCCAATGATGTCCGGAATGTATATTTCTGAACAAAGGTCAATTTTCTTTGGGATCCCAAATCGTAAGTCCCAGAGGTAAGTTCTGCTAGCAGCATCCTGGTAGGCGGGAAGGATTTCGTAGGTGGTATTTCCCACCTCAAATTTGGCCAAGCCACCTTTATTACTTTGTGCTACTTTAATTTTAAGGATGTTTTTGTAATAGCTCACCTGTGCTTTTTGGGGTGCTGCTCCATCGGATTTGGTCGAATCTAAATCGACACCTGTGAGGCTGAGTTGAACAAGTCGGGTATTGTTATACGCATCAATGAGTTTGAGCTGAATGTTTTTCTTTTTGCCTGTTTCTACCTGCAGTACACCCGTACCAGGAGTATTTGGAGTAAAAAAGGAAAATTTCAAATCCTTTTGGTAGTAGAGTTTGGTGAATCGATTTTGGTGGGTATGGAGTAAAAATTGTCTTGTATAGTCGAAATCTACTTGATCCACGAGGAGTTTGAAAAGAAGGCCAGCATCGTCAGAAACCTCAAATTTTGGGAAACCATTTTGGTTTTCTGCTCCATCCAATTTGTCATATCCTTGGATTTCTAGACCTACTTTACCGGAAACCTGAATGGTTTCGTTGATGCGGTAGCTGGATCCGCTGAGGACAGGCGTGAGTTCAAGTCGTTGGAATTTACCATTGACTCGGCTATCTAGCTCGAGGGGTACAATGGCAATTTTTTGAGGAGTAGGGGGGATTTTATCTAAGATCTCAGAATAGCCTGCAAGCAGGGGATCAAGTGCTCGATCCAGACTGTCACGTATTTCAAAGTGAAGGTGAGGACCACCTGAACTCCCTGTATTTCCACCATAAGCGATGAGTTCCCCTTTTTTTATAGGGAGTTCTCCTTCTTTAAGCGAAATTTCCAATTCATTTAGCTTGGCTTCGTACATCTTCTTTTTCATCCATGCATGTAGCGTAGGATTAAAATTTCGAAGGTGACCATAGAGGGTGATGTGTCCGCTTGGGTGCTTGAGGTAGATGACATTCCCATAGCCAAAAGAAGAGATTTTGATTCGGTGTACCCATCCTTCGGCTGCTGCATAGATGGGTTCGCCTTCCACTCCCCCAAATTTGTAATCCAAGCCCGTATGAAAGTGGTTGGGACGCAATTCAGAGAAATTGCCAGCAAGGTAATTTCTAACCCCTGGTTTTACGGGGGACTGGAAGTATCCTTTTTGAATGATTTGGGCGAATCCCGGACTATTTAACCCCAGAATAAATGAGCATAGTAAAAGAGTAAGCTTACTTAACTTCAACATGGAGCATTTTTTCGTTGCCAATGAATCCAATTAGTTCATCACCAGTTTGAACAGGACCTACTCCAGCAGGAGTGCCAGTGTAGATGAGATCCCCTTTTTTGAGGGTGAAAAATTGGGACACATAGGAGATGATGGTAGCAAAATCAAAAAGCATCAAGCCTGTATTTCCCTTTTGTTTAAGTTCCCCGTTGATCTCGAGGTGAAAGTCGATGTTTTGCAAATCGCCTAATTCCGCCACCGATTTGAATTCACCGATAGGAGCAGATCCATTGAATGCCTTCGCAATTTCCCAAGGTAGCCCTTTGGCTTTGCATTGGTCTTGGAGGTCACGGGCAGTGAAATCTATTCCCAAACCAATTTCCTCAAAGTAGCGGTGTGCGAATTGAGGTTGGATGTATTTTCCTTCCTTGGAAATTTTCAGTACCAATTCGATTTCGTGGTGGATATTACTTGAAAAGTCAGGATAAAAGAAGGGTGCTCCACCCTTCAAAAGGGCCGTATCTGGCTTGAGAAACACGACAGGCTGCCCTGGCTTTTCATTTTTTAATTCTTCAATATGAGCTGCATAATTGCGGCCAATGCAAATGATCTTCATTGGATCTGAAATTAAGTCCTGTTTGGAATTAGAAATTTATTTTTTTGAGCTCTGAGAGCAATTTCCCCGTCCATTGTCCATAAATGAGTTTGGAGGGGTGAAGTTGGTCTTCTACTACCCCTTCTGGCAAGCCACCGTCCATTCGGTAATCGTCTGTAATATCGATGAATTTAATACCCGTCTTCTTGCAAATTTCTTTTTTGGTTTGATTGTAGGTATTGATTGCTTTTGCCACTTGATCCGGATCGACACCTTTTTGGGTAGCAAAAGGGGTAACTCCCCAATCGGGAATGGAGAGGACGATTACCCTTGATTTGTTTCCTTTTGCGAAAGCAATCGCTCTCTGCAGCATTTTTTCAAAATCCACCGCAAAGGATTCCACAGATCGGCCTCGGTATTGGTTGTTGACTCCGATCAGCAAGGTTACCAGGTCATATCCTTCTGCTGCTGTAGGGGTGGTTAGGATTCCTGCTTCCAGTTCATCCACAGTCCAACCCGTCCTTGCAATGATCAGGGGCGAGGTGAAGGGGATTTTTGCCGTCTTATTCCATTCTCGAACGAGCTGCATGGGGTAGCGATCCTCCAAGCCTACACCTTCTCCAATCGTGTAACTGTCGCCCAAAGCAAGGTAGCTTAAGGAGGTCGTCTGTGCTTGATTTGGCGTGGAAAAGGTCATTGCAGTAAAAAGGAAGAGTGCTAGTGAAAAAGAATAAACCGAAGACATGCCCTTAGCTGTTTTTAAATACATTCTCCAGCAAGGTTAGGGTTCCAGAGCTGGCATTTAAGCGAACGCGAGCACCAACTGGAATTATAAATTGTCTAGGAATGTGACCGATCATGGCGCCGATGTAGGCGGGAATTCCCAAAGGTAGGATGTACTGGTCCATGATTTGATCTACGGTAAATGCGCCATAGCCATTGCTGGGCTTGCACTCCGAACATTGCCCGAATACAAAGCCTTTGATTTTCCCAAGCGTACCATTTAGTTTGAGTGTGCTCATCATACGATCGATGCGGTAAGGATCTTCTCCTACATCTTCAATGAATAAAATAGAATCCTGAAAATCAGGATAGTAAGGTGTACCAGATAAAGCTGTTAATACGGTTAAATTTCCACCTAGAATTTTTCCCTCCACGCTACCGGCGGTAAGTGTTTGGATTCGATTTCCTTTAGCTACTAGGTCATCTCCCTTGCCGATTTCATTTTTGAAGGTGAGTAGTTTTTGCTCAAAGAAGAGTTGTTGAAACTGGCTTGCATTGAAGCTATTCCAACTTCCGGATCCATTGGGACCATGGAAGGAGATCAAGCCTGCTTGGCTTTGCAATGCACAATGAAATGCGGTAATATCCGAATACCCAAGCAGGGGCTTTGGATTGGCTTTTACTTGATCGTAATTGATAAGTGGTAGGATTCGTGCTGCACCAGATCCACCACGAAGGCAAACTATCGCCTTTACTTCGGGATCGGCAAACATGGCATTGAAATCCTCCGCCCGTTCCTCATCGGTGCCAGCTAAATGCCCAAATCGATTCTTAAAATTTTCGCCCAACTTCACCTTTAAGCCCAGGGCTTCCATGGCTTCTTTGGCGTAGGTAAACTCCATGCGGTCTGCTGTTGCGGCAGAAGGACTGATAATTCCCACTGTTTGCCCACGAAGCAAGGCCTTAGGAAATAGTGTTGAAGAAGTATTTACTTTCGGAAAATCCAGGCCAAATATGGGCCCTGTAGCGGCCAGGAGTCCTAAGGATTTCAAGAAACTACGTTTATTCATGGGTTAGGTGGTTTACTGAGCAATTAATGGGTTGGACAACTTAATCAATTAGTTACTACTTCAAAAGTGATCTCGGACTTGGATCATTACTTTTTCCACTTCTTTTCGTACAGTAGAAACTGAAAAAGGGAAGTTGGAATTCATAAATGCAAAGGCGTAAGTTTTACCAGACTTGGTTTTGACGAATCCTGCCAAACTGTAAGAAGCAGTCATGCTTCCTGTTTTGGCAAAAATATAGGGCTCTGCCGCTTGGAAGGTGTTTTTTAGTGTTCCTGATTTCCCACCTATCGCCAAGTATTCTTCGAATTGCTCCTGTGGAAGTAGTTCTTGAAGCTTTTCAACCACTCGAACCAAGGACCGAGGTGTAATCAAATTGTGTCGACTCAAACCACTGCCATCCACCCATTTGGGTCGATCAGGAAGATCGGAAAGACTTGTTTTGAGTAGGTAATCCACTGCACGGTCGCTATCCAAGGTTTGAAAAAGCTTGTCTGAAGTCATCAAGAGCACCTGTTCAGCGATAAAATTATCAGAGAAAAGCATCATTTCTTTTAGCAAGGGAGACAGGGGAGCACCACGCCATTGTTGATGTACTGTTGGGAGTGAATCTGATTTATAAATCCAGGGCTTCCCCGTTTCCTGGCTCGCTAGCTCAGTGACAAGTTCTGGTTCTACAAGGAAGGGGAGGTATTTTTCCCGACCCAAAAAGGTTCTGGGATTGAAATAGAAGGTATTGCTGTGAAAATCCCGCTCCAGCTCATACAGATTCTGATTACTGATTTTGAGCCTTTCCTGGAAGGAATTTGGAAAAAGCTGTAGGGAATCGCCTACCTTTTCCATTTGCACTAGGTTGCCATAGATTGGTAGGGAACTGCGTTCGGGAGCATAATCAAAGTAATAATCATCCCATTGCCAGCCGTAGCCAAAAGAGGGAGATAGCTGATTGGCATCTGAAAATTGGATTACCGAATGGTTAGCAATGATTTTTTGAAAATCGGGCTGGTAAAAATCCTTGTATTTCCAGCTGGGATCTCCCGATCCCCAAATTTTTAACGTGTCTCCAGAAGAATGGTACCGGAGCGTTTGGGTGCTGTCTTGCAATACCTGTAGTGCGCCATAAAGTGTGAGTAATTTGGCGGTAGATGCTGGAATTTGGTAGAGGTGGCTATTTTTTTCGAATACGACCTGTTTGGAATCCAAGTCATAGAGCATAAAGCCGGTGAGGTGTCCCGCAAAGAAACTTTGTGGACCAAAGGCAGAATCCAAATGGGCAAGGCTATCCCGGGAAACTTGTGCGCTTGTTAGGCTGGAAATACAGCAAGAAAGGAGAAGCGAAAGGAATAATTTTTTCAAAAGCTTACTTGTTTTTAAAACTGAAATACGCAATCGAAATCCAACCTAGGATAAAGGCAAGTCCACCTAAGGGGGTGATGGCACCCAACCAGGTGATTCCCGATACCGATAGGACGTAAAGTGAGCCTGAGAAAATTAGCATTCCCAGGATCATACACCATGCAGAGAAGGCAATGCCTTTCCAATTGGGTTTGAGTGTTGCCAATATACCGATTCCAAACAAGGCAAGTGTATGGTAAAAATGATAGTTTACGGCAGTTTGAAAGGTGTCCAACCTTCCATTTTGAATTAAAAGGGCTTCCAGACTATGGGCTCCAAAGGCGCCCAGGCCTACTGCTAAGGCTCCAGATAGTCCAGCAAGTTGAAGGATTCGTTTTGCGTTCATGGGGTTGGGTAGTTTCTACTTCCAAAAATGGCCGAGCCGATGCGAACCATCGTGCTTCCTTCTTCTTGGGCAATTTGGTAATCCCCACTCATGCCCATGGAGAGTTCCTTCAGGTCTACAAAGGGAGGTAGGGTACGTTTTTTTAATACTTCAAACAGCTGCTTTAATCCTCGAAACTCAGAGCGGATCTGCTCCACATCCTCTGTGAAGGTGGCCATCCCCATTAATCCTTGGATTTGAACATGAGTTAAGTTTGCAAATTCGGTACTAGTAAGCATGGCATCTAGTTCTTCTTGAACAAACCCAAATTTGCTTTCTTCGGTTGCAATGTGGATTTGCAGCAAGATGGGAATGGCTCGATTTATTTTTTTTCCTTGCTTGTCGATTTCTAGCAGAAGTTTGAATGAATCTACTCCATGAATGAGGTGTACAAAGGGAGCAATGTATTTGATCTTATTGCTCTGCAGATGTCCGATCATGTGCCAGCGGGTATCAGCTGGCATTTCAGGTTGTTTGGTTTGAATTTCCTGTACCTTATTTTCCCCAAAATCACGAATTCCCACCCCATAAGCAGCCTGTAAATCTGCCAAGGGCTTGGTCTTGCTGACGGCAATTAGTTGACAAGCTGGATTTGGAAACGATTTTTTGACCTGTTCAAGGTTGGCTTGGATATCCATGTATAAATTTTCAGCGGAATGAATTCAAATATAACCGAAGAGGCGGTACTTTTGAAGATGTTTGCTGCGATTTTAGAAGGATTGGAGATGGGGCTTTTGCTTTCCATGATGATTGGCCCTGTTTTTTTTGCTTTGGTAACCACGAGCATGGATCATGGGTTTAAGCAGTCAGCCATTCTTGCCTTTGGTGTTTTTCTGAGTGATTTGGTCTATGTTTTAGTCACTTACTTTGGAGTTCAAGCTTTGACTTTTATTCCAAATGTGGAACAGTACCTCGGGTTTTTTGGAGGCTTGATTTTGATCGGATTTGGAATCAGTTTTTTTCGAAAAAAAATAACAGCAGTACCTAGCCATTCTTCTCCATCTTTAGCGAGTAAAGGCAAAGCCTTAATGCAAGGGTTTGGTATAAATGGCATCAATCCCTTTGTTATGCTATTTTGGATATCTATTGCGAGTATGGTTTCTATCAAAACTAGTTGGGGGATCTTAGATCGAGCATTTTTTTATGCAGCCTTACTTTTTACTGTCTTTGGGTTTGACTTGGCGAAGGCTTTCCTTGCGGGTAAGTTGGCCCATTTGATGTCCCTAACAGTTCGAAAGGTGTTACAGGTATTCGCTGGACTAATGATTTGTTTCTTTGGCTTAAGAATGCTTTGGAATACCCTGCATCCTGACTTATGAGTTCAAACTTTCGAGATTTTTTGTAGGTTTATAAACTATGTCGACCCGCTTTTACATTTTTCTACTTCTTCTATTGGGGATACTTTCTCTGCCAGCTATGGCTCAGGATTCGGCTGCTATGGAGGTTTTCAATTTCACCCGATTGGAGTACAATCGGCAAGGAATGTTGATTCTTGGCTCTTGGGCAGTACTCAATTTGTTGGTAGGGACCATTCGAAGCTTTCAGACACGAGGCCAAGTTCAGGCCTTTCACCAGATGAATGCCTATTGGAATTTGGTGAATCTGGGGATTGCAGGGTATGGATTTTGGCAGGCAAGCCAGGTTTCGTTGATGGTCAATTTTTGGGAGGTGCTGACAGCCCAGCAGCAAATTGAAAAAGTACTGCTTTTCAATGCAGCTTTAGACCTCGGGTACATGGCCGTTGGTTTTTTCTTGATTGAACGGGGGCTTCGCTTGCAAAAAGAGAGATGGATTGGATTTGGAAAATCAATTCTCCTGCAAGGTGCTTTTTTGCTGCTTTTTGATGGAATTTTAGTTGGATTCCAGCAGGAATTGGGCGCTGAATTATTGGAATGGGCCAAATCTATACGACCTGAGTAAGGAACTGAATTTCTCTATACTAAAGTGTTTGTTTTGAAATTATTGGAATGGCTTAAGGAGCTTGGTTTTCAAATTGTAATCTTTTTCTTGAGTATTTAACAAAAAAAATCCCATCGGTTGCCTCGATGGGATTTTTGATACGTAGCCTATTCGGTTAGGAAAGGTACTTTTCAACCGGAGTATAAGGCATAGCGAATGCTTCAGCTACGGCCTTGTATACAATATCGCCCTGGATCACATTTAGACCAGGTAAAAGATCCGCATTTTCTTGTGCTGCCTTCTTCCAGCCTTTATCTGCCAATTGGATGGCATATGGAAGGGTGGCGTTGGTCAACGCTAGGGTAGAGGTATAAGGTACAGCTCCTGGCATATTGGCGACGCAATAGTGTACCACATCGTCGATGATGTAGGTAGGATTCTCATGGGTCGTAGGTTTGCAGGTTTCGATGCAACCTCCTTGATCTACAGCTACATCCACCAAAACCGCACCTTTTTTCATGTCCTTCAACATGTCTTTGGTGATCAAATGCGGAGCTTTTGCCCCAGGAATCAAAACCGCACCTACGATGAGGTCTGCTTGCTTGATTTGTTCACGAATGTTGTACTCGTTAGACATCATGGTCTTCACGTTGGCAGGCATGACATCCGCCAAGTAGCGCATTCTAGGAAGGGATACATCCATGATGATCACATCGGCACCTAGACCAGCTGCCATCCAGGCCGCTTGGGTACCTACAATGCCTCCGCCTAGGATCAACACCTTGGCTGGCAGTACTCCGGGTACTCCGCCCAATAGAATTCCTCTACCGCCCAATGGTTTTTCGAGGTAATTGGCTCCTTTTTGGATGGCCATTCTACCTGCTACTTCGGACATAGGTACTAAAAGGGGAAGGCTTCGGTCTGCTTTTTCTACCGTTTCATATGCCAAGCATATGGCTTTGCTTGCTACCATGGCTTTAGTTAAAGGTTCGTAAGAAGCAAAATGGAAATAGGTAAATAAAAGTTGATTCGGCTTAATCAAGCTGTACTCTGATTCAATTGGTTCTTTCACCTTCATGATCATCTCAGCAATTTGGTAGGTAGCTTCGATGCTTGGTAAAATACTCGCGCCTGCAGCTTTGTAGTCTTCGTCAGAAAAACCACTTCCAAGACCAGCAGTCTGTTGTACATAGACCTGGTGGCCTCTTTTGATTAATTCTTTGGCACCCGCGGGAGTGAGCGCTACTCGGTTTTCGTTGTTTTTGATTTCCTTAGGAACACCTATAATCATGGCAAAGTCGATTTGGATTTATAGTACTGTTGCAAAGATACTAAGCAAAACAGGTTTGCCCACCTACCTGAGAAACACTATTTGGTAGCGATTCTGTTTTTGATTGATTTTCAAAAGTTTATTCCATTTTATCCTTGAAATCTTTACTTAATTTTAAAAAAGGAGCTATTCTGAATAAATATTTTGATTTTTTTTTAAGACTACCTAAAAAATCAGGAAGGGCTAATCTGGCTCAACACCTCCCCAAATAAAGAACAGTTCAATTTTTACAGAATAATATTTTGTTATTTCTCAAATTAATTAAAAATACCAAATTTTAAATGGGAGAATTCAGTCTTTTAAAATTTGCACATACACAGTTAATGCCTATTTTTGAACTCAGCAAATAAACCCAAAGTGTAACGATTTAGGAAAATTCAACCTATGGCGGGAAAAATTCAAGATCAAGTGCAGCAGGCGTCCTCCATTCAGCGAAATCAGGTTTTAGAAGATTTTAGATGGGCAGTTACCAGTAGACACGCCTCCTTAATGGGGAGAAAAGAGGTCTTTATGGGAAAAGCCAAGTTTGGCATTTTTGGTGATGGCAAAGAGCTCGCTCAGGTAGCTATGGCTCGAGCGTTTCGAAAAGGTGATTTTAGATCGGGCTATTACCGTGATCAAACTTTCATGATGGCCTTGGGCGAATTGACTGTTCAGCAGTATTTTGCTCAATTGTATGCCCATACGAATGTAGAAGCAGACCCAGCCAGTGCAGGTCGCTTGATGAATGGGCATTTTGCCACTCGATCCTTGAATGAGGACGGAAGTTGGAAAACCTTGACTGCACAGTACAATTCTGCTGCAGATATTTCTCCCACAGCGGCACAAATGCCTAAGCTTTTGGGATTGGCTTTTGCCTCCAAACTTTTCCGAAACAACAAGGGATTGAAAGACATGACTGACTTTTCAGTGCATGGAAACGAGGTAGCCTGGGGTACCATAGGCAATGCATCCACTTCCGAAGGGATGTTTTTTGAATCGCTCAATGCGGCTGGGGTCCTTCAAGTGCCCATGGTGGTGGCCGTATGGGACGATGGATTTGGTATCTCGGTGCCCAAAGAATTTCACACTACTAAGGGCAGTATTTCAGAAGCATTACTTGGTTTACAGCGTACAGACTCGGAAAAGGGCTTTGAGATTCTGCGAGTAAAAGGTTGGGATTATGAGGCCTTGAATCAGGCCTTTGCTACTGCTGGAAGATTGGCTCGTGAGGAGCATGTGCCGGTTTTACTGCATGTGGAAGAAATGACGCAGCCTCAAGGCCATTCTACCTCTGGATCCCACGAACGATACAAGACCAAAGAAAGACTGCAATGGGAAAAAGATTGGGATTGCATACTTAAGTTTCGTGAATACATTGTTTCCTCTGGATATGCCACTTCTGATCATTTGGATGAGATTGAAGCTGAGGCAAAGGGCGAAGTGAAGCGACAAAAGGATGCTGCTTGGAATGAATTTAATAGCGAAATCAAGGCCGAATTAAATCAGGCTCTTGACTTGATTCGAACCACAGCTGAGAAATCTTCACGCAAGATTTCCTTACTTCAGTTGGCAGATGATCTCAAAAAAACCATTAATCCGATCCGAAAGGATGTTGTCAGTACCATTCGGAAGTGCTTGTTTTTACTACGTGTTGAGGGAAATGAAATTAAGCAAGACCTCACTACCTGGTATGCACTTTTGCAAGAAAAAAATCAAGATCGATACAGCAGCCATTTGTATAGCCAAACTGAGTTTGCTGTGGCTAGATGCAAAGAGATACCGGCTCAAGTCACCGAAGATTCGCCCTTGGTAGATGGACGAGAAATTTTGCAAGCATTTTTTGACTACACCTTGGAGCACAATCCTCGTTTCTTTGCCCTAGGAGAGGATGTAGGAAAAATAGGAGATGTCAATCAAGCGTTTGCAGGATTGCAGGCCAAGCATGGGGACTGGCGTGTAATGGATACCAGCATCCGAGAATGTACCATTATTGGTCAGGGGATTGGTGCAGCCTTACGTGGGCTTCGTCCCATGGCTGAAATTCAATATTTGGATTACCTATTGTATGCTCTTCAGCTACTTTCAGATGATCTGGCTACGCTAACCTATCGTACCAAGGGAGGACAAAAAGCTCCTTTGATTGTTCGCACCAGAGGACATCGTTTGGAAGGGGTTTGGCATTCAGGTTCCCCTATGGGCATGATTTTATCAAGCCTTCGTGGCATGATTGTGTGCGTTCCAAGAAATATGACACAAGCGGCCGGAATGTATGCTACCTTACTTCAATCCGATGAACCAGCCTTGGTCATTGAATGTCTAAATGGCTACCGTTTGAAAGAGCAAATGCCTCAAAATATTGGAGCGTTTACGGTGCCGATGGGTGTTGCAGAAGTGCTGCGTGAAGGAAAAGATCTGACAGTAGTCACTTACGGAAGCATGTGCCGTATCGTACTGGATGCAGCTATCGAACTAGCCGATGTAGGGATTTCATTGGAAGTAATTGATGTACAGACCCTTTTGCCTTTTGATACCCAGGGAGTAATTGGTCAATCGATTCAAAAAACCAACCGGGTATTGTTTGCGGATGAAGATGTACCAGGAGGAGGTACTGCCTTCATGATGCAGCAAGTACTGGACCATCAAGGGGTCTATGCCTACTTGGATGCTGCACCACAAACCCTAGCGGCTCAAGCCCATCGCCCTGCCTATTCCACAGATGGGGATTATTTTTCCAAACCGAGCGTAGAAGATCTAGTAGAGAAAGTCTACCAGATTATGCATGAGTCCAATCCCAAAAAGTATCCCTTACTATAAAAAAAAGCTAGTCGAGAGACTAGCTTTTTTTATTTCCTGGTGATTTGTTTGAGTGTGACCGAAGGACTTGAAACCTCATTGGAACGATTGAGAGCCCTATCCTGGATTTGCACATCAATTCGTAGTGTGTCTGTTCTAAATATGGATTCCCACCCTGACGAAAGCATTCTATAAGTGATTTTGCCTTCTACTGCTTGCCCGACATTGGTATTCAAAATTCTAGGAAACCTTCCATTGAAGGTGGTGTAGAAGGGAGGATCTTGCCATTTAAATTCTCGAAACTGTCCATTTCGCTTGATGAAAAAGCGCACGAAAATATTGTATTGGTTTTCGTTTTTTTCCACCCAAACCGTATCCTTGACAATCACATTGTTTACGATGGGATCAATTACCCAGTCAATGGGATTGTAACTTGGAGCATTGCTTGGTCTTTTTGAATAAGTGATTAAGGCTCCAGAAGCGTCTCTTTTGTAGACGAGCGGGTTAAAGGGTGGGTTGATGTCTGTAGCCGCTAATCCTAAATCACCTTCAGCATCTTTGAAATTTAAGGTGAGGAGTAGAGAGTCTTGACCGGGAGTTCCCACATATTCCAAACTAGAAAATTCAATTTCTGGTTTACTTGGAAAATTTTCTGGAGGGCTAATGCAGGAGTACCCCAACAAAGCAAAACCAAACAATAAATAAGAATAGTTTTTCAAACGCATGAGATGAGGGTACATTTACATTCCGAAACAAGGGCATTCTGTTAGGAGGAGCCAAGATATAAAACGATGCAAGAATTTAAAAGTTTTTCAAAAAGGTTGGAAACCTTGACATTGGATCATTTTGATGATTTTGCTCTGGAATTGGCCCAATTTCAGGCCCAAAACAACCCAATTTATGCAGCCTACTTGAAGGCAAGAAAAATTCATCCCACAAGCATTCAAAAGGTAGAAGATATTCCTTTTTTACCCATACAATTTTTTAAAGACAGCCTTATTTATTGTGGAAAACCCAATTCCGCTTCTCAGGTGTACAGCAGCAGTGGTACTACAGGAATGATTACAAGCAAGCACCTGATTTGGTCCGAGGAGTTTTACCTCAACCATGCCCAACAGTTATTTGAAAAAGCATATGGTCCCTTGTCCGATTTCCATGTGTTGGCCTTGCTTCCTGCTTATTTGGAACGTCCAGGAAGCAGCCTTGTAGCTATGGCGAGTCATTTTATCAAGGAAAGCAAGTCGGAGGCTTCGGGTTTTTACTTGTACAATCAACAGGAACTTTTGCATCAATTAGCTACGCTCGCTTCTGGAAGCCGGAAAGTATTGCTTTTAGGAGTCACTTTTGCCTTATTGGATTTGGCGGAATCTAAGGAGTCTTTTGAGGGATTTCCCAATTTGATCGTCATGGAAACGGGAGGAATGAAGGGAAGAAGGAAAGAGATGATTCGTGAAGAGGTCCACGAACAGCTGTGTGCATTTTTTAAAGTGGACTCGATTCATTCCGAGTATGGGATGACCGAACTCCTTTCACAAGTCTACTCCAAAGAGAAAGGAAAATACCTTGTGCCAACTTGCATGCGTGTGGTACTTCGTGACCTCAATGACCCCTTCAGTCCAGCGAGTCGGAGTCAAGGCGGGATTAATTTAATCGACCTGGCTAATTTTCATTCTTGTGCTTTTATTGAAACCCAGGATATTGGGAAATGGGATGAAAATGGGTTTTTAGAAGTTCTAGGCAGATTTGATCATTCCGAATTGCGTGGTTGTAACTTATTGGTTCAGTAATTTTTAGGGATGCAACCTTTTGGTTCAGTTATTGCTTTAGAAAAAATTAATAAACATCTTTAGTTATCTAATCGATCTTCTATGAAACGTATTGCCTCCCTAGCGCTCGTCATTTCACTTTTAGCTTTGGCCTCTTGTGCATCCACCAGACCTTGTCCGGCTTATGCCAAAGAAATTACTCCTAAAAAGGGATTGAGTTAAAAAAAATATGCTGACTTAGTAGTCAGCATATTTTTTTACATCCTCTAAACTGATGGTAGTCTCTCCCAAGATTACCAGTCGTTCGACTACGTTTCGCAGTTCGCGTATATTCCCAGTCCAAGGTAATTCTTGTAGTCGTGCTAAAGCTTCCTTGCTGATTTTTTTCTTAACACTTCCATTCTCCTGAGCGATGTCCTCTAGAAATTTATCTAGTAGAAGTGGAATGTCTTCTTTTCGATCCTTAAGAGGAGGAACATGGATCAAAATCACACTCAAGCGGTGGTACAAATCCTCTCGAAAGCGGCCTGCTTCAATTTCCTTCTTAAGATCTTTATTTGTAGCTGCCAGTACCCGAACATCCACCTTGATGTCTTTGTCGCTACCCACTCTGTTGATTAGGTTTTCCTGAAGTGCTCGCAATACTTTGGATTGTGCAGAAAGGGACATGTCCCCAATTTCATCAAGAAAAAGAGTACCCCCGTCGGCTTGTTCAAACTTACCCGAACGCTGCTTGTGTGCAGAGGTAAAGGATCCTTTTTCGTGTCCAAAAAGTTCCGATTCAATTAATTCAGAAGGAATGGCAGCACAGTTTACA
This sequence comes from Cyclobacteriaceae bacterium, assembly GCA_947458585.1. GTDB lineage: Bacteria > Bacteroidota > Bacteroidia > Cytophagales > Cyclobacteriaceae > Algoriphagus. The sequence goes on along the minus strand of CANGYY010000015.1, from coordinate 28,808 downwards.
GCCACATAAGGCATTTCTTGTCGCTTGCTTTTTTCATGGACCCAATGTGCAACGAGTTCCTTCCCTGTTCCATTTTGACCTGTGATCAATACGCGAGCATCTGTAGGGGCTACTTTCTCAATGGTATCTTTTACAGTTAGTAGGGCAGGGGATTCCCCTACCATATCAAATTTCTTGGACAGCTTTTTCTTCAACACTTTGGTTTCGGTAACCAATTGTTTTTTGTCCAATGCGTTGCGAACTGTTAGTAGCAGTCTATTGAGATCTGGTGGCTTGGAAATAAAATCAAAGGCCCCTTTTTTGGTGGCTTCCACGGCTGTTTCAATCGTGCCGTGTGCCGAAATCATGATAAATTGAGGAGAGCGATCCAATTGCTTGACTTGATCCAAGACATCCATTCCATCGAGTATGGGCATTTTTACATCACAAAGAACTAGATCCACTTCCTCGTCTTTGATTCTTTGTAAACCTTCTGCTCCGTCTTGGGCCTCGATCACTTCGTATTTTTCGTACTCCAAGATTTCTCGTAAGGAGGAACGAATAAAGCGCTCGTCGTCGATAATTAGGATTTTTGCCATAGTTAAATGTAATAAAAAAGTGCAAGTCTGTAAGCCGGGTTCTGTTACAAAGCACGCTTCGAATGAATCGAATGTAGCCTTGCTCTTGCCATTTATCTCGATCTTGATTTACACCAAGACTCCATCGATCTACCCACCTCGGAATTCTTTTCCGAAGAAAAGATATCGAACGAGCAGCTCTTTGCCCGAGGCCTATTTGATCTTTCAACCCATAAGGTTTGCCATGCCCTCTGCATCACTGCAGAGGCGGTGGGCTCTTACTCCACCTTTTCACCCTTTCCGCTAGATGGGATACAAGCTAGGCTTGCACCTCCTAGAGGTGGTTTGTTTTCTGTGGCACTAGCTGTACCCTGACCGTCACCAGTCAAAGCCCTTCCCGTTAGGAAGTATGGCGCTCTATGTTGCCCGGACTTTCCTCCCCGATAGAATCGGAGCGACAAGACGACTTGCACTTTGCAAAGTACGTCAATTTTGGGGAATCAGTTTTGGTAGCTCGATCGTAACTCATCTTTTCTTTTAAAAAATCTACTTTTTGAAAACCTTTTTCTGCGTATCCTGTTGTAAATCAGAAGGCTTAAACGCTTTTCTTCATAGTGCTGGGTTGAGCCGCTCCGGAAGGAGCGGTTCTTTTTTGTCCCTACCTTCCTTTTTCCCTAGCCGCTATTCTGCCTATCTTTGAACAAAATACTCCCACATGATTTTAGTTGGTAACGTAGTCCTGTCTGATGATATCAAAGAAAACTTTTTTGTCTGTGACTTAGAAGCTTGTAAAGGAGCATGTTGTGTAGAAGGAGATGCGGGTGCACCTTTGGAGGATGAGGAAACCAAGATCTTGGAAGAGATCTATCCACTTGTCAAAGACTACATCACAGAAGAGGGGAGAAAAGTAATCGAAGCCCAAGGCACCTGGGTAATTGACAAAGATGGGGACAAAGGGACGCCTACACTTGGAGACAATCGGGAATGTGCCTATGCGCTTTATGACGACAGAGGAATCCTAAAATGCGGGATTGAACAAGCCTATTTGGATGGTAAAATTTCCTGGAAAAAACCTATTTCTTGTCATCTATACCCCATAAGGGTAACTAAATACGATCAATACGACGCTTTGAATTACGATCGCTGGCACATCTGTGATCCTGCTTGCCAACTGGGAAAAAGTCTACAAGTTCCCTTGTATGCTTTTTTAAAAGATGCTCTTGTCCGCAAATACGGGGAAGCTTGGTACGCAGAATTGGTGGAAGATATTGAAGGACCTAAGCAGGGCTAAGGCTTATTTTTTTTAAGGTTCAGTTTTTCAAAAGCCAATTCGGCAATTTTTTGATACCCCAAATCTGAAGGATGTACACCGTCTGCAGAAAAGAATTCGGGCTGGAGGTCCATAGGAATTTCCTGATAAATCACTTTTGGATGCTTTAAAGCGATTTTTTTTAGTTCCGCTTGTAAGTAATTCCGTTGCACTTGAAGAAAGGATTGCATTCTTCTTGAAAATGCAGGGAATAGATGTACAGGAGGAATTGCTGCCAGGTAAATCCATTGTGCGGAGGTGTTGATCTGGATTTGCTGTATCAAGGCCTCTACCTCCTTTTTGAATGAAGAAGGGTTTGTCAAAAGAAAACAATCATTGGCTCCCAAGAAAAGAATGACCCCTTTAGATTTTGGTGTTTGAACTTGCCGATGTTGGAGGTAAAGGGAAAGTGCATCTTTCACCCGCAATCCCTTTTTTCCGATGGTTTCAATTTGAAAGGATTCTCCAAGAAGGCGGTGAAAATTTCCAGCTATCGTATGTGCTGGTGCACTCGCACCGACTCCAGCTACTGTAGACTCCCCAAGAAGCAGAATGTGATTTTCACCTTGGCCCAATGTAAGTAGGGAGGATTGGGAGGGAAGCTTTGGACTGGTTTTCCGTACTTGTTTGGCTTGGTAAACTAGAAATGGAATCCAGGGATAGAGGCGTAGCTGAAAAATCCAGTAAGGAGTCATTTATCCCCCAACCTTTTTTGCGCCATAACCAGCCTGAGTCAATACCTGCAGCACCTTTTCTCGGTGATCTCCTTGGATCAATATTTCTCCATCTTTGGTAGATCCACCTACACCACATTTGTTTTTGAGGAGTTTACCTAATTCTTTCAAATCCTCTTCAGTGCCTACAAAGCCTTCGATTAGTGTCACCTGCTTTCCCGCTCTTGATTTTTTATCCAGGAGGACCCGTAATTTCTGTTGGGAAGGTGGAAGGGTATCTTGTGCCTCCTCATCTCCAAAATTGTAGTCGAAGGAATCAGCCGTGGAGAATACGATACCGTCTCTTTTTTTCCAATCGTTCGTTTTTTTACTCATGAAATTTGAAAGATGTCTTGGTTTTAAGTTTTTGAAGATGGGGTTTTTAACGTCCAAACAGGTCGTTTGGAGTGATTTACCACATCCTCTGCAATGCTACCGGTGAGCAGATGGAGGATTCCTGTTCTACCATGGGTGGTCAATGCAATTAAATCAGCACCAATATCGTCAGCAAACTCAAGAATTCCAGATTCTTCGGATACGGAATTGTAAATCTGCGTATGAATATTTTCAAATTTGAACTTAGCAATGAATTTTTCAAGCGAGGCATTTGCTTCTCTGCTAGTCTTAAAGTCCCCTGGAGTAGTGATACTTACGAAGTAAAACTCGGAATCAAATAGTAGCTGCATGGTTTTGATTCGAGCGGCTACGCCCACATCCATCTCCTTGAAATTGGATGCAAACACAATTTTTTTCAGTGATTGAGGATCTGTCTCGCCTTTGATGGTAAGTACTGGACATGCGGCTGTGCGAACAATTTTTTCGGTAGTACTTCCAATCCAGAATTCTTCCCAACCCGAAGTACCGGATGAACCCATCACGAGTAAATCAGGATTTAGCTCCTCAATTGCTTGTGCAATTTCTCGAAAAATTACTCCAACTGCGACCCGGGTATCTATGATGTTACTCGGGGAGGATACTTTGTCTTTAATTCGTTCCAAATCCAACTTTTTTTGTTCGACCAAATCCTTGAAATAAACTTGATTTTGGTAATCCGTTAGCGGATCCATTCCACCTCCTAAAGTACCCACACTTGTATTCAATGGATATTCGATTACATGAATCAAGGTAATATGAAGTTTGGGATATGGAGAACTAACCAGGGTGACAAAGTCAAGGGCATGGGTAGCCATCTTCGAAAAATCGTAGGGAATAAGGATATGGATCATGTGTTCTAGCGTTTAGGGAATCAAGGTAGTGGGTAACCTTCCGCCAAAACAGGACTTTTGTCAGCTTTTCCTAAATAATCAAGCCAATTCCAAAAAGTAAAGTCCAAACCAAGGTGCTGAGTGCCATTTGCTTGAGGTAGGGATCTGCCTCAGCAGCCGTTATTGCTTTTTGTAATCCTCTACCAATGAAATACATCCAGGGAAATGTGAGGCAGGCCAGAAGCGAATTGTAGGATTGATCTAGCCAAGCGAACCCAAACAATCCTAGGTAGGCCACAGCAATCAAAGTCCAGTGATAAGCAATTGCTTTTGATCTTCCGATGCGCACGGGGATCGAGCGCTTACCTGCAAGTTGATCCGAATCGATGTCTCGAATATTGTTGATGTTCAATACGGCCGTGCTGAAGCAGCCAAGGGAACAGGCAATCAACAAAATGACAGGCTCAGCTTTTAAACTGTGTAAAAAGAAGGTGCCTGAAACTCCCACCAATCCAAAGAAAATAAATACCGAAATATCACCTAATCCAGCGTATCCGTAGGGATTCGATCCTGAAGTGTAGCGGATGGCTGCCCAGATGGCAAGGAATCCTAAGGCTAAGAAGCCTAAAAAATAGGACCAATTTGGCAGGGCGAGGTAGAGGAGTAAAAGGCCAGTACCCAAGGAAAGCCCTCCAAAAAGAAACATGGCCCGCTTCATTTCTGGAAGGGTAATTAAACCGGATTGAACTGCTCGAATGGGGCCTTTTCGTGCTGAAGAATCTGCACCATGTACGCTGTCTCCGTAATCGTTAGAAAGGTTGGATAAAATTTGGAGGAATACCGTCGTCAAAGAGGCCAAAGCCAATACCTCCCAGCGAAAGGCATCTTGCCAGTATGCCAAAAAAGAGCCTGCAAAAATACTTGCTAGGGCTAGGGGTAAGGTACGAAGCCTGACTGCGTGCAGCCAGGCTTCTTTTTTCGATTGAATTACTCTTTTCAAGGAAATCTGTTAATCAGGGAGTAATCAGGCTCAAAATTTCTTCGTCCATAGGCTTCACGGATGAAGGGAAAAATTTAACTAGCTCTCCTTTTTCATTAATGAAGTACTTGCAAAAATTCCAGCTAGGCTCCTGGTTATTCCAACCATTCAGACTAGCATCGGAAAGCCATCTGTAAAGCGGATGCTTATCAAAACCTTTCACTGAAATTTTCTCAAACATAGGGAAAGTGACCCCGAATTCAGTGGAACAGAATTCTTTGATTTCTTCATTGGTACCTGGTTCCTGACCACCAAAATTATTGGCAGGAAAGCCAAGAATCAGAATATCTTCGCCATGCTGAGCATACAACTCTTGGAGCTGCGCATATTGCTTGGTATACCCACACTTGGAAGCGACATTCACCAAAAGTAATTTCTTTCCTTTGAAAGAGGCAAAGTCAACTTCTTGACCATTGATATCTTTCATCTTGAAATCGTAAAAGGAACTTTCCATGGTTTGGTCGTAAGAGGGGTGGAAACTTGCGTCATCGGTAGGCCGATCTAAGGTCGTACCACATGCCAATAAGGCTACACTGAGGGAAATTAATACTGTTTTCATAGTTACATTCTTTCGGGAACTTGTATACCTATCAAACTCATTCCTCTTTTGATTGTTTTGGCTGTTTGTAAAGAAAGCGCAACTCTAAAGGATTGGAGTTGGCTGTCTTTCTCATGGAAAATGGGAAGTTCTGCATAGAATCGGTTATACTCCTTGGCCAAGTCAAAGAGGTATTGCGCAAGAATAGCAGGGGAGTAGTCCTCTGCTGCTTGCTTAATTTTTCGCTCAAAATCATTCAATAACTGAATCAAAGCGGCTTCTGTCTCAGCAAGTTCGCTGAGTCCAGCAAAACTCTCGGCCGAAAGGTTCACACCGATTTGTTCTGCTTTTCTCAAAATGGCCGCTATTCGTGCATGAGAATATTGAATAAATGGTCCTGTATTCCCTTGAAATTCGATGGATTCCTGCGGGTTGAATAGCATGCGTTTTTTAGGGTCCACCTTTAGCAAGAAGTACTTGAGGGCACCCATTCCAAGCATTTCATACAATTCGGTTGCTTGTGCTTCTGTGAAACCTTCAATTTTTCCTAGCTCCTTAGTATGGTGTGCAGCAGTCTCCACCATTTCTTCCATCAATTCATCTGCATCCACTACCGTACCTTCCCTTGACTTCATCTTGCCTGTGGGTAGGTCAACCATACCGTAGGAGAGGTGGTACAAGCCAGGGCCATAGGAACGTCCGAGTTTGCGCATAATTTTAAACAAGACATCAAAGTGGTAATCTTGCTCATTACCAACTACATACACCGATTTATTGATCTGGTAATCCTGGTATTTCAAATCTGCGGTACCCATATCTTGAGTGATGTATACCGAGGTACCATCGCCTCTTAGTACTAGTTTTTCATCCAGTCCCTCCGCTGTCAGGTCTACCCAAACCGATCCATTTTCTTTTTTGAAAAAAACGCCTTTGGCTAATCCTTCTTCCACGATGTCTTTGCCGAGTAGGTAGGTGTTTGACTCGTAATAGGTCACATCAAAATCCACTCCCATGCGTTGGTAGGTGGCATTGAATCCTGCATAGACCCAACCGTTCATTTGGTTCCAAAGCGCGATTACATCCGAATCTTGGTCTTCCCATTTGCGAAGCATTTCTTGAGCCTCAAGTAGGAGCGGAGCATTTTTCTTGGCTTCCTCTTCGGACTGGCCCGCTTCCATCAAACTTTTTTGCTGGGCTTTGTAATGGGTATCAAATAAGACGTAATATTTTCCTGCCAGGTGATCCCCTTTAAGCCCAGATGAAGTAGGTGTTTCGCCATTTCCGAAGTGCTGATAAGCAACCATAGATTTGCAGATGTGAATGCCTCGGTCATTGACCAGATTGGCTTTAATGACTTCGTAGCCAGCAGCTTTCAAGAGTTCAGCAACGGAATACCCTAAGAAATTATTTCTCAGGTGGCCGAGGTGCAAGGGCTTGTTGGTATTGGGAGAGGAATACTCCACCATGACCTTAAGTCCATTGCTTGGAAGCTGACCGAAGATTTTGGAGGTATACACTTGATTGAATAAACTGATCCATTCCTCCTGGGCGACTACTAGATTCAAAAATCCTTTGACCACATTGAAATCTTTCACTGCGGCCACATGTGTTTTCAGGTAGTTACCTAGTTGGGTAGCAGTTGCCTCAGGGCTCAACTGGGACTGTTTCAAAAATGGAAATACCACGAAGGTGTAACTTCCTTCAAACTCTTTTTTGGTAGGAGCCAAACTGAGTTGATCTAGGGCAACAGTAGTTTGGAAGCAGGAAGTAAAAGCATCTTGGATGCCTTGGAGGATGGAATCTTGAAAATTCATGGTCTTGTGGTTTACCCAGAGAGAGCCTCTAAGAATCCCATGCTAGGCATTCGGATTAGGTTATGGCGATCAATTGGTAAGGCGAATTTAAGACGGCTTCTTGTAAAAAGCCGCACCGGATTTCATTTTAAATAAAAAAGGGCCTGAAAGAGGGACTTGAAAGGAATGATGAGTACTTGGGTTGTCCTCACTTTTTGATTAAAAGTGATTGACCAAGGACTTGGTTGTAATTTCGAGTACTTCGAAGGCGATCTCAGCCATCGTATTTTCACTGTCTAGGGTTGGATTCACTTCTACAATCTCCCAGCAACAAACACGCTTGTCCTTGATCAGTTCGGCATTCAATTGAATAGCTTCTTCTACCGTTAGTCCATTCGGTACTGGGGTTCCTGTTCCCAAGGAAATGGATGGGTCCATGCTGTCCACATCAAAGGAAATATACAATTGGTCGCAGTCCTTCAAAAGCTCCAAGGCCCGCTTGGCTACTTCCAGAACTCCCAGTTCACGAACTATTTCTGTAGTAAAATTGGGGATTCCGTAGTGCTGCATCAAAAAGTTCTCCGGTTCCTCGGTATCACGAACAGAAATGAAGACAATGTCCTTTGGGTCAATTTTTGGGGAATCGCCCCCTATTTTTTTAATTCGATCCCAATAAGCACGTGTTTCTGGAGAGGGCTGATTGAGCTGACATTCCAAGTTGTCCAAGTGGGTAGCCATGGCCAAAGGCATGCCGTGCATATTTCCTGAGGGAGTGGTGTAAGGGGTGTGGAGATCGGCATGGGCATCAATCCAAATCACGCCCAAGCGCTTGTCTGGATGGGCTCCTTTGATGCCCATGATGGTGCCTGCTGCGGTGCTGTGATCACCAGCAAGTACAATGGGAAACTTCTTTTCCAGGCGGAGGGATTCAATGGTGGAGTACACATTTTTGACCACCTGGTACACGCCATCGATGTAATTGGCAAAGGGGTGCTTATTTCCTTTCCAAAGAAAATTATTGGCATTGGGTACGCTGATGGGTTCAAATTGAGAGAAAAAATTTGACTTTTTGTCCAGGCTGGCAATCTTGAGTGCATCCACTCCTAAACTTGCCCCTCGGGTACCGGCAGCAATTTCTGAACGAACTTCTACCAATTTAATCTTACGCATCTCTAGGGTATAGTTGGGTTTTCTTGTTGTAAATCTAGGAAAAAACGAGCACAATCCGAGCCTTGTAATCGGCTTACATTTCGCATTTTGGCAAGTAAAAAGCGAGTTTTGGTAGGTTGTGTACGCGTTAAAATTAGGAGTCTTGAGGATTAAAAAAATGACAAAAAAATAGGCACCGTGTAACCAAGCTTTTATCAAATTAAATCCTGTTAAGAATTTGTGGTTCAAAACTTTGGTAACCGTCAATAAAAGCGCAATTTTTGCAGCCTTATTTACACGCTTAGCACATTTTGGTAGATGAATAGATACATTGATTTGATCCAGCAGACCTTTGATTTTCCAACCAAAGAATTCACGGTAGAAAATAATCAGCTGTACTTCAACGGGGTAAACCTGATGGAGATCATAGAAACCTATGGCACTCCCTTGAAGCTTACCTACCTTCCTAAAATTTCAGAGAACATCCAGCATGCCAAGACCTATTTTGGTAAGGCCATGAAAACTCATAATTACCAAGGGAAGTATACCTATTGTTATTGCACTAAATCCTCGCATTTCAGTTTCGTTTTGGATGAGGCATTAAAAAATGACATCCACATCGAGACCTCTTCCACCTTTGACATTCCCTTGGTACGTAGCTTGTATGCCAAAGGAAAGATTCGAAAGGATACCTACATCATTTGCAATGGATTTAAGCGGGAGAAGTACAAGCAGTACGTAAGCGAACTGCTGAACGACGGCTTTGTGAACTGTGTGCCGATCTTGGATAACTTAACTGAAATTGATTATTACCTAGAGCATGTAAAGGTTCCTTTTCAGGTAGGAATTCGTATTGCTTCTGATGAGGAACCCAAGTTTGGATTTTATACCTCCAGATTGGGTGTCCGCTATAACGATATTATTTCCCTCTACGAGGAAAAAATCAAGAATAATCCTCAGGTAAGCCTGAAGATGCTTCACTTTTTCATCAACTCAGGCATCAAGGATACGGCGTACTATTGGTCGGAATTGACCCGATTCATTCAGAAGTATGTGGAGTTGAAGCGTGTTGCGCCTAGTTTGGATTCCATGGACATTGGAGGAGGCTGGCCCATCAAGACCAACGTGTTTTTTGATTACGATTACCAGTACATGGCAGATCAAATCGTCAAAAATATCAAGTGGATGTGTGCAAAGAACAATACCACTGAACCCAATATTTTTACGGAATTCGGAAGCTATACCGTAGGGGAGAGTGGGGCTGTACTGTATTCCATTTTGGAGGAAAAGCTTCAGAACGATAAGGAATTGTGGTACATGATTGATGGTTCCTTCATTACTCAACTCCCAGATAGCTGGGGATTGAATCAAAAGTACATCATGCTTGCAGTCAACAACTGGGAGGAAGAATACCACAACATTTCCTTGGGTGGCTTGACTTGCGATAGCATGGATTATTACAATTCAGAAGCCCACCAATTCAATATCTATTTGCCCAAGTTGGTTGAAAAGAAGCAGCAGTACATTGGTTTTTTCCATACCGGTGCCTATCAAGAGTCTCTCGGGGGTTATGGCGGCATTCAGCATTGTTTGATCCCAGCGCCCAAACATGTGCTGATCGATCGAGATGAAAACGGGGAGGTAAAGCATTGGTTGTTTGCTTCAGATCAAAAAGAAGAAAGTATGCTGAAGACCTTGGGATACTAAAAAAAAGACCGCCGAGTAAGGCGGTCTTTTTTTGGATTAACCTTTCGCTTCTTCCTTGATCGGAAATAGGATAGAAGCAGCTACCGAGATGATTAATATTCCTCCAACTATGGATAGCGAAAGAGGAGAGGATATGTGAATTGATGGAAATGGAGATATGATCATTTTGATTCCAATGAAAGCCAAAATGATGGCTAAGCCGAACTTCAATCGGCTAAACATGTGGATGAAGTTGGCTAACAGAAAATACAAGGAACGTAGCCCTAGAATTGCAAAAATATTTGAGGTATACAGAATGAATGGATCATCCGGAGCAATGGCAAAAATGGCAGGTATGGAATCTACGGCAAAAATTAAATCCGTAAACTCAATTACAGTGACTACAACTAACAGAGGGGTAGCCATTTTTACCCCATTTTCGATGGTAAAGAAATTTCCCCCATTGTATTCCTTACTTACCTTAAATAGCTTGTGGATCACCTGGGCACCTGGGCTTTTGCTAAAGTCTTTTTCGTGATCGTCTTTATCGCTTGCAAACCAGGACTTAATACCTGCATAGATCAGGAAGAAGCCGAAAACCGTAAGTACAGCATTAATTTCTACATTTTGCCCAAACAAATTCATCTTTGGCAAATAGGTAAGATTGATTAAGCCTACCCCAGCAAAAATGAAGATGGCCCGCATGATAAGCGCACCAATAATACCCCAAAAAAGCACCTTATGGTGTAATTCTCGGGGAACATTGAAATAACCAAATACTAGAATAAATACGAAAAGGTTGTCTACCGATAGCGCCTTTTCAATCCAATAAGCAGCTTGGTATTGAGAAAACTTTTCCAAAGCGTATTTCTCATCGGTGACGATGTAGACGAAAATACTGAAAATCATGGAGAAGCCGATCCATACCACAGACCAAATGGCTGCTTCTTGGTTGGAAATCACGTGATTTTTTTTGTTGAAGATGCCTAAGTCGAGCAACAACATGAATAATACAACGACGGTAAATCCAATGATGATGCCTGGATGATTGATTAGGTTGTCCATAGAGGAGAATAGTGGGGTACTGATTATAGTTTGAACTTCAAAAATACGCCTTTTTTTCCTTACCCTTATCGGGCTTAGGCTTGGGTAACTGATTTTTTAGTCCAAGTACGAATCGAAGTAGGCAATGGTTTTGACTAAGCCTTCTTGAAGCGAAATTTGGGGCTCCCATTTGATTGTGCTCTTTGCTAGTTCTATGTTTGGTCGGCGGCGAAGCGGGTCGTCTTCCGCTGCTGGCACGAAAGCAAGCTTACTCTTACTACCGGTCAATTCTAGGATGAGACTAGCAAGTTCCAAAATGGTGCATTCGGTAGGGTTCCCCACATTTATTGGACCAGTAACTCCTTTTGGAGTAGCCATCAGCAGGCGTATGGCACGGATGGTATCGTCTACGTAGCAAAAAGAGCGGGTTTGAGTACCGTCTCCAAATACAGTAAGGTCTTGGCCTTGAAGCGCCTGGAGAATTAGGTTGGAGACTACACGACCATCTGTGGCACTCATTCGAGGTCCATAGGTATTGAAAATCCGCATGACCTTGATGTCCACCTGATGCTGTCTATGGAAATCAAAAAATAAGGTTTCTGCACCACGCTTCCCTTCGTCATAGCAAGCTCGAGGCCCTATGGGGTTCACATTACCAAAATAGGATTCGGGTTGGGGATGAAGCTGTGGATCTCCGTACACCTCCGAAGTAGAGGCTTGAAAAATCTTTGCGCCTGTAGATTTGGCTAACTCAAGCAGGTTCAATGATCCTAGGATGGATGCTTTGAAGGTTTCGATGGGAAATCGCTGGTACAGGCGAGGCGATGCCGGACATGCTAAATTGTAAATTTCGTCTACCTCAAGAGAAAGCGGCAGGCTGACATCCTGAACGAGTAATTTGAAATTGGGGAAGGGAAGTAAATGGGAGATGTTCTGTTCGGACCCAGAAAAAAAATTATCTAGGCAAGTGACCTGATTTCCTTCTTTCACCAACTGATCACAGAGGTGACTTCCTAAAAACCCTGCTCCACCACTGACTAAAATTCGTTTCATCTACTTTTGGGTTGGACACTTTATTCCGGTTTGGATTTGCCGTGCTAACAGGCAATTACTCATTTCTTAAAGAATACCCTCTCTCGGGGCTGTACAAAAGTACGTTAAAACCAGTCGGTTTTCATAGTTAGGGTAGGGTAGTTGGTCGATTCAAATCGCTCCACTATTCCTTTTAACTTGACGAGTTCGTAGGCTACCGTATAACGTGCCGTTTCGATTTTTCCCAAATGGAAATCTTGTTCTTTGCTCCCCATATCTAAGGCTTTTTGAGCAGTAATGGCTTGCTTGAGCCAGATCCAACCCATGCAGAGTAGTCCTGCACCTTCCAGATAAAGGGTAGCATCCGCTAAGTAATATTCTGGGCCTTGGTTTCGTTTAAACAGGAGTTGAGCAGTGCCTGAAGCGAATTCTTGGGCATACTTTTCAAAAATCAGTGCAATTTCACTTAATTCAGGTAGAGGCTTCGCTTCCTTAAGTGTGGATTGAAATTCTTTTTGAAGCATTTTCCAACCCAATCCTTCATGGAGTAGCATTTTTCTTCCCAATAAGTCTAGCCCATGGATTCCGGTGGTGCCCTCGTGAATCGGATGGATTCTGGCTTCACGGTAATACTGTTCCACAGGAAAATCTGTCGTGTAACCGGCCCCTCCAAGTACTTGAATAGCCATAGAAGTGCTTTGCACCCCCATTTCAGAAGGATAACTTTTGGCTATTGGAATCAATAAGTCCAACAGTGCTTCCATTTCTGCTTTTTTCTGAAGTTCAGATTCTTGAGATAACTTGTCTCCAAGAAGACCGCAGAAGATAAGTAAGGCTAAAGATCCTTCCGAAATGCTTTTTTGAAACAAAAGCATGCGCTTCACATCTGCATGTTGGATGATGGGAACCTGTGGTCGATTGGGTTCCTTATCGCTGATATTTCTTCCTTGAGGACGAACTTTGGCATAGGCTAAGGAAGTTTGATAGGCTGCAGTGGCAATGGCGGTAGCATTCATGCCTATTCCTAATCTAGCCTCATTCATCATCTGAAACATGTACTTTAACCCCTGATGGGCTTCGCCAACCAAGTAACCCTCGCAGGCAGATTCACTTCCGATCATTAGGTGAACGATGGGAGCGCCCTTGTAGCCCATTTTATGGTAAATTCCCTGGGTCAGTACATCATTCGGAGTGCCATCCAATCGGATTTTTGGGACCACAAATAAGGAGATACCCTTCGTTCCAGCTGGTGCCCCTTCAATGCGTGCGAGCATCAAATGGATCACATTGTCACAAGCATCGTGGTCTCCCGCAGAAATGTAAATTTTTTGACCCCTAATGGAATAAACACCTTCCTTTGACGTGGGTACAGCGAGGGTAGTCAAGTCTGACAAAGAACTTCCTGCATCCGGTTCGGTCAAGGCCATGGTTCCCTGCCATTCTCCCGTATACATTTTGGGGGTGTAGGCATCTCGGAGGTCGTATGAACCAAAGGTTCGAATTAAGTTGGCCGCCCCAGTAGTCAAAAATGGAAACACACTGGCTGAATAATTGGCTGCCTGAAGGATAAATCCAGCAGAAAGATGCAGGGTCCAAGGAAGTTGCTGACCACCTTCTTCGTAAGGGAAAATCGCATTGATCCAGCCATCAGCTCCAAACTGGCGGATGATGGCCCGCATTTCGGGATGAACTTTCACTATCCCATTTTCCAATTGGGGTTCCTGTCGGTCCATTTCCTTGAAAATGGGATACAAGGATTTTTCGGCAATTTGGGCTACAGCATCCAATACCAAGGCAAAGGTTTCCTTGGAATGGTCAGAAAAGTAGGGATACTGCAGCAATTCCAAGCAATTTTGATTTTCAAACAGCTGGAAATGCAGATCTCTTTTGGAATAGAAGGTGGCCATGCGTTATTCTTTAGGAGTCAAATAACGGATTATTTTTGCTGGATTTCCTCCAATAACTACGTCTGAAGGGAAACTTTTTGTGACTACTGCTCCTGCAGCGACCACCACTCGGTCACCCATGCTGACCCCAGGGCAGATAATTGCACCACCACCAATCCATACGTCTGATCCGATGCTTACAGGCTTGCCTGACTCCCAAAATGCGCCTCTAGTTTGTGCGTCCAATGGATGTGTAGCGGTGTAAATTTGAACTGCTGGTCCAATAAAAACTCGGTCCCCAAGTTGGACCGAACAAACATCCAACACCACACAGTTGAAATTGAAAAAGCAATCTTCCCCCATCTGAATGTTGTAGCCGTAGTCGCAGTAAAAGGGGACTTCGATCCAAGGGTTTTTGCCAGCCTTGCCCACAAGTTTTCGAAGTAGCGAAACACGATTTTCTGGTTCAGCCGGATCAGAGGAGTTAAGCAAGTGCATCAGTTCTCTCGCCTGTAGCCTTTCCTTGGCTAATTCTGGATCGGAGGCTTGGTACAATTCTCCAGCAAGCATTTTATCTTTTTCCGACTTCATAGCCATTTACTGCATTTAGGAATTGCTTTGGACTAGCCTTTTTTCTGTTTGTTTGCTACCCATACCAAGGCTTCTTCCACTCCACGGAGTTCGGCGAGTCCTTTGAGTCTTCCGATAGCGGTGTAACCTGGATTTGGAGATTTTTTATGTAGATCATCCAAGATTTGATGTCCATGATCTGGTCGCATAGGTATTCGTTTTTTTCGTTTTTCCTGCCAGATCAAAACCTCTTGAATCACCGCGACCATGTCTACATTGCCTTCGAGGTGATTGTCTTCGTAGAAATTTCCCTCGGCATCTCTTTTGGTGCTGCGTAGGTGGAGAAAATGAATTCGCTCCCCAAATTCCCTTACCATGGCAGGTAGATCGTTGTCTTCCCGTACGCCATAGCTGCCGGTGCAAAAGGTAAGTCCATTGTGCATGCTTAGGGTTTGACTGAGGATGCGCCGTGCATCGGCCGTAGTGCTGACTACTCGAGGCAATCCATAGAGTGAGAAGGGCGGGTCATCCGGGTGGATACACAAGTAGCAGCCCACTTCTTCTGCTACGGGTGTAATGGCATCCAAGAATAGGCGTAAATGCTCCGCCAATCGCTTGGCATCAATCCCTGAATAGGTCTTGAGCATTTCTCGGAATTCTTCTAGGGTAAAGCCTATTTCTGAGCCGGGTAGTCCCTTGAGAATGTTGTCCAAAATCAATTGTTTTGATTCAGGACTCAGGCTTTGGTAGTAGGCTTCGGTGTCTGTAATTTCTTCTGCGGAGTATTCCAAACGAGCTTCGGGTCGTTGAAGTATAAATAGATCAAAAGCGATCACCGCTTTCTTTTCGTAGAGCAAGGCTTTAGCACCGTTGGGAAGGAGGTATTCTAGGTTGGTTCGTGTCCAATCCAAGAGTGGCATAAAATTATAGCAAACCGTAAAAACACCCTCTAAAGCCAGATTTCGAAGGGTTTGCTTGTAGTTTTCAAGGAGTTGTAGGTAGTCACCGCTTCTTGTTTTGATTTGTTCATGGACTGGTACCGATTCCACTACCGACCAGGTAAGCCCCGCTTTTTCAATTTCGTTTTTTCTCAATCGGATTTCTTCTCGAGACCAAACTGCCCCATTGGGGATGTGGTGGAGCGCAGTGACTACTCCCGTAGCGCCTGCCTGTCGAATGTCTTGAAGGCTAACTGGGTCCTTGGGGCCGTACCAGCGCATGGTTTGTTCCATTCTGTAGGTCATGGAAATTTGATTTTTCGGTTAAATGCAATTCTATTTAAACTCCTGCATAAGCACTAAAGCCACCGTCAACGGCAACGACGCTGCCTGTAACAAAGGCTGAAGCGTCACTGCATAGCCAATGTAAGGCCCCAAATAAATCTTCGGGTTGCCCAAATCGATTCATTGGGGTATGGCTGATGATCTGATGACCGCGCTGCGTTAAACTTCCATCTTGTTCAGTTAGGAGAGTTCTATTTTGTTCGGTTAGGAAAAATCCAGGGGCTAACCCATTCACCCGGAAGTTGGGACCATATTTGGCCGCCAGTTCTACCGCCAGCCATTTAGTTAAATTATCAATGGCTGCTTTGGCAGACGCATAGCCCATCACGCGTGTCATGGGTCGAGAAGCAGCCATGGAACTGATGTTGAGGATGGTACCGCTTTGATTTTTGAGAAGTAGGGGTAGAAAAGCCTTGATTGGAAAGACTGTTCCCAAGTAATTCAAGTCCATCACCTGCTTCAAGGCTTCAGTATCCAAATCCAAAAAAGTTTGATTGGGTCGGATTACTGCTCCAGGCATATTTCCCCCCGCAGCATTGATCAGGACGGCGATGGATTCGTGTTGCGCAGAGATCAATTGGGTAACCTTCTCAAGGGATTCCTCATCAGTTACGTCTGCGTAATAGCCCCATGCTTTGCCGCCTTGGGCAAGGATTTGATCGCGCAATGCATTTACTTTCTCGGGTGTTCTCCCCAAGAGCAAGAGTTCTGCCCCATGGGAAGCGAGGTATAGGGCCATGGAGGCTCCCAGTACCCCCGTAGCGCCGGAGAAAAGCACTTTCTTGTCAGTTAGGTCAAATGGATTTGAGCGATTCATTTGGAGATGCTAAAGTTTTGGGGACTAAAGTTGAAGTAGTTTTTGGCATTGAAGTAGCAGATGTCTTGGATGATTTTCCCGAGCCATTGCGGATCCCAGGGCAATTCACCTTGCTCTACTTCTTGCCCAATTAGTTGGCACAAGATCCTTCGGAAGTATTCGTGTCTGGGAAAAGAGAGAAAACTTCTGGAATCGGTGAGCATGCCGATGAAGCAACTCAAGAGTCCTAGATTGGAGAGGGCGTTGAGTTGTTTTTCCATGCCATCTTTTTGATCCAGATACCACCAGCTGGATCCATACTGCATTTTTCCCTTTACAGATCCATCATTAAAGTTTCCAATCATGGATGCAAACACTTCATTGTCTCGGGGATTCAGGTTGTAAATGATGGTTTTGGCGAGCTGGTCCGTTTTATCCAATTCATTGAAATAGGCAGCCAAGGAGCTTGCCTGGTCAAAATCTCCAATGGAATCGAAGCCTGTATCTGGTCCAAGTTGCTGGAGCATGCGCTCATTCGTGTTGCGTAACGCCCCTAAATGAAATTGCTGCACCCATCCCTTGGCGTGATAGCGCTTGGAAAGTTGGAAGATCACTTCAAACTTGAAATGTTCCAATTCTTCGGTAGTGGGCAACTGTCCATTCAGGGTGTTCCTTAGGATGCGGTCCACGGATAATCCTTGATTCTTTGAAAAATAGAGGCGGGATAACCCATGATCGGCTACACGACAGCCATGCTCATGAAAGTAATCCATACGGTTGAGGAGGGCTTCCATCAAGGTATCGAAGGAGTTGACTTCAAATCCTACGACTAAACCCAGTTTTTGCAAATAGGCTTTGTAGTGTTCCGGCTGTTCAATGCCGAATGCCTTATCAGGCCGAAAGGTAGGGAAGAGTTGCAGGGAAGTGCCTTCCTGATGAAAGGCCAAATGGTGCTCCAACGAATCGGTCGGGTCATCTGTGGTGGCCACCACTTCCACCTGCATGTGGTTCAGGAGCCCCCTTACGCGGAAAGGTTCCTGCTGCAAGGTTGCTTTTGTTTCTGCATAAATCTGACTGGCATTGCTCGGATTGAGGAGTTCATCAATTCCAAAGTATCGTTTTAATTCCAATGCACTCCAATGAAAAAGGGGATTGCGTAGGGTATAGGGCAGGGTATAAGCCCACTTGTCAAACTTTTCTTTTGCAGAGGCATTTCCAGTGATGTATTGCTCGTCTATTCCAAGGGTTCGCATGGCCCGCCACTTGTAATGATCCCCTGCTAGCCATAGGTCTGTGATGTTTTCAAACTTTCGGTTGGACGCGATTTCAGCAGGAGAAAGGTGGTTGTGGTAATCGATAATGGGAAGGGACTTGGCGTAGTCCTGGTAGAGCTGTTGGGAAAATTTATTCTTCAATAAAAAATCATCCGAAAGAAAAGGAATTTGCTGGTTTGAACTAAGCATTATAAAATTAAGTAACTTAATAACAATAAGATAAACTAAATAGGTTAAACTAATACTTAATTAATACATCACGAATTTAAATCTCCTTTTAGTTGGACAAAAGGACCAATTTGTGAATTAAATTGTTGGAGGAGCCCAGCCCTTTTCATATTCTCGAGACCACAATGCCATGGCCTTTGGGGAATTGAGAACGTGTCCATTCTTCGGATCACAGGTCAAGGCTTCTCCAGTCCGACTACTGATATTGGCAAGATGACAAAGCAATGTAGACACCGCACCTTCTTCAATGGTCGAGTTTTGTTTTTCTGTTCCGCGTACTGCGTTGAAGAAATTGACAATGTGTAAGGTACTCATGTCACCCCCTCCGCCAAGAGCGGTTCCCCCTTCGTTATTATTGGCCTGGTTGGATTTAATTTCTTTCCCAGAGCGGTCGTGTAGTCGGTATCCTCCACGGTCTACATAGACGGTACCTTCTGAACCGTAAATAATTGTTCCTCGGTCCGAACCATAGGTTTTGTAGTTATTTCGGCTTTTTCCATCCCACTGGATGACTTTTCCATCTCCAAATTTGAAGGTCGCATCCATGGTATCGTACATGGTCCATCCATCTTCTGGGTAGTGCATTTTGCCCGCTACCACGGATACTGCAGTAGGAAACTCCACCTGTAAGGCCCAGCGGGCTACATCTAATTCATGGGTTGCATTGTTGCCCGTTTCCGCGGTGCCGTAATCCCAGCCATACCAATGCCAATTGTAATCCCAAGTATCGTGGAAATAGGGTTTCCGGGGCGCGGGACCCTGGAAAAGATCCCAATCCAAGCCTGCAGGTGCTGCTTGTTGGATGGGGTTAGGAACCGCTCCTCGGGAATTGCTGTAAAAGGCCTTGGCAAAGTATACCTTACCAATGACTCCCTCGTGGATGGCTTTGATGATTTCCTTACTTTCTGGGGCGGAACGCTGCTGGTTGCCCATTTGCACCACCTTGTTATATTTCTTCTGGAGCGCTACGAGCACTTCTCCCTCACGAGGGTTGTGGGAACAGGGTTTTTCTACATAGACATGCTTTCCTCGCTCTAAGGCAAGCCAGGTACCCGGTGCATGCCAGTGGTCAGGAGTGGCATTGATGAGTACATCGACCTCCTTATCATCCAATACCTTGAAGATATTTTGCTCTTGCTTGGGTTGGTAATCGATCCATTTTTCAAAGTTTTTCGCTGCCTTGGGCATCTGAGACTGCATGGCATCGCAGAGGTAAAGCAAATTGACGTTGCTGCTCTTCAATCCGATTGGCTCATAAAAGGCACCTAAACGCCTTCCTAAGCCTGCAATGGCCACATTCAGTCGGTCGTTTGCACCCATAATGCGGGCATAGGACTTGGGTGAAAAGGCCAGTGAACCTAGGGAGGCTACCCCAAGGGTTGCAACCGCACTTTTCTTGATGAATTCTCTTCTGTTCGATTTGCTCATAGTAGTATTGGCTTCCCCGATTTACTTAAGGGCTTTGATTTTGATGTTTTTGTATTGCACTGCATCTCCATGATCTTGGAGGAGAATGTGGCCTTGTTCAGCTTCGCCAAATAGGTTCCAGACCGCATACTTGCTGATGGCGACCAGATCTCGGTAGGCTTGGGATCCTCTTTGGTACTCGAGTACTTTGACTCCGTTGAGGTAATGCTCCACTTTATTGTCCGGATAGACTACGACTCTTCCTTGATTCCATTCACCTGGTTTGCGCACAAATCGAGCTTGCTTTTCGGCTTTGATCAGGTCATACAAGGAGGCGAGGGTTCGGTTGCCATCTCTCCCCATCTTGGCATCGGGATGGAGGGCATCGTCCAGGATTTGGTATTCCAGGCCAATGGCCGATCCTGTATTTCCTTCGGATAGGGTAACAAAGTACTTGACCCCACTATTGGCGCCTTCGCTGATATTGAAATCAAAAGCCAAATCGAATGCTTTGTACTGCTCGGTGGTGACGATATCCCCGAAGGTCATGGATTCGCTTCCGTCTGATTTTTGGATTTTCAGGATGCCATCTGCGATGCTCCAGCCTTTTTCTGGGAAGGCATCCTTGTAGGCACCTACCCAGCCTTTGCTCGTTTGGCCATCAAAAAGCAATTTCCAACCTTGGGATTTTTCCTCTGGAGTCAACTCATTTTTGACCGTACTGACTACAAAAACGGGCTTTTTGAAGGGGAGAGGCTGTAGGTTTTCCGTTTGCACGCGGATATTTTTAAAATAGGTTTTTCTGCCCTCATCTTCCTTGGATTGAATGCTGTGCACCTGTAGGCCAATAAATCCTCTGGCGTCCATTGCATCCACAAAGTAAGCCACCTCTTGGCCATTGACCCAAGTTTTGAGGGTGTTGCCAATGGCTTCGATCCGGTAATGATTCCATTCGCCTAGTTTAAAGGCAGATTTGGCAGCGGGATTGAGGTCCAAAGGATAAAACCATCCCCGTCGGGCTTCGTCGTAGATACCTCCCGACCAGGCTCTTGGGGTAGGATCTGCTTCCACTTGGTACCCATAGACCAGACCCTTGCCCTCATTCTTACTAGCATCGTATTGGCCGCGGGCCATAATGCCACTATTGGAAGAGGAATGGCTTATTTTGAGTTCTAATTCGAGGATAAAATCCCCATAGGTGTCGGCTGTGATCAGAAAGGTATTCCCGGTACCGTAAACAGCCGTGCCTTCAATTGCCCCATCCTTTACGGCAAAAGTGGCTTTTCCAGCCACTGCTTTCCAGCCATTTAGGTCTTTGCCATTGAAAATGGGCTTCCACTTGGCTTCTTGTGCAAGGCTTGGCAGGGCCAAAAGGAGGGCCATGCAGGCTATAAAAATGCGCGTATTCATGAAGTTGGGTTTATTGCAGTAACAAGTTTTGCACGATTGGACAAGACTCGATTCGAAATCAAGATACAAAAACTAGTTGAAGTGTACGCAAGTAGGGTTAGTTGAATGGACGGATTTTTTTTCGGGTATTCCCTTTCCTGTTTTGTACTTTTGTGCATGCTTGATTTTAATACCAAAGGAAAGGTTTTCATTACCTGCAAGGACCGTTCGGTCAGTTACTTGGAACAGGAGATTCGTGAACTGGGTTTTTTCCCTGTAGAAATTAGTCGTACCGGCATCGAGATTCTTGCTTCGCTTGAAGAATGCATGGACCTCAACCTGCACCTGCGTACTGCATCCCATGTCTTGTATGAAATCAAATCTTTTTACCTCCGCAATGCGGACGATATCTACCGACGCTTCAAGGCCATCCCTTGGGAGGAGTATTTGGATGTGGACGGGTATTTTTCGGTCAATTCGGTTGCTGAAAATGAATCCATCACCACCCCTTTGATTGTGAATGTGAAGGTAAAAGATGCCATTGTGGATCGCTTTCGAGAGTTGAAGGGGAGGAGACCCGATTCCGGTTCGGACTTTTCAGGCTTAGTGATTCAAGTCTATTGGAAAGAAACGCAAGCCATTGTCTACTTGAATACTTCTGGGGAAACCTTGGCCAAGCACGGGTACCGCAAGATTCCTGGAAAGGCGCCGATGATGGAAGCCTTGGCTGCTGCCACCATTTATGCCTCTGAATGGAATACCCGAGTACCTTTTATCAATCCCATGTGTGGTTCTGGAACCTTGGCCATTGAAGCGGCCTTGATGGCCAGCAAGCGCTACCCGGGATTGTACCGAGATCACTATTCCTTTCAGCATATTCTGGGATACGATGAAGAGACCTTTCAAGCGAAAAAGCGAAAGTTGGAGAATAAAATCATTGCCAACCCAGGCGTAAAAATCATTGCATCTGATATTTCCCTTCAAGCGATCACCTTTGCGCGTGAAAATGCAGGTTTTGCGGGGGTAGAAGACCTTATTGATTTTCAGACAGGGGATTTTGCGGAAACGGTGATTCCAGAAAAGCCACGTGGGGTGATTCTATTTAATCCAGAATATGGAGAGCGATTGGGTGATCTCACCGAATTGGAAGAAACGTACAAGCGCATGGGGGACTTTATGAAACAAAACTGTGCGGGTTACCGGGGGTATATTTTCACGGGCAACTTGGACTTGGCTAAGAAAGTAGGCTTAAAGGCAAGCCGACGCATTGAGTTCTGGAACGGAACGATCGACTGTCGCTTGTTGAAATACGACATGTACGCTGGAAAAGGGACTGAATAGCAGCATTTTGTTGACAATCGCATCAATTTCCATTGTTCATCAACTTCAATCCTTGAAAAAAGGAGTGAAATCAGTTTATGTGACCAGCAATGGAACGGTAGCCGCATTTTCAGGGAATTGTGACTACCTTACTTCTTCGCGGTTGAATTTATGCGTCATTTTCTAGCACTTGTATTCCTCTTTAGTTGGCATTTATCCTGCTTTTCCCAAACCCTTACGGGTACGGTACGGGAGAAGGGGACAGGACTTCCGCTACCCTTTGCGAATGTGTTTGTCAACAATACGACCCTAGGATCGGCCACTGATGCAGAGGGGAGATTCCGTATCAGTGGGGATTTTTCTGCTGACATTGAGTTGGTCGCCAGTTTTGTAGGCTATGTCACAGAAGTAAAGGCGATCTCGTTCCGTAAAGAAGGTGAAGTCGAAGTCGATTTTGTATTGGCATTCAATGAATCCAACCTCACCGAGATTGAACTCAAAGCCAAGCGCGATAAGTCCTGGGATCGGGAACTTCGTCGATTTGAAGATGTTTTTTTGGCCTTAGCTGATGATCCTTACCGCTCGCAAGTCCAGATAAATAACCCCTGGGTATTGGAATTTGAGAATGTAAAGGCTGACAAAGGTCCCAATTACCTTCAAGCCTCTGCGGCACAGCCCCTGAAAATCACGAACAGGGCCCTGGGGTATGAGATCGATTACTACCTAAAGGATTTTCGGGTTATGCGAACAGGTTCCATGTTTTATGGGCAAGTTTTCTATACGCGGATCAATTCTGCGGATGAAGAAAAGATGGCGGAATGGGAAGTGAATCGAGAGGCCAACTACCACAGTTCCTTACGGCATTTCAATTCTTCACTTTTACTTAATCTACAAGATTCCATCCATTTTGAAGTTTATCGGGCGCTTCCAGAGCGACTAGGTCGGGTAAGAACCAATGATTTTAGAGAAGAATTGGGTGAGTCAATTATTCCGATTGAACCAGATTCAATTTTCCGAAAACCACTTGGAAATGGAAATTTTCGAGTTTATACGAAAGACCGACTGGAGATTCATCACCTAGATAAGCCCTGGAAAAATGACTACTACACCAATGTGTACCATGCCATCAGTTGGATTCAAGCACCTAGCGGGTACTACGATGTAGACAAGAAGGGTACCTTGATCAATCCTACTCAACTGGTCCTTTCGGGGTACCTCAGCCGACAACGCATGGCGCGGATTTTACCTCTCGATTTTACGCCTTCCTCGGATCAAGCACTGGCTCAAAATCAAAATGAAGTGCTCACCAATCCTGCCATCCAATTTAATCGACTGCGGGAAAAGGCCTGGCTGACGACGAACAAACCCTATTTCTATCCGGGAGAATCGGTTTGGCTGGGAGGGAAGATGCTCTATCAGGATCAACAAATTTCGGATTCCCTCAGTCGCGTGCTGCATATGGATTTGATCAATTCCAAGTCGGAAATTATTCAGTCGTCCACGTTTCCGATTGAAAAAGGGAAGGTTTCGGGAGGATGGACGCTGTCATCGGATTTGGTTCCTGGAGATTATGCACTGCGAGCCTATACGCATTGGAATCAGAATTTTGGTGAACTCGATCAATTTGTGGCTCCATTTTTAGTGATGGAGCCGGGATTTAAGCCCAAGGCGGAGCAAATTGCGGCAGCATCTTTTCAAGGCGAGGTTGCTGTTAGACCCGATTTTTCGATATCCGACTCTGTTCCTTACCGAGTGATGGATTTGAAACTGGAATTGTTGGACGAGTTTCAAAACCCCATCGATGGAGAATTTATCCTTTCGCTCACAGATGCGGAGGCGGTATCCCTGATTCAGGGAAGGAGTTCCCTAGAGGAGGAGATGAACTGGTTGGACAAGAAGCTTCCGGAGGATTTCAAGTCTACTCTCGCCTTTCCCATTGAGTACGGAATTTCGGTGCAGGGCAAATTTACGGCGGATAACAAGCGTCGCCCTGCGATCAATCCGATCACCGTCGTCCGTGGAGATTTAGAAGATTATGGTCAAGTGATGACGGATTCGTTGGGCAATTTTTGGGCTACTGGTTTAATTTTCAAGGATACTGCCCAGATTGCTGTTGCTGCCTTGGATTCCAAACGAAAACCTTTTGGATCGGTAGAACTCCAAAATTCCCCCAAACCTGTTCCTATTTCATTCTTTCCGAAGTATGCGTATCACTTAGAACCTTTTCGGAGTGAAATACCAATGCTAGATAAATCGGGTGAATACATCTTGCTTCAGGAGTTTGTAAAGGAAGATGATAAACTTCAGGAAACTCAGGCCAGTCCGACGGATCGATATGGTGAGCCTACCCAACAGGTGAGCGGAGAGGTCCTAGAAAAAGAAACGATGGGTCAAATTTTAGGTCGTTTGGGTTTTAATTTGACCTCCTTAAAATTCAGGAATTATACCTACGGAGAAACGACAGGAAGCCCTTTGCTGATTATCGACGGGTCCTCCTTGCCATTTATGGAACCAACTGAGTTTAGGGAAACGCTGCTTGGTTTTGAACCTTCTCAACTTACCGCCATCAAAGTGTATGCGGATAATGTCGGTAAATCAATT
This sequence comes from Cyclobacteriaceae bacterium, assembly GCA_947458585.1. Taxonomy (GTDB): domain Bacteria; phylum Bacteroidota; class Bacteroidia; order Cytophagales; family Cyclobacteriaceae; genus Algoriphagus. The sequence goes on along the minus strand of CANGYY010000015.1, from coordinate 3,989 downwards.
TTTGGCATGGCTGGCTATGCGGGTGTGATTTCCATTGAGACTAAGAATGGTCTAAAGTTAGGCCCGGACTCCAACAAGAAATTCAATTCCGAGGGATTTCAGGTTTTTCCGGTTCCCGGATTTACTGAATTTGCTGAATTCATTAAAAACCCTCCAAGCGATCAAATTTTAAAGAAAAAGCCTACGATCTACTGGGAGCCTCAGGGAATTACTACCTCCGGGGCATTCCAAACTAAAGTAAAGGTGCCTTATGGAGTAAAGGTCATCGACGTTTGGGTGGAGGGCATGACCTTGGATGGGCAATCTTTTTCAAAAATGATCAAAGTGGAGTTTTAATACCCACGGGTTTCACCCGTGGGTATTAAGAGATTGCCCCTTACAGGGTCAAGTTCTTCACTCTAAATAAAAAACCGCGGAAAAGACTTTCCGCGGTTTTGATTTTATTTCTGATTACTGAAGTTGACTACTCAACTTGTCTACCTTTTTGCTGAGGTCAAGAATTGCTTTTGCGTAGCGCGTATCCCATTCTTCCAAGCGGCTTGTATTTTGGATGGCTACCTCGTACTGGATTCCTGGAAGGATCCAGGAGGCATAGCCTGAGAAAGGATCGTTGCATACGTACAGCGACTTGTACCATTCGCCGTAGTACATTCCCTTGGGGTCTATCCAACTTTTTTCCAAACCGATCAACCCTGTATTGATTTTTTTCAGTTGCGCTGCTGTTAGCTTTTCAGATGCCATGGCGTTCTGAAGCGCATTTTGGTAGCCTTCTGAACTTTCCTCCAGTTGCTTCAAGGCAAGGGCTACTTGGTCAAATCCACCAAATGTGGCATCCATTGCTTTCACATTCTTTACTGCCTGCTCAAAGTGCCCTTTCAAATCCTTGGCATAGCGAGGCACATCGTAGGGAATGATCGTTGCGTTGGCTTGACGGATCGCGACTAGCCCAAACACTTGCGCTACAGCACCGCCCATCTTAAAGCTTGGATCAGAAAACTTGCTGTAATAGTGAATATTATCGTAGTTGGAGTGGTAGGCAGTGGTACCTCCAGAGCCGCCACTCAAGGAAGGAATACCCACGTGCATGTAGAAGGCGATGTGGTCGGAGCCACCACCCAAATTTCCAATTCCTGGCTCTGCATTTTTTCCTGCCCAAATCTCAAACACTGTTTTTGCTGAGTCTGGGTAGATTACTTCTTTGGAAGCATCAATGATCAATTTTTTCAAGGTAGGAGCTGCTGAAGCACCAAAATTTCTACCTGAGGCACCTCCGTCAAAGTTCATGTAGGAAATGGCTTTTGCACCCAACTCTTCTCGCAAATGCTCTACCCATTCGGTAGATCCAATCACGCCCTGCTCTTCGGCATCCCAATGTCCAATCAAGATAGAGCGGGAAGGCTTTTGGCCATTTTTGTACAACTCACCCAAGGCTTCCGCAAAGGTCAGCAACATGGCTGTACCGGAATTGGGATCCGTAGCACCGAAGGACCAGGCATCGTAGTGACTGCCCAAGATGATCCACTCGTCAGGATGATCTTTTCCAATGAAGGTTCCTACCACATTATTGGCACGGATAAATTCTGGCTTTTGATCCACCATTACGCGAACCTTCAAGTCAGCACCGCCAGTCAGTTTGTAAGGGAAAGGCAAGCCTCCTTGCCAGCTTGCAGGCACATCTGCACCCGTCATTCTGCTCAAGATCTCTTTGGCAGCACCATAGCCAATCGGGGTCACCGGGATGGTATGGAAGTCAACTGTTGCTGGATCGTCTCGCTTGATTTTCTCTGGACCATCCAAGGGTAGGGCAGGGCGATTGGGAGTCAAAGGATCACCAGTAAAATCCAAGGTCAGCATGGAACCACGTTGGATGGTAGTTTCGTTATAATAAGGGCCTTTGGGATAGACATCTCCTCTGGTAAATCCAGAATCCTTTGGATCGGTGTACACCACCAAGCCTACCATGCCTTGCTGCTCTGCAAATTTGGCCTTGTAGCCACGGAAGTTGCCTCCATAGCGAGCGATGGCAACTTTTCCTTTTAGCGGAACGCCCATCTCTACCAACTTCATGAAATCTTCTCGGGTGCCGTAGTTGACATATACGACTTCTGCTGTGACATCTCCACTACCGGAGAAGGCATTGAAGCCTAGGTGTAATCTGGGATCTGTGGAGAAAGGATCTTCTACAAGTTCCCCTTCTTTTTGAGAAAGGGTCAGCTGCACGGGGCTAATGATTTGTAGTTCAGATTTACCTGGATGATTGGGTAAATACACATCGTAGGGCCATACTTTCACATCCATGCCTGCTTGAGACATGATTTGCACCATGTAATCTTTTACCAACTCATTTTCAGGGGTGCCTGTAATGTGTGGATTTTTGGTGAGTTCGGTGAGGTGAACTTTAAATTGGTCGTAATTGACGGCTTTGAGATAGTCTGTCTCAAATTTCTTTTGGGTTGCAAGTTTGGATGTAAAAAATCCATCTTGCTGTGCTTGCACACTTAGCGAAAGGAGCGAGGCTGCAGCGAGGTAAAGTAGTTTTTGTTTCATTGGGTAGGTGTAATTCCTGAAATATTTCTCGGGGAACCTTCAAGTTAGAATTTTCCACAAGGAAATAAAAAAGGCCATGGATATTTTCCATGGCCTGTAGTTTTAATTGCTTTTCAATCCTGGAGACCTTTCCAAAAACTCTTGGTAAAGTCGGATATGTCGGTTGGACATTGGGATTCGGTACCCATCGATAAACACATGGTGGATCTGAGATCTGGTTTCAAATGGATCGCCAGTGGAAACAATCAGGTTGGCACGCTTACCTGCCTCCACCGATCCGTATTGGTCTGCTACCCCGAATATTTCAGCAGGATTGATGGTGACCGCCTTCAAGGCTTCCTCTTTTCCAAGTCCATAAGCCGCGGCAAAGGCAGCATGAAAGGGTAGGTTTCTTACGTTTTCTTCCTCATCGGTACGAAGGGCAACTTTCACACCTGCTTTTGCAAGGAGTCCTGCATTGGCATAAGGGGTGTCGTAGCGGTCAGATCCTCGAGTAGGGAGATCCTGGATTGGTCCTGTAACTACTGGAATCTTAGCCTTGGCGATTTGCTCGGCCACTCGCCAGCCTTCTGCTACTCCGGTAAAGATGACCTTGATGTTCTTTCCTTCCACCCATTTGATGGCATTTAAGATATCTGAAGCTGAATTTACTTCGATCAATAGGGATAACTCCCCGGTAATTACTTTGGAAAGTTGCTCCATTTCTGGGTAATAGGTGAGCTCTGCACCAGACTTTTTAAGTTCTAGGTAACTTTTCGCATTTTCCCAAATGTCATTCGCTTCCTTCATTGCCTTTTCACCATCTTTCTTGATGTCTTCATCCGATCTTCTGTCAAATCGACCACGTCGACCTGAGCTCGGGAAGGTCATGGCTACCGCCTTAAAGCCTCCATACATTTGATCTGGCGTGTAGCCATTCAAGTTGATTAGGGCAGCAGTTCCTGGAAATAATCCTCCTGTAGGAACAGTCAATACCGTAGTGACTCCAGAAACGCGGGTAACCCCGATGGCTTCTGAATTGGGATTCACGGTGGTCAAGGCTTGCATGTTGGGTGTTACATTCCCTACATCGGAGTAGTCCACTGTTTCAGGGACAGAACTTACCTCTACCAATCCCAAGCGGGTGCCCCCGTCGATGATACCTGGGTAGATAAACATGCCTGTGCAATCAATGACTTCAGCACCTTCGCTGGAGAGGGTGGTCCCCACTTGGGAAATTTTGCCGTTCTCTAGCAGTACTGAAGTATTTTTAAGAGTGCCTTTGGTCACGGTGACTACAGTGGCATTCTTAAGGAGAAATTTTCCATTTCGAGGCTTTACAAACTCCCCGTCGATTTGGGCTACAGCCACCACAGGAAGTAGGGCTAGAAGTGCAGCGCAAAAGCTTTTTAAAATTCGTTTCATAGTTCTTGAATTTTCGGGGTGATTAATGTTTTTCTTTC
>CANGYY010000014.1 GCA_947458585.1 Cyclobacteriaceae bacterium | reverse complement strand
TTGGAGGGCTTCTCTTGTCCCAAGGCCTGCATGGCCAAGGAGGTAGAAGAGCCTCCAAAAGCGATGGAAAGCAGGTTTTTAACCAAGGATTTTTGCGTTTCTCCCTGATGAACTACCGGCCGATAGCGATGCGTACGGTTTTCTTCGTCTCGTAACAGCATTCCTTTCGCATGCATAAGTTGCATCATTTTTAGGGTGGTGGTATACCCCGTTTCCTTAATCTCCGCTAGCCGCTCATGGACCTGGCGCACACTAGCATCTTTCAATTCCCAAAGGATCGATAAGATCTCTAATTCGGACTCTGTTGGTTTGGACATGACTTAAGTACGATTTATTTCGTACCAAAGTTATACGAAGATTTTCGTATTTTGAAAAAATACTACGATTTTTTTCGTAGATAAAATTGTTTTCGATTAGGAACCTGCTTTAAACCGGCTTCGGATCGCTTTTTCTCCCTTTTTCTCCAAGGATTTTCGAAACAACTCCCCAATCCAAGGCCAGGTGCCGGCGATCTTGGCCAGCAGCCCTCTGGATTCCGGGATACAAACGAGCACACGCGGGCGTTCCATCACTCCCAGGATGACCCGCACTACCTCTTCCGCCTCAAGCACCCGCTTGGGACCACTGAAGGTCAGCTTGGTTTCCTCGGGGTAGCCCAACTGCAAGTCCAGCATGGGCGTATTCACCAAATCGGGACAAATCACAGTCACCCAAACTCCATACTTTTTGAGTTCAGCCGCTACGGACAAGGAAAATCCCCGCACGGCAAATTTGGAGGCTGCGTACAAACTCAAACCCGACACGGGAGCCAATCCCGCCAAGGAGGAAATGTTCAAAATATGCCCAAAACCCTGGTTTTTCATCGCTCTGCCAATAAGCGTAGTACCCAAAATGGTCCCCTTCGCATTGCAGTTGAGGTGGTAGTCAATGTCCTCCAACCCATAACCTTCCAAAAATCCAGGGCGGATAACCCCAGCACTGTTGATCAAATGGGATATCGGTAACCCCATTTTCTTAGCTGCATCTAGCACACGCAACCAAGTCGCCTCCTTAGCCACATCCCCATCCACCCAGGCGATGGATTTGTTGCCCTGGGCGAGATTATCGAGTTTCCCCGCATCCAAATCCACTAAAATCAAGGGTATTTGGCGATTCAAAAAGGTAGCTAAAAGTTGTTTGCCAATGCCACTTGCAGCGCCAGTAAGTACAATCAGGGTTGGGTTCATGGGAGTTCAGAAAAAGCGAATACGCACCTAAATAAACTCAAAAATACCGAGCGTTCAAATTTTGTAGCTTTCCCAAAATCAGGAACCTTTCCGAAGACTTTTGATGTAAATTTGGAATAGACTTCAACCAAATCCCCATGCAGCAGACTTCCTCAAATTCTCCTTACGACCTACTCATTCTTGGTGCAGGTCCCATCGGTCTTGCCTGTGGAATTGAAGCCAAAAAGGCGGGTTTGAACTACCTGATTCTCGAAAAAGGCGCCCTCTGCAATTCAATCTACAACTATCCGGTCAACATGACCTTTTTTTCCACTGCGGAGCGCTTGGAGCTCGCAGGCATTCCCTTTATGTCCGTAGGTCCCAAACCTACTCGAACAGAGGCTTTGGACTATTACAGAAGGATTTACCAACTTTTCCAACTAAACGTAAACCTCTATGAAACCGTCCAGACCCTCCAAAAAGAGGGAGATCTCTTTTCTGTGCAAACCTCTAAAGGAAATTACTTCAGTCGAAAAATTGTCTTGGCAACCGGCTTTTACGACCTGCCCAACCTTATGGAAGTGCCTGGGGAAGAACTGCCCAAAGTACTGCACTATTACAAGGAGCCTTGGCCATTTATTGGGCAAAAAGTACTCGTGGTAGGCGGAGCCAACTCTGCAGTAGATGCAGCTTTGGAATGCTGGCGCAAAGGAGCTTCCGTCAGCATGGTCCTACTAAGCGATGAGGTGGATGACAATGTCAAGTACTGGGTCCGCCCAGACATCATGAACCGGATTAAAGAAGGATCTATCCAAGCCTATACTCGATCCCGAGTCAAGCAAATCCTCCCCCAAGAAGTAATCTTATCCACTCCAACTGGAGAAGTACAGGTCCCAAACGACTGGGTGCTTGCCTTGACGGGGTACAAACCCAACTTTAGCCTTTTGGACCAGCTCGGTGTCCAACTCAGCCTAGACGAAAAGCGACAGCCCTGCTACGATCAGACCAATCAGGAGTCTAATGTACCGGGAGTGTACCTCGCAGGGGTGGTTTGTGGAGGTCTCAATACCCGTGAATTTTTTATCGAAAACAGCATCTCCCATGCGGAGGCTATCATTCAGGATATTTTGAAGAAATAATACTTGCAAAAAGGAGTAATGATTATTGCAAATAAGATGTTTTGGTGTAACTTCCTGAAAATTAAACGAAAACATGACAGCTGTTTGGAAAATTCGATGGGACGAGCAACGAACGGAATCAATTGAGATTCCTCCCAAGGAGTACCATTTTTTCAGTCATGCCCCTGCAATAGTTGCCGAAAGCCAAGCCAAATACGGGGAGGCTACGCTAGATTTTCATGAGACCAGCCTGATTTTTGACTACCTGGATTTCAATTCCCAAGAGATCGCCGAGCTCCTAGAAGTAGATCCCAGTACGCTATTCCGTTGGAAAAAGGAAGACCGAAAGCTCAGCAAAGGGATTTCCAAAAGCCTTTTGGAGATCGACCTTATCCTCGCCAAAGGCATCCGGATCTTTGGTTCGGAGCAGAAGATGTCAGCTTGGCTACAGCTGCCCAATGAAGCGCTTGGACAACAAAAGCCAATAGACCTATTCAAAAATCCGTATCAGATCGCCCAAGTGGATCAAGCACTCGAATCACTTTCTTGGGGGAACGTGAGCTGATGCGCTATTTCCGATTGATTGAAAATCTTCCAGGCCGAGACCCTCTCGGCTTCGGAATGGGGCCTGGCCGCTGGAATGTCAACGGTACTCCCGTAATCTATGCCAGCTCAGTGAGTGCCTTGAATTTTTTGGAGTTATTATCCATCAAAGGTCCCATCGTCACCGAAAGTTTGTGGAAAATAGTATGTCTTGAAGTAGTAGGGCCCATCCCCTCACTGGAAGTGGATGACCTTCCCATAAGTTGGAAAAATCGACCCTATCCGAGAACAACACAAGAATTAGGCTCCATCTGGGCCAAAAGGGAATTATCACCCTGCTTGAAAGTTCCTTCCTGCCGCATTCCTTTGGCCAACTTTTTCCAGGAACACAACCTGCTGATCAATCCCATGCATCCCGAGTTCAAACAAAAAATAAAGGTGACTGAAACCTGGGATGTGAGCTTTGAAGTCAACCGTTAAATCAAGAATTCGCTTCAGTAATCAAGCGCAAGCCATCCAAGGTGAGGTTCCGATCCACAGCATGAAACGTCCCCTCCAAGGTGGTTAGAATTGAAGAAAGGCCTCCAGTGGCGATTATTGTAAATGTTAGGCCTGTTTCTGTTTGAATCGCTTCCAGCATCCCCTTGACCAAGCCGGTGTATCCATACAGCACCCCAGCCTGAATGGCATGAATGGTATCCTTTCCTAGGGCAGATTCGGGCATCTTGAGTTCGACCTCAGGCAATTTGGAGGTATTCATAAATAATGCCTTGATGGCCGTTTGTAGCCCTGGAACAATATTCACTCCGAGGATTTTCCCTGAGGAATCGACTGCGGTAAATGTCAAAGCTGTTCCAAAATCTACCACAATCACCGGTTCCTGGTACCGCGTGTAGGCCGCCATCACGTTACACATTAAGTCAGTACCAATCTCATTGGGACGATGGGTAGAAATGGGGAGTTTGGCGTAACTTTTTCCCTGAATCAGGTAGGGCAACTTGCCAAAAAATCCTTCGCAAAACTGTTCGAGGATGTCGTTGATTTCGGGCACCACCGAACTGTAGCCTATTTTTTCGATTTGATCCACGGCAATGCCATGCTCCAAAAAATACAGGGGCACCTTTTTACTTAGCTGCGCAATCAAGCGAGGAGTTTTTGTTTCCAAACGAAATTGGTTGGTCCATTTTCCACTCTTCGAATCGTAAAGCGCAAAAACTACATTGGAATTGCCCGCATCAATGGCTAAAAACATCTTGGTATCAAGTTTTGTATAAATTAGAGGCATAGATACCAAATAATCAACTTACCCCCCAAAAAAACAGATGTATTCCTTAAGAGCAGGCCAGAAATCAGACCTTCCCCGCGTACTTGAACTCATTCAAGAACTTGCACTTTATGAAAAAGCACCCGAGCAGGTCACCAATACTTTGGAGCGAATGGAAAAAGAAGGCTTTGGCCCTCAACCCGTATACGGATTCTACGTGTGCGTAAAGGACAGCAACCAAGAAATCATTGGAATTGCAGTTTACTACTACCGCTATTCGACTTGGAAGGGAAAGCGCTTGTACCTCGAAGACATCGTGGTCACCGAGTCAGAGCGAGGAAATGGGGCAGGCAAACTCCTATTTGACCGAGTGATGGCCAAGTCCCTAGAAGAGGACTGCAGTGGCATGATGTGGCAAGTGCTCGATTGGAATGCCCCGGCCATCAATTTTTACAAAAAATACGGCGCACTACTCGAAGCAGGATGGCTCAATGCCCACCTTCAAGACTACGAAATCAAAAAGTTACTCAACCAATAAAGGCCCCCTTTACCTCCTGCCACCCTTCACAAAAAAATTAAGACTACCTTTGTGCCATGAAAACAAAACCGTTCAGCGTAGTCTACGAAGACAATCACCTCCTTGTGGTCAATAAGGCGGCTGGAATTTTAGTGCAGGGAGATAAGACCAAGGACAAAACCCTGACCGACTACTGTAGAGACTATATCGGCAAAAAATACGATAAACCTGGGGCTGTTTTCTTGCATCCCATCCACCGCTTGGATCGTCCAGTAAGTGGATTGGTGGCTTTTGCACGTACTTCTAAGGGCTTGGAACGCATGATGGAACTTTTCCGCAAGCGGGATATTCACAAAATTTACTGGGCTTTGGTCAAACGAAGACCGAAGGAGGAACAAGGTAAGTTAACCCATTGGCTGACCAAGGACGAAGTGAAAAACTTCGTGACGGCTCACGACGAAGAAGTGCCTGGCTCCCAAAAGGCGGAATTGAATTACAAGGTTCTCGGCAAACTCAACGACCACTGGTTGCTCGAAGTGCGCCCCATCTCTGGTAGACCGCATCAAATCCGCGTGCAACTCGCTTCCATGGGATGTCCTATCCGAGGAGATGTCAAGTACGGATTTGCCAAACCCAATCCCGATGCGAGCATCAACCTCCATGCCTTCCACTTGGTCTTTGAACATCCCATCAAAAAGGAAAAACTCTTTATGAGAGCCGCCCTTCCTGAAACTGAATTCTGGGAGCAATTCCTTGAATTCGAAACGGTCAAAGCCAAGGATCAGCATTTGGACAATACGTTTTCGGGGTAAGAAAGGGAAAGACGAAATACGAGCTACGAAATACGGTATTTAAAATAATGCCGAACACCGGACGCCGAATTTTGAACGCCGAATTCGGGAAAACTTGTTTTTAGTGTCATTAGGCATCTAAGTCTTTTGCTCTTGTTTCTTGTCTCTTGTTTCTTGTCTCTTGTTTCTCAAATTAGATCGTATTTCTACCTAATTACAACCACCATGAAAAACTTCATTTTTCTACTCAGTTCTTTACTAATTCTTGGAGCATGTACTGCCCAGAACTCTCCCAAAACGATATACATCGTTCGTCATGCGGAGAAGCAACTGGAAGGTAAAGATCCCGAACTGGCTTATGTAGGAGAAGTTCGCGCCAAAAAACTTGCCCAAATCCTAGAAAAAGAAGCAATCAAGCGGGTATTATCCACGGATTACACCCGAACCAGAAATACCGCCCAACCCACTGCAGCAGAGGCAGGAGTAACCGTAGAGTACTATGATCCCAAAAATCAAGAAGCTTTTGTTGCCGACCTGCGAAGCAGTGAAGGCAATATCCTCGTGGTAGGCCATAGCAATACCATCAGCCAATTGGCCAATGCTTTTGTAGGTGAAGGGGAGAAATTTGCAGACCTCACCGACCTGGAGTACGACTTTATCTATGTGGTGACCTTAGAAAAAAATGGAGCCAAAGTGGTGCGGAAAACCTACAAGGATTATTAGGTGCAGCAGAACTTAATTTCAAGAATACGTTAAGCAAGGGGAAGTCCTTGCTTTTTTTTTGTGAGCCCTTTCCGCCTCCTTCTTTTTGTCCCCTTTCCTGAGTACATTTCGTCTAAGGGTCCTTCGCATGAATCGAGAAAAAAACCTACAGCAGCTGCAAGACAAAACCAAGGTCTGGGACATCGCCGTCATCGGGGGTGGAGCATCTGGCCTAGGCGTAGCACTGGATGCTGCATCTCGAGGCCTTTCCGTATTGCTGGTAGAAAAGGCCGATTTTGCAAAAGGCACTTCCAGCAGAAGCACCAAATTGGTACATGGAGGAGTACGCTACCTCGCACAAGGGCAACTCTCCCTCGTGTTTGAAGCACTCAAAGAGCGTGGACTGCTCCTCAAAAATGCACCTCACCTCACCCACAATCAGTCCTTTCTGATCCCTATCTACACCTTGTGGGACCGAATCCAATACAGCATTGGACTGAAAATCTACGACTGGATGGCCGGCAAACTTGGGCTCGGCTCCTCCAACTTTATTTCCAAAGAGGAAACCCTTAGGCGCATTCCTACTCTCCAACCTGCTCAACTCCAGGGCGCAGTAGTCTACCAAGATGGTCAATTTGACGATGCGCGGCTCGCCATCCACCTCGCACAAACGGCCGATGAACTCGGGGCCTGCCTGCTCAACTATGCCAAAGTCACTGGGCTCAGCAAAGACCCTGCTGGCAAACTCACTGGATTGACCTTTCGCGATGAAATCAAAAAAGAAACCCATCACATTCACGCCAAAATGATCGTCAATGCCACAGGTGTCTTTGCGGATAAAATCCTACAACTCGATAACCCCAGCGCAGCCAAAACGATTCAACCTAGTCAAGGAATCCACTTGATTTTAGATCTAAGTTTTTTAGGAGGCACCGATGCGCTGATGATTCCCAAAACCAAAGATGGGCGCGTGCTTTTTGGAGTGCCTTGGCACAACAAACTCTTGCTTGGCACGACCGATACGGTTCGAGAAAAGGCCAAACTTGAACCCGAAGCCTTACAACAAGAAATTGACTTTGTGTTGGAAACTGCAGGTGGATACCTGACCAAAAAACCAAATCGAGAAGATGTGATCGCTGTGTTCGCGGGCCTCAGACCCCTTGCCCGACCCAAGGAAGGCAGTACCAAAACCAAGGAAATCTCTCGATCCCATAAAATCATTCTTTCTAAAAGTGGGCTGGTCTCCCTCACCGGAGGCAAGTGGACCACCTACCGGAAAATGGGGGAAGATACAGTGGCCTATTTCACCCGAATCACCGGCCAAGTCCTCCCAAAAAGTAGTACCTCCACCCAAAAAATTCATGGATGGACAGCAAGCATCCCGAAAGGACACTGGGGTATTTATGGTTCGGATGCCGAAAAAATCAAGCACCTAGCAAGCCAAAACCCCCGTTTGCAGGAGCCCATCCATCCCCAATTCCCAAATATTCTGGCTGAAGTAGTCTGGGCCTGCGAGCAGGAAATGGCAATGACAGTTGAAGATGTACTTTCACGAAGAATCCGAATGCTAATCCTGGACCCAGAAGCTGCATTAGCCTCTGCAGAGACAGTGGCCCGAACCATGGCTGCTGCTCTCCACAAGGAGGAGGCCTGGATTACCAGTGAATTAGTTAATTTTAGAAAGATCGCTGCAAAGTATTTGATTTCGAAACACTAAATTCAAGCCAACATTACCAACCCAATCGCCCAAAATGCCTGTTGACAAACCCTATATTTTAGCCTTAGACCAAGGCACTACCAGTTCCCGAGCCCTAATTTTTAATCAAAATGGAGAGATCGTCTCCGTGGCTCAGAAGGAATTTACCCAATATTTTCCCCAGCAAGGATGGGTAGAGCATGATCCAGAAGAAATCTGGTCCAGTCAGTCCACCGTGCTGATGGAGGCGCTACTTCAAAAATCCATTCGGCCCGACCAAGTAGCTGCCATCGGCATCACGAATCAACGCGAAACCACCATAGTATGGGATCGGAAGACGGGTAAAGCCCTCTACAATGCCATTGTCTGGCAAGACCGACGCACAGCAGCCTATTGCGATGCCCTCAAGGAAAAAGGAGTAGGTCCTCAAATTGCCGAGAAGACGGGATTGGTCATCGATGCCTACTTCTCTGCCACCAAAATTCGCTGGATCCTGGACCAAATCCCAGGGGCTCAGCAGCGCGCAGAAGCGGGAGATTTGGCTTTTGGAACAGTTGACAGCTGGCTGATTTGGAAATTGACTGCGGGAAAAAGTCACCTGACCGACATCACCAATGCCAGCCGTACCTTGCTCTTCAATATCCATACCCAGCAATGGGATGAGGAACTGCTGGCCCTGTTCAACCTTCCTGCTTCCCTACTTCCAGAAGTAAAAAGTTGCAGTGAGGTATTCACCGAGACGGCGGGAGATGTGCTCAATACCAAAATCCCCATTGCCGGCGTGGCCGGTGATCAGCAGGCAGCCCTATTTGGGCAACTCTGTACCCAGCCAGGCATGGCCAAAACTACCTACGGCACAGGTTGTTTCCTAGTGATGAATACAGGCAAGCAGGCTGTTCGCTCCAAAAATCAGCTCCTCACTACGGTGGCTTGGAAGATTGGGAATGAAATCAACTATGCCCTAGAAGGGTCGGTATTTATTGGAGGAGCAGCCATTCAATGGCTTCGAGATGGCCTTAAGTTGTTTGCCGACGCCAAGGAAACCGAAAAACTAGCCACCAGCGTCGCAGGTAACGATGGGGTTTATTTTGTGCCGGCACTCGCTGGACTAGGTGCTCCGCACTGGGACCAGCAGGCCCGAGGAGCCTTTTTTGGAATTACCCGAGGCACAACCACGGCTCATTTCACCCGAGCTGCCTTGGAGGCCATCGCCTACCAGGTCTACGATGTACTCAAGGCCATGGAAAAAGATTCGGGTAAGCCCACCCAAGAACTCCGAGTAGATGGTGGGGCTACCGCCAACAATTTCTTGATGCAGTTTCAAAGTGACCTGTTGAATTGTGAAATTAAACGTCCAAAGATCATTGAAACCACAGCACTGGGCGCCGCATTTTTGGCTGGATTGGCAGTAGGCTTCTGGAAAAATCAGGAGGAACTCCAAAAATTATGGCAGCCAGACAAGACCTTTTCTCCAGCGATGGAGGACAGCAAACGAGAAAAATTAGTACATTTTTGGCATAAAGCAGTCGAACGAACTAAAAACTGGGAAGAATGAATCCACTAGTAGCAGAATTTATCGGCACCGCAGTGGTGCTTCTTTTAGGAACAGGCGTAGTTGCCAATGTGATTTTGCCCGGCACCAAAGGAAATGGGGGCGGACTCATCGCCATCACCACGGCATGGGCTTTTGCCGTGTTTTGTGGAGTAGTCATCGCTGGTCCTTCTAGCGGAGCGCATCTTAACCCAGCTGTAACCATTGGATTGGCTGCTGTAGGCAAATTTGACTGGGCCTTGGCTCCAGGGTACATTTTAGCGCAATTTGGCGGGGCGATGCTCGGTTCGGGATTGGCCTGGGCTATGTACAGACACCATTTTGACATGACGGATGACCCTGGATTGAAAAGAGGGGTCTTTTGTACGGACCCTACCGTACGGAATTTTTCGACAAGCGTGCTTTCTGAAGCGCTAGGAACTTTTGTATTGGTATTTGTGATCCTCTACATCGCGGGAGCCAATCTCGAAGACTCAAGCAATACCCCTATTGGATTAGGTTCCATCGGCGCACTTCCTGTTACTTTATTGGTTTGGGGGATCGGCTTAGCCTTAGGAGGCACCACAGGATACGCAATCAATCCTGCCCGTGACCTTGGCCCAAGAATCATGCATCAACTCCTGCCCATCAAAGGCAAGGGCGACTCAGATTGGGGATATGCGTGGGTGCCTGTAGTTGGCCCCATCTTAGGTGCGCTCTTGGCTGCCGGATTATTTCTTGCAGTAGGAAATTAATATTTACTTGAATAGAGACTGCCATCCAACTGTTTGAAGAAAAGCAAGTGAGCTGGTAGTTGGGAAAAGTTTAAAAACCACATAGGCACATAGTTTTTCTATGTGCCTATGTGGTTTATTCTAAAATGGTTAAACAAAAAAGGCTAAACCCGTACCCGCTCTCCTATCCAAAAAATCCCAGTGCTGGAGAAAGTAGAAATGCCTTCAGGAACTTCTAGTTGGGTCAGGTAGCATACCGGAAAAAGTAGGGATCCGTCGGTATTGGAAACCTCCACCGGTTGATTTTCGGTTGCCAAAAGGCGGATTTCCGAGGGGGCAAACCACTTGGAAAACTTCCCTCCCTTGACTGGATAGTATTTCCAATCCCCATCCACCAGCGTAAGATCTAGGTGAAGGATTTTTTCCTCCAACTGCTGGTGGTTTTGGTGATTGAAACCCACCAGATGCACGCCTTTGTGTTGGGACGCTAGAAGGTAATGGATGCCTTCCTCTATGGCAGATAAGGAAGAAACTGTCAAAAATCGTAGCGGATATTGTTCTTCAAGCAAGTGCCTATTTTCAATTTGGAATTGCAAAGTGCCCAAAACAACATCAATTTTTATCCCCCAACTGAGCACTACCTCCACTGCTTCTTGAGCAACCAATAGGGTTGGGGACCATTCGAGGAGTGGGGCAACCGTATCAAAGGAAATACCTTCCACCTCCAATATAAATACGGCTGGCTCCTGCTGCTCCTTGACAAAATGATGACTTGACATCAGCTCCAAAGGTTTTGGTAAAAACGAAACACATTTTCATGGGCCAATTTTCGCAGCTGCACTTCCGAGAAATCCTGACTTAGGCGCTCAAGAATGCCGGGGTACTTGCTTGCATTTTCGGCCAGTGGAAAATAAAATGGATGACGGCTAGGGTCTGGGAAGTCTAGGGTATAGAAAAAGTCTGCTCCAAAGGCAATGGCCTGCTCATTGAGCTTAGAGCCATAGATTAAGTGTTCAAATAGTCTTTCTGGATGCTCACTATCCAAAAAGGCGCGAAGGAAATTGACTCCTATAATCCCTCCTCGATGAATGATCTCTTGGGCAAATTCGTCGGTCAAATTTCGTTTATGGTCCCAAATCCTTCGGAAGTTGGAGTGGCTGGCCAGAATTGGAATGGGCAAATGATGCCGATCAATGTGATTCAAAATTCCTTCGGCCAACAGGTCTGAGGTATGAGAAAGATCCACCGGAATTCCCTTGCCTGCTAGGTAGTCGAGTAGGCGTTTGCCATCTTCTTTCAATCCAATTCCTTCGGTATAGTTACCACCTCCAAAACGATTTTCGGTGTGGTGCGTGAGGCTGATGTAGGCGAGCATGCCTACCTTTTCAAGTAAGGCATCAAACTGAGCATAGATTTCAGGCCAAGTAGCCAGTGGTGTACCAATTCCGGCAGCATTTTCAATGGAAGCAATGATTCCCAGTTGCTCGGTAGCCTCCAACTTCTGCTGAAAGTCTGCATCCCATCGACAGACTGTCTCGGGATGATCTTCAAGAAGCTTCACAAAGAGATCCGCCTGACGACTTGCCAGCTCCATGCTTTCGGGATGCACATCCGTATAGATAGCCAGCACCTGCGCCCGTACTCCGCCGGCTTTTAGCCAAGGAAAGGCGCAAGCAATTTGATCTGGATCAAAAGGATCTGCCTTTGGAACCTTTGCCATAAAGGAAAGTAAATCACAATGAATGTCCGCGACGGGAAAGTGCATAGTCAATGGGGTCTTTATACAAATTAAGCCAAAAAAAGGAAAGCATGGGCCGCTCGGCAAAGACTTTGAACCAGTTTTGGATGTATCTTTCGAAAAAAAATGAGTTAAATTTTCCGTTAAGAGAAGTATTCAGTCCAGATAAACAGTGCTACAGAAACAAAATCTGTGCACATTGATTTTAAGAATAGACACCCAATCTCCCTTTCCACAATGACCCCTTTCCCTAACTACCAATACAACGAATCTTTTGCCAAAGAACTGGATGCATTGGACCCCTTGGCCCATTTTCGATCCCGCTTTCACTTCCCAAAGATTCAGGGAAAAGACGCCCTGTATTTCTGTGGCAATTCATTAGGATTGCAACCAAAGACCGCAGCAACCTACTTGGAAAAGGAGATGGCCGCTTGGGCAAACATGGGAGTGGACGGGTATTTCCATGGGGAAGATCCTTGGTATTCGGTAAGAAAGAAATCAAAACCCATTTTGGCTCAAATCCTAGGTGCCTTGCCTGAGGAGGTGGTGGCCATGAATTACCTTTCGGTGAATTTGCACCTTTTGATGGTATCCTTTTACCAGCCTACCCCATCTCGATTTAAAATCATAGTCGAAGGAGGGGCCTTTCCATCAGACCAGTACATGCTGGAAACCCAAATCAAATTTCATGGACTTGATCCCAAAGACGTGTTGGTGGAGCTACAGCCTAGGTCTGGAGAACACACCTTGCGTACCGAGGATATTGTAGCAGAAATCAAAAAGCAAGGCAGTGCATTGGCCATGGTCAATATGGCTGGAATCCAGTATTACACGGGGCAACTTTTTGACATCAAAGCCATTACCCAAGCTGCTCATGAAGTGGGTGCGCTTGCAGGATTTGATTTGGCCCATGCGGTAGGAAATGCTCCCCTCCAACTTCATGACTGGAAAGTGGACTTTGCCACCTGGTGCAGCTACAAGTACCTGAATTCTGGGCCCGGTAATGTCTCCGGGATTTTTGTGCACGAGATCTATGCAGACCGAGCTGACCTTCCTCGATTTGCGGGCTGGTGGGGACATCAGGAAGATGAGCGCTTCAAAATGGAAAAGGGGTTTCAACCCATGCATGGAGCCGACGGTTGGCAACTCGCTTGTTCCAACGTCCTAGCTTTGGCAGTGCACCAGGCTTCTTTGGACCTATTTCATGAAGCCGGCATGCATGCCATTCGTGAAAAAAGCATTCAGCTGACCGGCTACTTGGAAAATTTAATTGAAGAGATCAGTGGAGATTCTGGCGTATTGGAGATCATCACCCCGAAAAACCCAGAAGAGCGAGGATGCCAATTGTCCTTGTTGATTCACAAAGGAGGTAAAGCCGTCTTTGACGAATGGTACGGACATGGAGTGGTGGGAGATTGGAGAAATCCAAACGTGATCCGACTCGCTCCGGCGCCCCTCTACACCAGCTTTCAGGATGTGTATCGCTTTGCTCGAGTGTTGGAGCAATCGCTAAAGAAATTTGCCTAAGAACATTGTTACAGTCTAGCAAAAAGCCCTAGTCATGAATTTGAACTAGGGCTTTTTTTTACTGGTCAAACAGGGTTCCGCTGGCTCCTGTCGGCTTAATTTTTAGGTGCTTGTAGGCAAGTTCGGTAGCCATTCTACCTCTAGAGGTTCGCTTGAGGTAGCCTTCCTGAATCAAGAAAGGTTCGTACACTTCCTCTATGGTTTCGGCCTCTTCCCCGCAAGCGGTAGCAATGGTACCCAAACCAACAGGCCCACCCTTAAATTTCTCGATGATGGTCAAAAGGATGCGATTATCCATTTCATCCAATCCATTTTCATCCACATCCAAGGCATTCAAGGCCATTTTGGCGATCTCGAGCGTGATGGTCCCATTGCCTTTGATTTCGGCAAAATCCCGGGTACGGCGAAGAAGCATGTTGGCGATACGCGGTGTACCTCGACTTCGACGGGCGAGTTCGTAGGCTGCCACTTCGTCAATAGGTGTCTGCAAGATTCCTCCAGAGCGAAGGACAATATCGGTGAGCAACTTGGCATCGTAGTATTCCAATCGGGAGTTGATGCCAAAGCGAGCTCGCAGTGGAGAAGTCAACAGTCCAGAGCGGGTGGTGGCCCCGATAAGGGTAAAGGGATTGAGTGAAATCTGAACTGAACGGGCATTGGGACCACTATCCAGCATGATGTCAATGCGGTAATCCTCCATTGCGGAGTAGAGGTATTCCTCTACTATGGGATTGAGGCGGTGGATCTCATCAATAAATAGCACATCTCCCTCTTCCAAGTTGGTCAGTAGACCTGCCAAGTCAGACGGCTTGTCGAGTACGGGTCCCGAAGTGATTTTGATTCCTGCCTGCAGTTCGTTGGCAATGATGTTGCTGAGCGTGGTCTTCCCCAAACCTGGAGGGCCATGTAGGAGCACGTGGTCCAAGGGTTCATTCCTTTTCTTGGCCGCATGCACGAATACCCGAAGATTTTCGATGATTTTGGCTTGCCCTGTAAAATCTTCAAAGCTAAGCGGGCGCAATGCACGCTCAAACTCTCGGTCCTTAGGGCCTAAATGTTCTTCATCGCCTGTCAAATAATCTTCTCTCATGGGATATGCGCTAGGTACAAATATAGACAAAAACCGATCGTGGAATTGGCCTGAATCTTTCCAGTAAGGATAAAAAAAAGGTAGTAATTTTGGTTACAAATTTTTCTATCCTGATGAGCCCGAACGCAAAAAAAAATATCCTCTACTCCTTAGTCTTGTTGGGCTTGGTGCTGATTGTCTATTTGTACAGAAATACCACAGGCAGTACTACTACCAATGATGATTTGGCTCGTAAAAAGGGATTGATTACTTGGGACGGCAAGTTTATGAATCAACCCTATCTTTTTCTATTCTATCCCGAAAGACCAAATCTAGAATCCAAACTAGACTCCCTTCTTACCTATCAGGAACAGTTGTACCTCATGGAATCCCCCAGATCCGAGCTGTATCAACTTAATCGGCAAGATTCGCTACCTCAGCCTTCCAAGGAACTACTTTCCCTACTAAAAATGGCTACTCAAGATGCGAGTAGTTCAGAAAATACCTGGGACCCGAGTAGTGGAATTCTTTACCAAGGTTGGGTATTTTCTTCCTCACGCGCCGCAATGAAGGATAGTGCAAACATTCCAGCGCTATTGGAAAATGTGGGCATGAACAAGTTTTTGCTCAGCGATACGTTAATCCAAAAATCAAAATCAGGGGTGAAAGTTGATTTTTCAGATTACGGTAAAGCAATTGCCTTGGCTCAAGTAGCCCGCATGTTAGAGAAAGAGGGTATTCAAAACTATTTTTTGCAGTTGGGTCGACATTCCCTAGCCAAAGGTGTGAATGAGCGGAAAGAACTTTGGAAATACAAAACTCAGTATCCAGATAGTTTGGGAAAAGCCAAAGAAGGTTTGATTGCAGTCCAAACAAAAGCGGTAGCCACTGCGGGAAGTTTTACCCAATCCTACCCACAGGATTCAATTCGAAAGGCTTGGGTTTTGGATCCTCGAACTGGCTATCCCCTTAACCATGGACTTCTTCAAACGACAGTCCTAGCTAAAGATCCTAAAGCGGCGGCCCTATTATCTGAATCCTTATTGGTCCGTGGCTGGCAAGAGGCCATCCGAATTGACTCTGCGCGGAAGGATGTAGAGATGGTTCTGGTGTACTACAAAAAAGGCAAGGGACTCACTACTTACAGCAGCCCAGAACTCAAATCCTTCCTCTCTTTTCCAATTCAATAAAAAGATAAATGCAACATTATTGAATTTATCTTACCTTTGTAAAAAAATCCCTCCCCGCTAGTATTCAGGAGGAAGATTAACCTATGGCGCTAAACTTTATTCTTCTCTTTTTTACAGCGCTATTGGCGGGTCTTTTGGTGTTTGTCGCCCCAGTATTCAAGGAAAAATATTTCAAACTCTTGCTGGTGTTTGCAGGCTCCTACCTTTTTTCAATCACCATCTTACACATCCTACCCGAACTTTTTGCTGGAAATTACAATCCAGGTCGAATGGGGATTTATATTTTGCTAGGATTTCTTCTCCAGCAGGTGTTGGAATTTTGGTCAGCCGGCATTGAGCATGGCCACATTCACAAGCACCAAGCCGCTTCCTACAAAGGTGTGTTTACTTTAATGATAGGCCTTTTCATTCATGCCTTTTTGGAAGGAACCTTGCTTACGCATAATGTTTCTGCCTTGCATACGCATAGTGACAAAACGATCCTGCTAGGAATCCTGATGCACAAAGGCCCTGCGGCATTTGCACTTGCAGCCGTACTTTCAGCTTCCCTGTCCAAAAAATGGACTCTTGTACTCCTGACCCTTTTTGCCCTAGCCTCTCCTTTGGGCATGATTTCTAGTAATTTCTTTATCAATCAGGGGCTGCTCTCTACCGAAGGAATCGGGATTTTATATGGATTAGTTACCGGTGGTTTTTTACACATTTCTACCACTATTTTCTTTGAAAGTAGTCCCCACCATACGTTTCAACTCAACAAACTTGCCGTTACTTTTTTGGCCGCTGCATTGGCCATGGCCTCAGAGTATTTCATCTGATTTTGTGAAGCCCTCCGCTTAGGGATGCCTTCACAAACAAAAATGTAGCCAAGCCTTTCATCCAAAACGAATCCCATCTTTGGAAAAATAGTCTTTTCCTCCTATTTTTTTGGTTAAATTACTCCCAACAAAAAACCAGATTTCCTTTTTTTGATTGGAAGCACAATTAAACCCACACTAACCTACTTGTAATGTCACCTACCCCTACAAAAATGGAGCGGTATTGGAAAAAAAACCTCCAAACGCTCGCTCTGCTCCTTTTCATTTGGTTCGTAGTCTCCTTTGGCTTTGGAATCCTATGGGTGGAGGAACTCAACACCATTCGTTTGGGAGGCTTCAAGTTGGGATTTTGGTTTGCGCAGCAAGGATCCATCTACTCCTTTGTAGTTCTGATTTTCATCTATGTGATCCGAATGAATGCACTAGATCGTGAATTTAAGGTAAACGAAGACTGATATGGACTTACTAACCTGGACCTACCTACTCGTAGGATTGAGTTTTGCGCTGTACATCGGCATCGCCATCTGGACAAGAGCAAGCTCAACTCAAGAATTTTACGTGGCTGGGGGGGGGGTGTCTCCCTTAGCCAATGGCCTTGCTACTGCAGCAGACTGGATGTCTGCCGCTTCCTTCATGTCTATGGCTGGGATCATTTCTTTTTCTGGTTACGATGGATCGGTGTACCTGATGGGCTGGACGGGAGGCTATGTATTGCTAGCATTATTGCTTGCTCCATACCTTCGAAAATTTGGAAAATTCACGGTTCCTGACTTTGTAGGCGACCGCTACTATTCCAACAAAGCCCGTGTTGTGGCGGTGATCTGCGCCCTATTTATTTCCTTTACTTACGTTGCCGGGCAGATGCGCGGAGTGGGCATTGTCTTTTCCCGCTACCTTGAGCTCCCCATCGAATGGGGAGTAGTCATTGGCATGGCCATCGTGTTTTTCTATGCAGTCTTGGGAGGCATGAAGGGCATCACCTACACCCAAGTAGCCCAATACTGCGTATTGATTTTTGCCTACCTAGTTCCAGCCATATTTATCTCCATGCAACTTACAGGCAACCCCATCCCACAATTGGGTTTGGGTGGGGATGTAGCCGAAGGTGTACCCCTCTTGGACAAGTTGGACGGGATTTTAGCAGATCTAGGATTTGAGGAATATACCTCAGGCAAAAAAAGTAAATCCGACTTGTTCATGATCACGTTGGCTCTGATGGTCGGCACCGCAGGACTTCCCCATGTGATTGTTCGGTTTTTCACGGTACCAAGGGTGCGGGAT
The DNA here is from genome assembly GCA_947458585.1 of Cyclobacteriaceae bacterium. Classification (GTDB taxonomy): domain Bacteria; phylum Bacteroidota; class Bacteroidia; order Cytophagales; family Cyclobacteriaceae; genus Algoriphagus. The sequence goes on along the minus strand of CANGYY010000014.1, from coordinate 37,179 downwards.
GCGCGCCTTTCTGCAGGCTATGCTCTGGTATTTATTGCGATTCTCTACACCGCTGCTCCTGCAGTGGCTGCTTTTGGAATTTACAACACCATCCAGTCTACCTCCGAAAAACCCATCGATGCCCTTCCAGAATGGGTGACCAATTGGCAACAAACCAACCTCATCGGTATTGAGGATAAAAATGGGGATGGCAAAGTACAGTACCTGGCAGACCCCGCCACCAATGAACTGCGAATCGACAAGGATATCATGGTCTTGGCTAGCCCAGAGATCGCCTCACTCCCCAACTGGGTGGTGGGTCTCGTAGCCGCAGGAGCCATGGCTGCAGCCCTATCTACCGCAGCAGGCTTGCTGCTCGTGATCTCCACCTCGGTATCTCGAGATCTATTCAAAACTTTCCGACCTGAAATTTCGGAGAAAAAAGAACTGCGGATCGCACGAATCGCTGCCGCTGGAGCCGTCCTTTTGGCCGGATACTTTGGTATCAATCCTCCAGGCTTTGTAGCGGAAGTGGTAGCATTTGCTTTTGGATTGGCCGCCTCCTCCTTCTTCCCTGTAATACTGCTGGGCATCTTTTCTACCCGGATCAACCGGGAAGGTGCCATCGCTGGAATGCTGGCTGGTCTCGTATTTACGATCAGTTACATTTCTTACTTCAAATTTATCGCCCCAGAACTGAATACTGCTGCCCATTGGTGGTGGGGAATCTCACCTGAGGGAATTGGAACCCTAGGTATGGCACTCAACTTCTTGGTCTGCTTTGGCGTCTCCTACCTCACCCCTCCTCCGCCCAAAAATGTTCAAGAACTGATCCAAGAAATACGAATTCCAAAAGGTGCAGGAAAAGCGTACGACCATTGAATTACAACTTAGACTTCCCCACTCATGAGTGATCGATTACATACCCTCAGCGGATACTTCCACGAATACCAAAAAAGTGTGGCGCAACCCGAAGAATTTTGGGCTAGAATCGCCGATTCATTTCATTGGAAAAAACGCTGGTCAAAAGTCCTGCAATGGAACTTTGAAGAACCCGATGTACGCTGGTTTGTGGATGGTAAACTCAACATTACTGAAAATATTTTTGAGAAAAATCTCTACACCTTAGGCGATCGACCCGCCATCATCTGGGAGCCCAATGAGCCGCAAGAGCAAGGGCGCACACTCACCTACAGCGAACTATTTGTGGAGGTGTGTCGATTTGCGAACGCACTCTTAGCCAAAGGCATTGGCAAAGGAGACCGAGTGATCATCTACATGCCCATGGTCCCTGAAGCTGCCATCGCCATGCTGGCCTGCGCACGCATCGGCGCCATCCATTCCGTAGTATTTGCCGGCTTTTCTAGCAGTTCCTTGGCCGATCGAATTGAAGATTGTCAAGCCAAAGCCATTTTGACGGCAGACGGCAACTACCGGGGCAACAAGAAAATTAGCATCAAAGAAATCGTGGACGAGGCCTTGGAGAAAGTGTCCGTAGAAACCGTCATTGTATACCGCCGTACAGGACAAGAAACTGCCATGCAAGCAGGTCGCGACTACTGGTGGAATGAAGTCCTGGAAGGACAATCAGACCTGCACAAAGCCGCTGAGATGGACAGCGAAGACATGCTCTTTATCCTCTACACCTCTGGCTCTACGGGCAAGCCCAAAGGGGTGGTGCATACCACCGGAGGATACATGGTCTACACCAAATACTCCTTTGAAAATGTATTTCAATACACCCCAGGTGACGTGTACTGGTGTACTGCTGACATCGGTTGGGTCACTGGCCACTCCTACATCGTCTATGGACCCCTTCTTGCGGGTGCGACCACGCTAATGTTTGAAGGGGTGCCCACTTACCCGCATCCAGGACGATTCTGGGAAATTATTGAAAAGCATCAAGTCAACATTTTTTACACCGCCCCAACGGCCATTCGAGCCCTTCAAGCCTTTGGAACCGACCCCATCCAAGGACATGACCTGAGTTCCCTCAAAGTCCTCGGCTCCGTAGGTGAACCCATCAACGAGGAGGCTTGGCACTGGTACCACAACCATATCGGCAAGGGAAAATGCCCCATAGTCGATACCTGGTGGCAAACTGAAACAGGTGGAATTCTCATCTCTCCCCTCGCAGGCATCACGCCCACCAAGCCCGCTTATGCCACACTCCCCTTACCCGGCATCCAACTGAGCATTGTGGACGCCGAAGGAAATGAGTTGCGCGGCAATTCAGTGGAAGGCAACCTCTGCATCAACTTCCCTTGGCCCTCCATGATTCGCACCACCTATGGGGATCACGAGCGCTGTAGGCAAACCTATTTTTCTACCTACAAAAACAAGTACTTCACCGGCGATGGGGTCAAGCGGGACCACGATGGCTACTACCGCATCTTGGGTCGGGTCGATGATGTCATGAACGTGTCAGGCCACCGACTCGGAACTGCAGAGGTAGAAAATGCGATCAACGAACATCCAAAAGTCATTGAATCTGCCGTGGTGGGCTACCCACACGAAGTCAAAGGACAAGGCATCTATGCCTACGTGATCTGCGATATGAGCAACCGTAGCGAGGAAAATCTTATTCAGGAGATCAAGGAGACCGTTTCCAAAATAATTGGCCCAATTGCCAAGCCTGACAAAATCCAAATCGTACCGGGATTGCCCAAAACCCGTTCAGGAAAAATCATGCGCCGAATTCTTCGCAAAATTGCCGAGGGAAGCCTAGACGGTATGGGAGATATCTCTACACTCTTGGACCCAGAGGTGGTCGAAAAAATCAAAGCGGGCAGAAAGTAAAAAAAGGCAGATCGGATGATCTGCCTTTTTTAGTTTATTCAATCCCATGCCTTACTTCCATTGAATGGCTGTGGTTCCCGTAGCCTGTAGCGGGATGGCCAAGCCTGTTGCTGTTGGATAAAAGCCGAGCGGCACAATCTGCAAATTCTGAATGGATAGGTTGGCCACTGGAGTTTGTAGAGAAAGTCGCTCCTGTACCCCTTGCAAACTCTCGGTAATCGTCTCTCCCAAAGGCATCTTCATGCGCTGGCTGAGTTGGCGATGGATTTTTCCCTTTTTGATCATCGTGCCCAGCATCGCTTTGGCGCTGCCACTTTTCATCACAAAATCAAGATCTACGACCTGCAGCACGCGCGTTGCTGGATCGTAAACGGGTCTACCTACCAAGAATAACTCCCCTTTCAAATCCCCTCCTTTGGTACTTACTGCTGTAAAGGCAACCGTGATGCCCAATCGTTCTCCATAGGCTTGGGTACGGAATTGGGTGGCATTGAATCGGTAGGTTTTATTCATTGGAATGGACTGTCCGCCAAAAGATTTTTGGATCAATGCATCCAGCTCTACATAGGTAAATTCCAAGGGTAACTGCAAGTCTATCCGATTGCTGGCATCTGTATTAGGTGAAACTTTGGGAATTGGAAAGGCACGGCTAGGAAGTGCGTTGGACGGGTGTACTTGAACCTGCCCTTTTACGCCTAAGTCAATGTGCAGCCCTTTATTGGGCAGCAGGTATTCCCGAATCTTCACGGAATCGGGTCGGATGGAGAGTCCGGTTTGCTTGCCTTCCATATCTACGAGCATTGGCTTGCCCACTTGATTCCAGACGGACTCCATGAGTGGCTTGAGTGGAAGCAAGTTGGGCTTAGAGGTAAGTTCCTGCTTTGCAAATCGACGAATCTCTTGGCGGACAATTGGGCTTAAGTCCAGTTCTACTCCCAGCACAGAAAATCCCAATTTGCCCCCCAAATCCAGCAATTCAAATTCTGGAATCGCCAAATACCAGTTGGACTGTAACTCTGGATTGATCACAAACACAGGCGCCAAATTGGTATTGAAGGGAACCTTAGACTGCAGCAGGTTTCTGAGCCCACCTGGCTTGAGACCAATCTCTCCTTGGATTTTCAGGGGGAAGATTACTTCCAAGTGCTGTTGGTCTAGGGCACGAAATTGAATTTTCCCATTTCTAGAAAATTCAAAATCTCCCACCAATCCATTTCCCAAATCCATCCCACGCTGCTTAAATAATACATTCGGCGTAGATCGGTTGGCCACTGCCGTCAAGGTGGTGAAAGGAATGTCTAACGGTACATTGACCACCGAACTGGTTTTGGGAACCGTAGGCAAGGGGAGGTTAGCAGATGGATCTAAGGTTTTGCAGGACACTGCGAAAAGCCCGATACCCAAGCAAAAAAGTAGGGTTCTTTTAGTCGGAGAAAAGAAAGTTGGCACAGTCATTGGATTTGAGAGTTCAGGATAACTAGGTTACCTTTGTGTATGCAACTACAAAAGTAGCGAAAAGAGGACATGAACTGGAACAAACTCACTTCAGAAGCGCAAATCGATCAACTAATCTCCGAGAGTGCCGAGAAGCCTGTGCTTATTTTTAAACACAGTACCCGCTGTTCGATCAGCAGCATGTCCTTGGATCGACTCCTTCGGAATTGGAAGGAGGAGGATTCAGATCAAATTACCCCTTACTACCTAGACCTAATCGCCTACCGTTCTCTTTCCAATTTGGTGGCAGAGCACTTTGGCATTTCACACGAATCTCCCCAAGTGCTGCTCCTGAAAGACGGAAAAGTAACCTACCACGAAAGCCATTACGGAATTTCCTATGCCGAGATCAAGTCGCAAGTCGCTTGATTTGGGAACTTTTAGACTGAAAATAAACCACTTATCCCTTAGAATTCCCATTCTAATTTTACTACTCACATCCTTTAAACCTTTTGCTGCTCAATGGAGTCAAAGAAGGTGAACTACAACCAATTTATGAAAACCTACCCCATTCTTATTTTTCTAGTTTTATCATTTTTTGTGACGCTTTCCTCTTTTGGACAGCGTCCCACCGACCAAGCCCGCCCCGAACGAAAGTTTACGGGCCAGGTAATCGATGGTGCAGCAAAGACTCCCATGATTGGGGCCAATGTCCTCATCAAAACCGTCACCGATTCCCTACTTCGAGGTACGGTCACGGGTGCAGATGGAAGATTTGAAATTGCCAGACCCTTTATTCCAGAAGTGAAGGTGGAAATCACCTTTTTGGGCTACAAAACCATCACCAAAATCCACAGCATGCGTGAGCCTGTGGAACTGGGAGAACTCATCCTTCTAGAAGACACCAAGGTGCTTGGAGAAGTATTGGTACAAGGTGTAAGCGTAGTAGGCGAGCAAAAAGGGGATACCACCTCCTTCAATGCGAATGCCTTCAAAACACAAACCAACGCCCAGGCAGAAGACCTCATTCGAAAAATGCCAGGCATTACCTTCCAGGGAGGGCAAATTCAAGCCCAAGGGGAACAGGTTCAAAAAATCTTGGTCGATGGACGTGAATTTTTTGGTAGCGACCCAAATATTGCGCTACGCAACTTACCCGCAGATGCCATTGATCGCGTGGAAGTACTTGATCAGCGCTCCGATCAAAGCCGCCTCACCGGATTTGACGATGGAAGTTATACGAAGACCATCAACATCATTTTACGCTCTGACAAGAAAAATGGCTCCTTCGGCAGAACCTACGCCGGATACGGCAACGACGACCGCTATGCAGCGGGAGGAAGTGTCAACTTCTTCAAAGGGGATCAGCGTATCTCCGTCCTGGGGCTTTTCAACAACATCAACCAACAAAACTTCTCTAGTCAAGACCTTGCAGGATTAACCGCTAATGCTTCTGCTGGAGCTGGTCGTGGAGGAGCAATGGGTGGCATGGGTGGAGGAGGATTTGGTGGTGGCCAATGGGGTGGCGGCGGAGGAAATAGCAATTTCCTTGTCGGTAACTCCGGAGGTATAGTGACTACGAATGCCATGGGCTTGAACTACTCTGACAAGTGGGGTAAAAAAGTCAACGTAACCGGTAGTTACTTCTTCAACAATACCGCCAACTCCCTACGTCAAATCACCAATAGAGAAACCGTTGTAAACGCCAATCTCCGTCAGTTTTACGAAGAAAATCTGATCAATACGGTTAAAAATAGCAACCACCGAGCCAATGCACGAATCGAAGCAGATCTCAATGAGAAAAACTCCATTGTGCTTACGCCTAGCCTTTCCTTCCAGGACAACAGCACCTTCAGCGACAGAGATGCACTTACCCGCAATAGTTTGGGCGATTCCCTATCCGCGCTTCGTTCCATCAGCAATGCCACCACCAAAGCGGTCAACTTATCCAATAACTTGACCTACCGCTACAAATTCGACAAAAAGGGTAGAACGCTTTCTACTGAAGTATTTACCGCCTGGTCCAACCGTGACCAAGATTCGGATCTTTTGGCTGCAAGCCGTGAATTCCGTAGAAACCTAGTAGATACTGCCACGCAAGAAACCTACTCCTTGAATGAAGGGTTCAATTACCGCGTCAACTTGACCTTTACGGAACAGTTGAGCAAAAACGCAATCGGAACCTTTGGCTACCAAGTCGGAAATAACGCTACGGCAGCAGATCAAAAAACTTTCCAGATTGATAACGAGCGCAAAGCCCTTCTAGATACTGCATTGAGTAATGAGTTTGACAACAAATTCATCACCCAACGACTTCGTTCGGGATATGCCTACAACAAGGATGCCTGGTCGGTCAACGTGAATATGGATTACCAAAATGCACGACTGGACAACGAAGCCTTCTTCCCTGTACCAGGAACCTTCAATCGTAGTTTCAACAACTTCCTTCCTAGTGCAAACTTGAATTACCGCAACCGGAAAACTGGTTTTAGCTGGAGAGTGCGCTACAGAACTAGCACCAACGAGCCTAGTGTCGCTGAACTTCAAAATGTGGTCAACAACCAAAATCCACTGAACCTACGCGTGGGAAATCCAGACCTTGGACAGAGTTACAACCACAACATCTTTGCAAACATCAGCAAAATCAACCTCGAGAAATCCAGAACACTATTCCTCTTTGTAACCCATTCGGTCACCTCTGATTTTATTGGAAATAGCACCTTCTTGACTAGCCGAGACACCCTAATCAACAACGAGATTTTACTTCGTTCTGGAGGACAACTTTCTCGACCGGTCAATTTGGATGGCAACATTCGCTCCAGTTTCTTCTTGACCTATGGCGCCCCACTCAAAAAATTGAAAACCCAGTTCAACATCAATACCCGGGTAAGTTTCAACCGGACGCCAGGATTGATTAATGGAATTTCCAACCTGAATGACAACACCACACTAAGCCAAGGACTGACCTTCAATTCAAACATTAGCCAAAATGTGGATTTCTCGATCAGCACCACAGGTTCGTACAACATCGTGAACTCCTCCCTGCAGCAAAATCTAAACAACAACTTCTACCAGCAGGAATCCAACATGCGTCTATACTTCTCCTCCAAGAACGGCAAGTTCTTTATGGGAAATAATGTGGCGCACTCCTTGTATTCTGGACTTTCCGAAGGTTTTAACCAAAATTTTTGGCTTTGGAACATGGAGGGTGGCTTCCGATTTGCGAAAAACAACAAGGCAGAAATCAAGGCAGTCCTCTTTGATGTGCTGAACCAAAATAACAGCATCAGCCGTACCATTTCGGATGTGGCCGTGACCGACGTCTTTACGAATGTGCTCACCCGCTATGGGATGATCACCTTCACGTACATCCTAGGTAACTTCAAGCAGCCAGCAGCGCAGCCACAGGAGCCTTGGATGATGGGAAGACCTCAGGGTGGTAGAACTTGGTAAGCACAATTTGGGGTAATCGCTAAAGGAAACTCTGGTGCGATTACCCTAAAAATTTAGAAATTGGTACCTTTGCCAAAGAATAACGGGCAACTCATGTATCAGGAGAAAATCGAAGCAATCAAAGCGGCTATTGCAGCAGCAGACGCAAGTACCCCAGACCAACTGGAGGCTTATCGAATGGAATTTATTTCCAAGAAAAGCGTCATTGGTGAATTGATGGGCGCCATGGGAAGCATTCCAAATGAGGAAAAGCGCGCCTACGGCCAACTAGTCAATGCTGTGAAGCAACTTGCTGAGGAGAAATTTCAAGTCCTGATCGAGAAAGTAGCTGCCTCCAACAAAAAAGAGAAAACTGCTGAGGTAGACCTCACCTTACCTGCCTCCAACTATCCTCTAGGCGCGATTCACCCACTGACGGCTACCCGACAGCGCATCATCGAGATCTTTGAGCGTATCGGCTTCAACCTGTCTGAGGGACCTGAGATTGAAGACGATTGGCACAATTTCACCGCACTCAACTTTCCTGAAAACCACCCTGCTCGAGAGATGCAGGATACTTTTTTTATCGAGAAAAATCCAGACATCGCCCTACGGACCCACACTTCCTCCGTGCAAGTGCGCGTGATGGAAAATCAAAAACCGCCGATACGAACCCTTTCTCCAGGACGCGTGTACCGAAATGAGGCAATTTCTGCCCGTGCACACTGCATCTTCCATCAGGTAGAAGGACTTTATGTGGATGAAAATGTAGGTTTCGCCGACCTAAAGAATACCTTATACCACTTCGCCAAAGAAATGTTTGGCAAGGAAACCAAGGTTCGCTTCCGTCCCTCATTCTTCCCATTTACCGAGCCCAGCGCAGAGATTGACATCTCCTGCCTGATCTGTGGCGGTAAAGGTTGCAACGTATGCAAGTACAGCGGCTGGGTAGAAATCGGTGGCGCAGGCATGGTGGACCCGAATGTCCTCGAAAATTGCGGCATCGACTCCACGAAGTACACCGGATTTGCTTTTGGAATGGGTATTGAGCGAATTGCGATGCTCAAAAATCAAATCAAAGACCTGCGCTTGTTTACCGAAAACGACGTCCGCTTCTTAAAGCAATTTAGGCCCATTTTATAGGCTAACGCAGCCAGAATTCCACAGAATCTGTGTTTTTCACGCAGATTTCTAGAGAAAAACACTCAGATTTATTTTTCTAGGTCCATCAGGTTTTCTCTTTTTCTGGATCTTCGCTTTTTCACCAGTACCGAAAGAAAGTAAGGTTTGAAGATCAATTAAATGGACAGTGGTCTGTCGACAATTATCCGCAGTAGTTCAAACCAAACTTAAGCCACTGGCATAATTGCGGATAATCACATAAATCTCAAATTTCTCAAAACAAATGGGCCCGAATTTGAGTAAATTATAGAAAATGGGGGCACAGCCCATTCCCAATCATTAAATTTTTAGGCTATGAATGAAAAGCGAAAAATTACGCTAAAGGACATCGCAAAGGAACTCAAACTTTCCCCTTCGACGGTATCCAGAGCACTCAATGGCTATCCTTCCCTTTCAGAAGAAACGATCCAGTTGGTCAAAGATTTCGCAGCCAAGCACCAGTATGTACCCAATACGATGGCGGTCAATTTTCGGAAAAACCGTACTTCCATCTTGGGGATGATTGTACCGCAAATCGTGCATCACTTTTTCTCCACCACCATCAGCGGAGCCTTGGAGGCCGCCAAAAAAAGAGGCTACAGCATCCTCCTCGCCCAATCCTACGACCACCTCAAAGATGAAGTTTTGGCCAGCCAATACCTTTTGGGCATGGGAGTAGATGGCCTCATCATTTCAGTTTCTAATGAAACCAAGGAAGCCGAACACCTACAGGCATTTTTGGACGAAGGCAAGCCAGTGGTCCAATTTGATAAAATCACGGAACTCTTAGCAAGTCCAAAGTTGGTGGTAGATGACTTTGAAGGAGCCTACCAGGCTACCAGTCACTTGATCCGTCAGGGCTATCGAAAAATCGCCCACCTCAGTGGCCGTATGGAAGTAAAAAACGCGGAGCAACGTTTTTTGGGCTATAAAAAAGCCCTCGAGGACCATGGATTAGAGTTTCAAGAAGAATGGGTCAAGCCCTGCTTTGACATCACCGAAGAGGAAGGGTTTTCTTTTACCAAGGCCCTGATGGAAAGTCAAAATCCCCCCGATGCGCTTTTCTGCATCACAGACTTGGTGGCTTTAGGTGCGATGAACTACTTGAAGTCGGCCAACTATTCCATCCCGTCCCAAGTGGGATTGGTAGGATTTAGCAACTGGATGCTTGCTGAATTTACCAGCCCTACCCTCAGTTCGGTAGACCAGTTTGGAGAAGAAATGGGCGCCAAGGCCGTGGAAATGCTGCTTGCCCAACTCCAAAATCCTGAATTGAGCAATACGGATACCGTTCAACTGAAAACCAAACTACTGGTTCGAGGATCCTCTCAAAAGTCCTAAGCAAGTCCTTACCGAGGCTCCAAAATCCGGAATCCATAAGGCTCAATCACCAAATGCTCGTGATCGGGCCCTACTGAATAATTCGTTTGGGTCCAGGAATCAAAAAGTTGGGTAGCAGATTCTCCTTGTTCCCGGAATGCATACCAAGTAAGCCCAGCAGGCTGGTCGCTGAAGTTGAACAAGCAGTAGCGCCTCTCCTCTCCTTTTCTTCGGATCAATCCCGCGATATGCCGATTGTGTGGAGTCATCCAGGACACATTGCTCAGATCAGCAAACAGTTCTTGTGATTTCCGGATGGCCAAGAGTTTCTTGGTTCCTTCAAAAAGTTGAAACTCCAAGGTGCCTTCTGTTTTTCGACGATTCACTTTTTCCCAATCCAGCAATGGGCGATGCATCCAGCGGTTGTCGTAACTCTTGGAAGGATCCTGTTGGAACCGGTAATCGTTGGTGTAGCCTACTTCATCTCCGTAAAAAAGCATGGGCAGTCCTCCCAAAAAGATGGAATGGGCTTGCATGAGCAAGATTTTTTGGATGCTCTGCTCAATTGCAGGTCCATTGCTCTCAAAGAGTGCCTTTTCCAAGCCGCAAAGAGACGCAAGCGTGCCACTGATGCGCGCATCTCCCGTCTTGGGGTTGGAGGAGAACAGCGCTCCCCGGGCAGGACTCATCCATTGATCTCCAGCATAGGAATAGTATTCCTTCAAAAATTTGCGGTGCAGGTAGGGGTCTTTACCTGTTTGCGCGATGCTGGCGTCCTCGTAGCCGAGCCCGATGTCATCGTGGCAGCGGGTGTAGGTAATCCATGAGGTGCCGTAAGGCTTACGGAGAATGTCTCCTTGGGCCTGAAGCATGACGCTCGTATCACCAGAGGCCAGCATGTCCCATTGCAAAGCCATCTGGGTGGCATTGTAGGCAAAATCACATTCTTGGGCCACAAAATCTCCTGTTCCAAAGTAATTCATAATGTCTTTGGGCGCTACGATCGCCTCACCCAACAGAGCCATGCCAGGCGTAGCCACTTGGACGCATTGCTTGATCAGTCGAAGGAGTGTATGCGCTTTGGGAAGATTTTGGCAAGAGGTGCCCGTTTGCTTCCAAATGAAGGCGGGTGCGTCGATTCGGAGTAGGTCTACCCCGAGGTTGGCATAAAAAAGCATGGTCTCCACCATCGCCTGCAATACTTTGGGATTGCTAAAATTCAAGTCCCATTGGTAGTTGTGAAATACCGTCATCACCCAGCGCTTCATCTCCTCATTCCAGGTGAAGTTGCCCGGGGCACTTTCAGGAAATATCTCCGGCATGGCTTGCTCAAACTCGTTGGGAATCCAGCGGTTTTCGTAAGTGTAGTAGTAATTCTGGTATTCTTGATCGCCTGCCTTGGCCTTCATGGCCCAGTCGTGCAAGTGAGACGTGTGGTTGAGTACAATGTCCAGCATCAGGTACATGCCTTGGCCATGCATGGTCTTGCGCAAGGCCATCAAATCTTCCAAAGTCCCGAACCGTGGATCTACCTTACGGAAATTGGAAACCGCATAGCCCCCATCACTTTCTCCCTGTGGACTCTCAAAGAGCGGCATCAAGTGAAGAAAATTTACCCCCAAATCCTGCAGGTGCGGAAGTTTGGAAGGCATGGTTTTGAGACTGCCTGCAAAGCGATCCACATACATGCTCATCCCGGCCAGATTTTGACTCAAAAACCAATTGCCTTCAGCGGCCTTGTTTCGATCTCGCTCTCGAAGCGATTCTTCTCTTACTTGGTAACCCAGTATCAGGCTTCGCAAAAGATCAATCAACTGGGAATCGGCATCCTCATGAACCCCATAAAGTTCTTTGAATAAACCCTGAATTTTGGGAAGGCTACTATGAAACCGGGTTACAAAATCCCGATCTGCTCCCTGAACATCTAGGGAATGGGCCTGCAAAAGTTGGTTAATTTTTTCAATACGCGTGTTTTCTACCGACATGGGTGTAGGCTAGGGTGGGGTTGATTGGAATAGATTAATGTCCCGAAGGGGCTTGTGAAGGCGAAGCAGTGGTTTTACTTCCTTTAATTCGTAGCGTAGCGACCGCAGCGATCAGCAGCAATACCCCTCCAAAGAGGATGGAGTGCCCGGCATTGTTGTTCAAGAAGTATTTGGAGATATAGCCAAAGGTCAGCGTCTGGAAGATCATGGGGATTACAATCATCATGTTGATGATGCCCATGTATACCCCATAGCGTTCTTTAGGAATTTCGTTGACTACCAAAAGGTAAGGAATTCCCATCATGCTGGCCCAGGCGATGCCAAATCCAGTCATGGGGATAAATAAGGCGTATTTATTTTCCAGCATGGGGAAAATCAACAAGCCGATTCCTGCAAGCAACAAGCAGAAAAAATGCACCCACTTGGCTCCATATTTTTGGGCCAGGGTAACTAAGAAGAAAGCAGAAAGAAAGGTGACTATGTTGTACCAACCATTTACCAATCCATTCCATCCTACAGCTGCTTCATAGGCATCAGGATCTGAGGAAGGTGTCACTTTCCACACGGAAAGGGCAATACTCTTGGCGGAATTTTGCCAATAGCAAAACAGTGCATACCATTGGAAAAGGTAGACCAAGGCCAGTTTCCACATGACGGAGGGCATGACTAGGATTGCCTCCACAATCTCTAAATTTTGGGCAAAAAGCACCCGTAGGGCAGGCTTGGAATCCACCCAAGAAAGTACTTTGCGAATCAGTCCACGATCAAACAGCGTGAATGGTAACAGGATTAAAAAGGCAGCATAAGCCACTAAGGTACTCAGGATAGAAAGAAAAAACTGAATAGCCGGATGGGGCATGCCCTGATTGCGAAGACGCAAGGCAGCCAACTCCTCTTCAGATGGAGGGTATTCTGGGGTCTTGGACATACTCCAAAGTACCGAGGTAATCGAGCAGACGGTTCCTAGGAAGAAAGAGGCATATACCCAAATGGGGAGTGCACCCCAAGTGCCTTTGAAAAAAAATTGAAAACCAAAAAGCGATAAATTGGCTAGCGTAATGCCTAGACCGGTGAAGAAACTTTGAGTCAGGAAGCCTTTGCCATGCTGTTCTTCGGGCAAGGAATCAGCAATCAAGGCTCGGTAAGGTTCCATGGCGGTATTGTTGGCTGCATCCAGCACCCATAGCAAGCCTGCGGCCATCCACAAGGAACTACTGAAGGGATAGAAAAACAAGCAGATGCTGCAAAGTAGCGCCCCAATAAAGAAATAAGGCTTTCGTCTTCCGTAGCGATCGCTCCAGGTGCTGTCACTCAAGGCACCAATAATGGGTTGAATCAACAGCCCCGTCATCGGTCCAGCAAGGTTAAGCAGGGGAATCTCATCTGGGGCTGCTCCCAGCATGTCGTAGATGGGATTGACAGCACTTTGCTGAAGTCCAAAACTATACTGGATCCCAAAAAACCCAACATTCATGTTGATGATTTGGGAAAAGGACAAAGCAGGCTTTCGCATGGGCGATTTTGGGTTTCGGTCTTTTTGGGCAATAAACCCTCAAAAATTACGAAGATTCGTTTGCTAAAAAACAGAAAAACGTACCGAAGTGTCCGCTATTTTCAGAAAAGCCTTCGGAAATCGATTGATTTCCATCCCTATGAACTAAAAAAAATAGTGTAGTTGGGTAATCATTTACGCAGATTTCCAAAATTGTTAGTTCCAGGCCTTTTTCAAAAAGCGAAGCCAATTTCCATGCATCACCTTTTGGACATCCTCATCCGAGTAGCCTCTCGCCCGAAGTAGGTCGGGGATTTTTTGCAAGTCTGCGATGCTTTCCAAATCCGAAGGGCACTGTTCTTTTCCAAAGGCTCCATCCAAATCAGAGCCAATGCCGATGTGGTTGGCATTTCCTGCCAACTGGCAGACATGATCCAGGTGATCGAGAAGGGTGCCCAAGGTCACGTTTCGCTCCTTTGGTGTACTTTCTCCCCGGATCCAGCCTGGACTCAGCATCCAAGCATCAAATACCCCACCAATAACCGCTCCACGCGCGATCAAGGCTTTGATCATCTCATCAGAGAACTGTCGGTTGTGATCTACTAGCGCACGGCAATTGTTGTGACTGGCCCAAACTGGCCCTTGAAAATGATCCAAGGCATCCCAAAATGCCAGGTCACAGAGGTGGGTAGCATCTAGAATGATTCCTAATTCATCCATTTTGCGCAGCAAGTCCTTCCCTTGTTGGGCAATTGGAGCGGAAGAATCGGTGCCATAGGCATAGCGTCCAGGACCGTAATGGGCGGGTCCCAATGCTCTCAAACCGTTGTCGTAGGCTGTTTCCAGGTAATCAAGCGACACGATGGAGTCGGCTCCTTCTAGGGATAAGATGTAGCCAATTGCCTTTTGACTTTTATCTTCCCCAGTATTCCAGTAAGCCAAATGTGCCTCCAAGTCCTGCCAATTTCGAATTTGCTTCAGTTCGCCCTGCTTTTCCATCGCCCGATACCAGGCAAGTTGTGCTTGGGTATGTGCCCAAGCTTGTTGGGGCGAGTGCCAGCCCGGAAGCGGATTGTCTGCTGCTACAAAGCGGGCTATTTGCGTTGCCACGACCAACCCCACATTTCCTTTGCGTAGCTCTGGTAGGGAGACCGTCCCATTGCCTCGATCGGGCTTGTCAGTCATCCCCTGCTCTCGGGCATTGATCTCCGCAAGTGGGCGGGTGAGGTCTCGGTTCCACTCCATCGCATTCATGCTCAGGTCCAGGTGTGCGTCAATGGCAAACATATTAGAAGGCTTGGAGGATAAATACGGTAGGAACTTTGTGTAGATCTAGGGGGTGGTTTTTCCAGTCTGCGATGGTTTTGGTTTGGATCAACTCATCGGTAGCGGTGAGATTTTTGGCGATACACAACTTCGTCTGTGGGGACAAGGACGATAGCGCATCGGCTAGCAATTGATTGTTGCGAAAGGGAGTTTCCATAAAGAGTTGAGCCCTTTTTTCGCGTAGCGATTCCTGTTCCAAGCGCTTTAGGGACGCGGCTCTTTCTTTTTTATCGATGGGCAAGTAGCCATGAAAAGCGAAGGATTGGCCTGAAAAGCCAGAGCCCATCAGTGCCAGAAACATGGAACTTGGGCCTGAGATGGGCACCACTTGAATACCCTTTTGGTGCGCATAGGCCACGGCTAGGGCACCAGGATCAGCAATCCCCGGACAGCCTGCTTCAGAAATCACCCCGATGTCGGCTCCATTCAGGAGCGGCATCATCAATCGGGACACTTGCTCGGGCGGGGTGTCTTTATTTAGAACCTCCATATGTAGTTCTTCGATGTTGATCCCCAACTTCAAACTAGAAATGTAGCGCCTTGCGGAGCGTGGATTTTCAACCAAAAAGATCCGGGTATGGGCAATGACATCTTGAACTTGAGGAGAGATCACCCAGTGGGCCGTGTTTTCGGCCAGTACATTGGGAATTAAAAATAATTTTCCTTGAGGCATGTACGGTAGGAATTGAATTCGAAAGTTAAAATTTAATGTGCGAAATCCGTACCTTAATCGGGCATATACTTTCTCCAAACACCACCATGCTCAAAAAATCTCTCCTCTTCGCCTGCTTGCTTTTGCTCAGCATCCCCTCTTTTTCCCAACAAGTCAAAGCCTTGGTAGGGGGAACCTTGATCGATGGATTTGGTGGTACACCAATTCGAAATTCAGTAATTATCGTAGAAGGGGAACGGATCAAGGCCATTGGACAGGTGGGAAGCCTAGCCATTCCTGCTGGAGCAGAGGTGATTTCGACGGAGGGCATGAGTGTTTTGCCTGGGCTTTGGGACATGCACGTGCACCTGATGCTCAATGGTCACAGCGACTACACGCATTGGGACAGCACCTACATCGATGTGTTTGAGTCGGTGATTATGCCTTCTTCAGCCCATCAATTGCTGATGGCAGGTGTGACCTCTGCTCGAGACTTGGGTGCCCCTCTTGAGGCCAGCATCAATGTCAAAAAACGCATCCAAAAAGGAGAAATTCCAGGTCCTACCATCTATGTATCTGGGCCATTTATTCAAAAAACGCCTTACCCAGGCACGGAAGCCTTCCGCTGGGGAGTAAACGGCGCAGCAGACGCCCGAGCAAAAGTGAAGAAACTGATCGATGCGGGAGTCGATGTCATCAAACTCATCGACCAAGACCAAATGACCTTGGAGGAGGCCAAAGCTGTGGTGGACGAAGCACACAAGTATGGAAAAATGGTGGTGGGCCACTCCCACCGTCCTGACGAAATTCGAATCGGACTCCAAATTGGGGTGGATAATTTTGAACATACGGGTTTGAGCAGTGCCCCCGAATATCCAGAAGACATCATGAAGATGATGAAAGAGCGCGCAGCGAAAATGAACCTAGGTCCACTTTTCTGGACGCCAACCGTAGAAGGGCTTTTCAATTACGAGTTTGTGCGCGATAACCCCGAAAAATTGGACGATATCTCTTGGCATTTGGGGCTACCGGACTCTATCGTCAGAGACATTCGGGCCTCGCTCCGATTCCCTGGTAGAATGTCCTACTTTCAATTGACACCCGTACGTAAACCAACCTTGGACCGAAAATTTGCCCAACTCAAAGAAAGTGGAGTGGTGATGCTCATCGGTACGGACAGCGGTATCCCGATGAAATTCCACAGCCAAAGTACCTGGAATGAACTGGATGTATGGGTCAACCAGTTTGGAATGGATCCCTTGCTCACCATCAAAGCAGCGACCTATTGGCCAGCCGTGGCCATGAAAGTGGAAAAAGATTACGGCACCATCTCCGAAGGAAAATATGCTGACATCATCGCGGTAAAGGGGGATGTCCTTCGCTACATCAACTTGCTACAGGATGTGGATTTGGTGATGAAGCACGGGAAGAAGGTGAAGTAAACCCTAGCCTAGAAAACTACGAATTTCCTGAATCACCGCTTGTGGCTGCTCGGCATGAAGCCAATGCCCTGCATTGGGAATAGAGATCCAGGTACAATTTGGGAAATGGCGCTTCATGTCCGGAAGGTCTTTCTCTTGAATGTAGGAGGAATTGGCGCCACCCAAAAATAAGGTCGGTCCTTCAAAAACAGTTCCTTCATCCAAGGCTTTCCCCACCTCTTCGATGTGCTGAGTAATCACCGAAAGGTTGATTTTCCATGCAAACCCGTTCGCATCTCTACCCAGGCTTTTGAGCAAAAATTGGCGAATTCCCAGTTCCGGAATGTAGGGTACGAGGAGATCATCCGCTTCTTTTCTAGACTGGAGTTGGGAAAGATCTAGTGCATTCAATCCTTCCAAAATTACTTGGTGATGAATGGGGTAGTACCTCGGGGCGATGTCTCCTACGATGAGTTTGCGCACCCGCTCCGGATACTGGACCGCAAAATTCATCACCGTCTTCCCTCCCATGGAATGCCCCATCAAGAACACGGAATCCAAGCCCTCGGCATCCAATAATTCTCTTAAATCCTCCACCATAACCCCATAATTCCATTCATTGGAATGGGGGGAGTCTCCATGGTTGCGCTGATCAACGAGATACAAGGTATAGTGCTCCACTAGTTCCTTGGCAATGGAAAACCAGTTGTCTAAGGAACCAAAGAGGCCATGTAGGATAACTAGTGGTGGGCCGGAGCCATTTTTTCTGAAATTTAGCTTCATTTTGAAAGTACGAATTACGAAATACGAATTACGAGGCTCTTGATAGAGTCAAGTATATCGAACCTAGGAAAACTTACAGCTCCAATTGGCGACGGTACAGTTGAATGGTATTCTCCAAGCCGAAATAAAGCGCGTCACAAACCAGCGCATGTCCAATAGATACTTCTTCTAAGAGCGGGATTTGCTGTTTCAAATAGGCCAAATTATATAGATCAAGGTCATGCCCCGCATTGAGTCCCAATCCGAGTTCAGTGGCCAACTTGGCTACCTCCACATAGGGATGCACGGCCTTTTCTCTATCCTGGTGATAGCCCGAAGCGTAGGGTTCAGTGTACAATTCTACCCGATCCGTACCAGTCAGTTTGGCGGGCTCAAAGAACCTTGCTTCAGGATTGATAAAGATGGATACGCGCGTGCCCATCGCCTTGAGTTCAGCCACAATATCTTGGAGCATGGATTGATGCTGGATGGTATCCCAACCGGTATTGGAGGTAATGGCCGTCGGTGGATCAGGGACCAGTGTAGCCTGAGCGGGCTTCACCGTCCGGATAAGCTCCATAAATCGTGCATCGGGATAGCCTTCGATATTGAATTCTGTGTGGACCACTTGTGCCAAGTCCAAGACATCCTGATAGCGAATGTGTCGCTCATCGGGGCGGGGATGCACGGTAATTCCTTGCGCACCAAATCGCTCACAATCCAAAGCCACCTGTACCACATTGGGATTATTAGCCCCTCTCGCATTCCGTAGGGTGGCAATCTTGTTGATATTTACACTAAGTTTTGTCATTTAGGCACCAAAAAAAGGTATTTTTACTTTGTTGTCTTGGTATAACACAAAACTAAACCTTATGGCTTTAAAGCAGCGAATAGAAACTGAAATAAAATCTGCGATGATCGCAAAGGACAAGGTACGCTTGACCGCCCTTCGAGCAATCAAATCCTTGATTCTTTTGGAAGAAACAAAGGAAGGCTATTCTGGCACCTTGAGTGAAGAAGAAGAATTAAAGTTGCTCACCAAAGCGGCGAAGCAGCGCAAAGATTCTGCAGAAATTTACGAAAAACAGAACCGTGCCGACCTCTTGGAGGTGGAATTGGCGGAGCTGGCCGTCATCCAGGAATTTTTACCCAAGGCCTTATCTGAGTCAGAACTGATCCAGGCCATCCAAACCATCATCGATACTTCTGGTGCTTCTGGCCCAAAGGATATGGGAAAAGTGATGGGACTGGCGAGCAAGGAACTGGCAGGTAAAGCAGATGGCAAAGCCATTGCCGAACAGGTAAAAGCTCTTTTGTCCAAGTAAGTTGGAGCCGATTGATGTGGTCATCCTTCTCCTCCTGGCTTTAGGAGCGTATGAAGGCTACAAAAAAGGCCTCCTGATGAGTATTGTCGGGATCTTTGGCTTTGTATTGGCTATTGTCCTAGGTATTTATTTTATGGAATTTGTAGGCAAATGGTTGGCTTCGGAAACCGACCAAGAGGCCTTAGCACTTCCAATAATTGCTTTTTTGCTGATTTTTTTTGGCACCCTTTTTCTGATCAATATCGCTGGCCGGGCATTAAAAAAAATGCTTGGACTAGTCCTCCTAGGTGGTCTAGACAGCCTCGGCGGAGCAGTGCTCGGCATCGTACGAACCGGGTTTTTTATCAGTTTGCTGGTTTGGGTATTGGGGAAACTGGAACTGGAATCACTCAAAAAATGGCAATCCGATAGTGAGTACTTGGCCTTCATCGAGCCCCTTACTCCAGAAGTCCTTGAAATATTAGATCCAATCCTCCCTTCGGTCAAAGAAGCGAGCCAAGAGTTGATTCAAAAGATTGAAGGAGACACCAACTAAAAAAGGCTTTCTCGAGAGAAAGCCTTTTTTTGTAGAGTTCATTAATCTATCTTAAATCAATCACTTCAATTCCAGGGTATTTTTTAAGGTCAAAGGTGAAGTAACTCAAGGGAAGGCTGGGTGCAGCTTTCAAGTTTTTGAAGGAATAGGTAAATACACCTCCCTGACCATCGAGCATTTCCCATCCCAATAGCTGCTGAGTTGCTTTTTCGATGAGCAAGCGGACCTGCTTGAAAGGGGCATTGGATTTCAACGCAGTCAATTCCACCGTGGAAATGGGTTTACCTTGGTAGGTTTTATCTGCCAAAAGCTTGTAGTTAAATCCAGATTGATACAAGGTATAAATATTGGATGGGGTCAACTCTCCCTCCATACCAGCAGCATCGTTGATGGTGACCTCTTTGTATCCACCTGTTTGGATAAAGGTCCAAACGGTCTTGCCGTCGTTGTAAATTTCTTGATCTGGAAGTTTGAGGCGGTATTTATCGCCTAGGACCGCTACTTCACCACTCTGTTGGTCACCTGCTCCTCCTTCATCTTGGAAGGTGTATTCAAAGCTAGCTGTAAAGCCCTTCATGCTTTGAAATTTTTGGCTCATGGCATCCAAGACTACTTTTGCCTTGGGGTCTTTTTGAGCTTGGCTTGGTGCCGCAAAAAAGCAGGAAGCTAAAAATGCAAAAAAAAGAATTTTACGATTCATGGAATGGGCTGCCGTAATCAATAAGCATCGCTTACAAACTACTCAATAACCGTTCCAAACTTACTTCATCCTGAATTAAAACCTCTCGAGCCTTGGATCCCTCAAAAGGACCCACCACTCCGGCTGCCTCGAGCTGATCTACAATTCTACCCGCTCGGTTGTAACCTAACTTTAGCTTCCGTTGAATCAAGGAAGTACTTCCTTGCTGGTGCAGGACGATCAAGCGTGCGGCCTCGTCAAACAAAGGGTCTCTATCAGACAAGTCTATGTCCGATCCTGAACCTTCGCCATCTTCCCCAATATATTCTGGAAGGAGGTAAGCAGAAGCATAGCCTTTTTGCTCTCCAATCCAATCACAGACCGCATCTACCTCTGGGGTATCCAGGAAGGCACATTGGATACGGGTCATTTCAGAACCGACCGAAAGAAGCATGTCTCCCATACCAATCAATTGATCTGCCCCTCCAGCATCCAAAATGGTGCGTGAGTCAATCTTGGAGGTAACGCGGAAAGATAGTCGAGCGGGGAAGTTGGCCTTGATCACCCCAGTAATTACATTCACCGAAGGGCGCTGGGTAGCGACTACCAAATGAATCCCAATGGCACGTGCCAATTGCGCCAGTCGGGCAATGGGGGCTTCAATTTCTTTACCTGCCGTCATCATCAAATCCGCCAACTCATCGATAACCAGTACGATGTAAGGCATGAAGTAATGCCCATTTTGCGGATTCAACTTCCGTGCAACAAACTTGGCATTGTACTCCTTCAAATTACGTACTCCCGCTTCTTTCAGCAAAGTATAACGGTTGTCCATCTCAATACACAAGGAATTGAGCGTGTGGATTACCTTTTTGGTATCCGTGATGATCGCCTCCTCAGACCCAGGGAGCTTGGCAAGGAAATGCCGCTCAATCTTATTGAAAAGGGTCAATTCCACCTTTTTCGGATCGACCAAGACAAACTTCAGTTGAGAAGGGTGCTTCTTATAAATCAGAGAAGCCAAAATCATGTTGAGCCCCACCGACTTTCCTTGACCCGTCGCACCAGCCATCAACAAGTGTGGCATCTTGGCCAAATCGGCCACAAACACTTCGTTGGAGATGGTTTTCCCCAAAGCAATCGGCAAGTCCTTATCGGACTTCATGAATTTTTCAGTTCCTAGGACTGCACGAGCAGGCACTAGTTCTCGATTCTTGTTGGGCACCTCGATACCTATGGTCCCCTTTCCAGGAATAGGCGCGATGATTCGAATCCCTAAGGCAGCCAAACTCAAGGCAATGTCATCTTCTAAGTTTTTGATCTTGGAAATTTTCACCCCTGGGTTGGGCACAATTTCATACAAAGTGACCGTAGGCCCAATGGTCGCTTGAATACCTTGTATTCCGATTTGAAAATTCTCCAAGGTCGTCACGATCTTGTCTTTGTTTTCCTCGAGTTCCTGACGCGATACGGTGACCTTCTTCACATCGTATTCGTTGAGCAAGTCTATCGTCGGATACTTGTATCGGGGTAGGTCTAAGGTCGGATCGTAGGGATCCAAATTTTCTACCTCTTCAGCGGTCTTCTCTTCTTCAGGCCCTTTTTGTACGGTAAAATTTCCATCCCTGAGCACTACTGGTTCTTTTTCATCCTCCAGCAAATTTACTTGGGGCACATCAAAAAGATCCTCTTCCAAATCATCTTTCACTAGAAAAGGAGGGGCAACTGGAGCTGCAGGCTCATCGACCAAACTAAAGTCAACTTTATCCCCAGCCATGGGAAGGTTGGGATCGTCTGATTTAACTTCCCACTCAGATCCATCGTCTTCAATCTCTTCTTCCGATCCATTTGTGTCAAAAGGGGAAGCAATTCCGGAATCAACTCCATCTTCAAGATTCAAGTCATCCGAAGGTTTTGGTTTCGGTGCAAACCAATTGAGTTGCTGGATACCATAAAATAGGATGATGAAAATAAACAGGGTTCCCCCAATTAGGATCCAAGTTCCCATCCCTAAAAAATCGTAGGAAAGCCTAGCCAATTCGTAGCCCAAGCCTCCAGAAAGAAAACTCCAATTCGAATAGCCATCCACCAACATGCCCGCATAGCCCGTCACCAATCCAATCCATGCGGTAAAGAATAGCGCAAATAGCGCATAGCGCGTCAATGAATAAAGGGAAAGCTTGAAGGTCCAGCGGAAGCCTAATAGAAACAAAAAGGGAGGAAATAGGAAGGCTGCAACTCCAAACCAGCGAAAAATCATCCAATGGGCAGCTTGAGCACCTAGGTAGCCCAACCAGTTTTTAGACTCCTTGGCTGCATCGCGAACCGCTTGATCTGCATTATTCATGACCAAACTCTGATCTTGAGGTCCATTCATCAAGTAGGAAGCAAAAGCCACCACCAAAAAAATGCTGATTGAAATTAAAATAATCCCAAAGGTAATCCCTACCTGCTTGGTCTCGATTTTTCCAAAGGAAAAGGAAGGCTTTTTAGGTTCCGGACTTGCCTTGGGCGCATTTTCAGCTTTTTTTCGAAACGTATTGGTCTTGGGTGATTCAGATGCCATTTGCAGATAAAATACGGAGGTTAATGTTAGCCAAAAGTGAGAAGAATGCCAACTTACTTCGAGAATTTGAGCAGGAGACCCTTCTTGATTTTTTTGATTAAGGATGGTCCCTCATAAATCATGCCCGAGTACACTTGGACTAGGCTTGCGCCCGCTTCCAATTTCTCGATGGCATCTTTAGCGGAGAAAACACCCCCCACCCCTACAATTGGAAAAGCGCCCCCAGACTGCTGGTAAAGGTAGCGAATCACTTCGGTGCTTCTTTTTTCCAATGCCTTTCCACTCAGCCCTCCGGCACCTATACTTTCCAGTTTTTTGGGATCTGTATGTAAGTTGGATCGATCCAAGGTGGTATTGGTAGCGATCACCCCT
Source organism: Cyclobacteriaceae bacterium (assembly GCA_947458585.1). Taxonomy (GTDB): domain Bacteria; phylum Bacteroidota; class Bacteroidia; order Cytophagales; family Cyclobacteriaceae; genus Algoriphagus. Next base: position 13,939 of record CANGYY010000014.1, on the reverse strand, counting down.
TCTATCTGCGTTTCTCGCACAATCTCAATGATGTCATCCAATTGCCCATTCGTCAAGTCCGGAGCGATTTTGAGTAAAATGGGCTTGGGTTGCGGGTGCTTTTCATTAGCAGCCTTGACACCTAGTAAGAGCTTTTTCAAAGGCTCCTTTTCTTGAAGATCGCGCAGGTTGGGAGTATTGGGCGAACTTACATTCACTACAAAGTAATCCACATAAGGATGCAAAGCCTCTAGGCAAAACAAGTAGTCAGAAAGCGCCTCCTCATTTGGGGTCACCTTGTTCTTGCCAATATTTCCACCAACGAGGACAGAAGATTTTCTTTTTTTCAATCGCTCAATCGCGCCCAGCACCCCGCCATTGTTGAAGCCCATGCGATTGATCAAAGCCTCGTCCTCCGGCAAGCGAAATAGTCGAGGTTGAGGATTGCCTTCTTGAGGCTTGGGCGTAAGCGTACCGATCTCGATAAAGCCAAATCCCAGCATCGCCATCTCGTCAATGAGCTTCGCATCCTTGTCAAAACCAGCTGCCAGCCCAATGGGATTTGAAAATTTCAAACCAAAAACCTCACGCTCCAACCGGGAATCTTCCAATCGGAAGAGGGATTGGAGGATGGACTTAAGTATAGGAAAATTAAATGCCCATTTGATCAGACCAAAGGTAAAGTGGTGGGCCGACTCGGGCTGCTGTAAAAAAAGAATGGGCTTGATGAGCTGCTTGTACACGAGAGAATTCAGCTTGGGGTTACAAGGGATTGGGGCAAATTCGCCCGATTAATTTAGCATTCGACTACCTAGGAAACAAAAAGAAACCGGCCCAAAGACCGGTTTCCCGAGTTTATGATTTAAGACTGTAATTCGGTGCTTCGCGGGTTACACTCACATCGTGTGGGTGAGATTCCTTCACGCCGGCTGTAGTGATCTTGACAAACTTGCCATTGACCTGAAGGTCTTCGATGGTTTTGGTACCGCAGTAGCCCATTCCTGCTTGCAAGCCTCCGACCAACTGGTACAAAACTTCAGCTACTAGTCCTTTGAATGGCACTCGGCCTACAATTCCTTCTGGAACTAATTTTTTGATATTGTCTTCGGCATCTTGGAAATAACGGTCTTTGGAACCGGATTCCATGGCCTCCAAGGAACCCATGCCGCGGTAACTCTTGAATTTTCTACCTTCAAAAATGATCATCTCTCCTGGTGCTTCTTCCGTACCGGCAAGCAAGGAACCAATCATGATGGAACTGCCTCCTGCGGCGATGGCCTTCACCAAATCCCCAGAATAACGAATCCCTCCATCGGCAATCACAGGTACGCCGGTACCTTTTAAGGCCTCCGCGCATTCAAATACCGCAGAAAGCTGAGGTACACCTACGCCTGCAATGATGCGGGTAGTACAAATGGATCCAGGTCCTACCCCAACTTTCACTGCATCGGCACCTGCTTCGGCAAGGGCAAGAGCTGCTTCAGGAGTGGCAATATTGCCTACAATTACTTCCAGATCTGGGAAGGTAGTCTTGATTTTACGGCAGGTATCCATCACCCCTTTGGAGTGACCATGCGCCGTATCAATGGAAACTACGTCAACTCCTGCATTCTTTAATGCCTCCACGCGCTCCACGATATCGGCAGTGACGCCAACAGCAGCACCTACACGTAGGCGGCCAAACTCGTCCTTGCAGGCAAACGGCTTGTCTTTTCGCTTTAAAATGTCTTTGTAGGTGATGAGTCCTGTCAATTTGCCGTCCTCATCTACGATTGGGAGCTTCTCGATCTTGTACTCCTGTAAAACTTCCTCTGCTTGCTCCAAGGAGATTCCGGACTTGGCAGTAATCAAGTTTTCCCGAGTCATGATTTCTCGAATCAGACGATTGGGGTCCTTGATAAAACGCAAGTCACGATTGGTGATGATTCCCTTTAGCACCTTATTTTCATCCACAACAGGAATGCCGCCAATGTGAAACTCCCGCATAATGGCTTCCGCATCCCGTACCTTGGAGTTGATGTTCAAGGTGATGGGGTCCAAGATCATGCCCGCCTGGGAACGCTTCACTTTCCGCACCTGAGCAGCCTGCTTTTCAATGGACATGTTTTTGTGGATAAATCCAAGCCCACCCTCAAGCGCAATGGCAATAGCCAATTCCGCTTCCGTTACCGTATCCATGGCAGCAGAAACTAAGGGGATATTTAATCTGATTTTTTTGGTGAGCCAGGTAGCTGTGGAAGTCTCACGAGGGAGCACTTCAGAATATCCTGGTACTAAAAGCACGTCGTCGTAGGTGAGTGCTTCGTACAGAAACTTCGAGGAGTTTTTATTCATGGCAAATATCGGTGGTAGGGAACCCTATTTGCCCGTCAAAGTTACATGGAAATTGTCTTGGATTAATAGAATGTGAAAAATATTATTGTACAATGTATCAAGTAGCAAGATTTTCCAGAAACAAGATGCAAGAAACTAGAGCCGAGATGAATGATGCTCCTGATTAGCAGGAGTTTCCTAGCAGCAGAATAGTAAGTCTAACCTGTCTGCCGACAGGCAGGTCTCTTGGTTCTTGGTTCTAATCGTCTTGATACTTGATACTAGCTACTTGCTACTGTGGACTTACTTATTCAAAAGCCTCGCAATATAAAACCCGTCAAAGCCACTTTCTTGAGCCAGTACCTTGCGGTCTTCAAGTAGTTCAAAGTTTTTGCCCGCCTCACTCTCCAAAAACTTTTTGATCTGCTCCTCATTTTCCGAAGGGAGAATACTGCAGGTCGCATAGACCAATTGTCCTCCTTTTTTCAGCATGGATGGGTAGCTCTGCAGAATTTCCTGCTGGGTTTCCTGTACTTTTTGGATGGACTCCAGCGACAGCTTCCACTTCGTATCTGGATTTCTGCGCAACACGCCTAATCCTGAGCAAGGCACATCCAACAAAAGGCGATCCGCAGATTCCTTGAGACGCTTGATGGTCTTGGATCCTTCGATGACCTTGGGTTCAAAAATAGAAACCCCATTTCTACGGGCTCGGAGCTTTGCCTGCTGCAACTTCCACTCTTCCACATCCATGGAGATGACTTTTCCTTTGTTGCCCATCAGGGCTGCCAAATGCAATGACTTTCCTCCAGCGCCAGCACAGGCATCGATAACCCGCATGCCCGGCTCCACTTGGAGTGCGGCAGCGACTAGCTGGGAACTTGCATCTTGAACTTCAAACAAGCCTTCCTTGAAGGAAGGATGGCGAAACACGTTTTGACGTTCTTCAAGCACCAGCGCATCGGGGTAGCCTTTGACCAAGTAACTACGGATGCCATCGGCTTCCAAGAGATTCTTGAGACGCTCTCGGGTAGTTTTTAGGGTATTCACCCGCAAGACCACCTCAGCCTCTTCGTTGAGCGCGTGGATTTCAGCTTCCCACTTCTCGCCCAACTCTTTGGATCCTAAAGTTTGGAGCCATTCGGGAATGGATTCGATTAATCCCGGATCGGAGATGGAATCGTATTTTGATTTGATTTTTTCGGGTTGCAGCCGCGCAAATTCATCCCAGGGAGGAAGTTCATTTCCCTGCATCAGCCAGTAGGTGCCGAAGAGGTCCCAAGGGTCCTTGGAAGGGCTGAGAAAATTGATCAGACGCCACCAGCGCACCATCTCGTAGGTAGTCTCCGCAATGAAGGAACGGTCCTTGGCTCCCCACTTGGGATTGGATTTGAGGGTGCGTTCGATGACTTTGTCCGCATACTGCCCTTCTACAAAAATTGCTTCCAAGGCCTGATGAACGCCTCTGATGGTGTTGTTGTGTAACTTCATAAATCAAAATTCTGGAGCAAAGGTACAACAATCCTAGGGAAAGCCACGAGCACAGGCACCATTCGCTGCTTTTGAATGACAAATCACCGAAGGTAGGAAAAGCAGGGCAGCACGCGTGAACGCTGCCCTCGAGACTTCGGGGTACCGTAGAAAAATTGGTAGCGAAGACTCAGTTCGTGTGAACCTAGGGTCTGCGATCCCACATCCGAAATCGGGTAGTCGTAGCTGTAACCCATCGAAAGTCCATTGGAAAGATTGAGTCCAAAAAGAGCAATCACCGATTCACGCTTGGGGAGGTCGGATTGGATGGGCATATTTCGAAGACCAGCGCCTAGGACGAGCTGGTCGAGCAGCACTTGGGCACCCGCGTCCACAAACTGGAAAGGCCCTTGGCGCTTGTAGTTGGCCATCAGGTGCACAAATTTCCCAGAGCCCTCCTCCCAAAATTCCGGTTCATCCAAGGGTATCGTGTAGCCTACTTGAAGGGAGTACTTGGGCCAATGCTGACTATCTCCATTCCGCATAAAGAAGGTCAGACTGGGTTTGTTGAGGTGGTGGCCCGACACCCCTACCCAGAGCTTGTCCCAAGTCAGCACCCCACCTAGACCCACAGAAAAATAGCTGAAGGGCTCCAATCCCCCTAGAGCATCGGCGGAGCTGGGGAAGGTGGTTTGATTGAAGATGTCAATTTGATCCCCAAAGAGTAGATTTTCAAGTATTCCTCGTTTTTGGATGTAGGAAACCTGAGTCCCTACCTGGACGGCTGCACGTTCAGAAAGCTGGAGGTTGTAGGCATAATATCCTGAGATATCGGTGGTGTTGAGTTCCAAAAATTCTTCCGAGAAGGAACTCAAACTAAGTCCTACGCCACTTTTTCGATCGAAGCTGTAATGATCCACATAGGCGGTAAATGCGGTAAACTGGTAATCTAGGCCCGGCCACTGATTGCGGTACACCATGCCCATGCGGGTCTCTTGGCTGATACCCGTCAGCGCGGGATTGAGGTATAGGGGGGCAGCATATAATTGGGAGAACTGAAAATCCTGTGCCTTCCCTTGGCTGAAAAAAATTAGCAGGGCAAGCAGGGCTAATACGTGTTTTCCAAATCTAATTTTTCTCATCGTGCCAAAAGAAAGGTGGAAGAAGAAGTAAAGACGCGGCCATCCGGGACTTGGTAGCTCAGCTTGTACACATAGACCCCTTCGGAAGCTTTTTGACTCGCGAAGGTTCCATCCCAGCCGGCATCATCCAGTCTACGGGAGTGGTAGATCAGCTCGCCCCATTTATTCATCACCTGCAGCTGCAGGCTGGTAATGAATCGAAACTTGGGAAAGAAGGTATCGTTGAGTTGATCCTCATTGGGGGTAAATACGTTGGGGATTTCAATAAAGTAGTCCAAGATATCCAGCGTCTTGGACTGGGTAATCAGGCAACCCGAGTTGTCCAATACCGTCAAGGTCACCGTATATTTTCCTTTGCGGCTGTAGGTATGAGTTGGGCTTGCTTCCGAACTACGGGTACCGTCTCCAAAATCCCAAGAGATCACTAGATGGGGCCAAGTGGCCAGCGAACGAAATACTCCCTTGTAGCCCACCAAATCTGCTTGGAATTGTACTTGACTTTCAAAGAGAGGCTCAAAATCTAAGGGGCCCGTGAGTCGAGGGACGATGGTAATCGCTCGTTTTTGAATGAGACCCAGCGCGTCCTTCACTTCTACTTCCACCAGGCCCGATTCTCGAGTAGTGAATTGCATCCCTGTAGCGGTAACCGATCCCAGGCTCCAGGTGATCTGATAAGGAGCCAGTCCATGGCTAATACTGAGTTGAAGCGTAGTTTCCTGGCCTTGCTCTTCGCAAAGCGGGATTGTGTTCCCCTCCACTTCAATGGTTAGGGGTAGAGGGAGATCAACTACATATTCCATTTCTTGAACACAGCCCTTTGCATCCTTGAGTTGGAGGGTATAGATTCCGCTTTCAGTCGCCGTAATTGAGGGACTGGTCTGCCCAGAGGTCCAGCGGTAGGTGTAAGGCAGTGTTCCCCCTTGCGCATCGGATTGGAGCAATGCTGAGATTTGAAGAGGCACCTGGGTGGCTTGATAGGTCAGGGTTCCCTCCAACCGGAGTTCTGGAATCGGCAAAAGGGAGTATTCGGCGGTTTGGGCACAGCCTCCTTGGTCATTGACCGTCACTCGATAGGTACCTGGACCAAGCGAAGTAGCTATCCTCTCCGTCGCTCCATGATCCCAACGAACTTGGTAAGGGGGTAAGCCTCCAGAAAGGGTCAATTCAATGCGCCCATCCCCCGCATCAGAGCAGGTTTCTGACTGTACTTGTGCAGTGAGGGCCAAGGGTGCTGGTTCGGTGAGGGTTTGGGGTGCCCCCATAAGCGTACAGCCGTTTGTATCTGTTACCGTCAATTGGTAAGTACCAGATGCTAATTCGGAAAGATTCTGATTAGTCGAACTAAACCCGTTCGGTCCGGTCCAAGCAAATCTGTAAGGTGCCGTCCCTCCAGATACCGAGATCGAGATGCTTCCGGCATTCCACTGGAAGCAGCTATTGTCCACCTTGCTTTGCGTGAGTGAAAGTGGAGATGGTTCTAAAATTGAAAGTTGCGGACCCAAAAGGCTACAGCCGTTTGCATCTGTTACGGTCACTTGGTAGGTACCAGATACCAGGTTTTGTGGGTTGGCTACCGTGGAACTAAAGTTATTCGGTCCCGTCCAAGCGTAAGTATAGGGAGCTGTACCGCCAGAGGCCGTAGCTGTGATACTTCCTGTGGTTCCTTCAGCGCAGACATTGTCCACCTTCACTTGATTGGTGATTGCAAGCGCGGTGGGTTCGGTGATCGTTTGCGCAGCTCCAGTTATCGTACAGCCGTTTGCATCAGTAACCCTCACTTGATAGGTACCAGATACCAGGTTTTGTGGGTTGGCTACCGTCGAACTAAACCCATTAGGTCCTGTCCAAGCGTATCGGTAAGGCTCCACTCCACCTGAAGTAACTACTGACAAGCGTCCAGATGACTGGCCAAAACAGGAATTATCCACCTTCGCTTGGGAAAAAAGCATGGGTTCGGGTTCGGTTACCGAAAAGGATTGCTGAGCCCTACAGCCGTTTTCATCAATCACCGTTAGTAGATAGGTCCCTCCGCGGAGTCCCTCAAGAATGGTGGCATTCTCCCTCCCGACTGGAACGAGTCCCCTATCCCTCGCTGTCCAGAGAAGGGTTTTTTCTCCACTCCCTCCGCCCACTTCTACCTGGATTTTCCCTGAGGCCTCACCAGCACAGGACAGGACTAAAATCCCCGCCGATGGGGTGAGTTCTTGAATCCAAAGCGGATCAGGCTGGATGAGTATCATGCTTTTTTCTACTACGCAGCTCCCAGCGTCTGTGGCAATTCGAACGCGGTATTCTCCAGCCTGCAGGCCTTCCAAGTCGGCTGCTGTGGAGACAAACCCATTCGGACCTGTCCAAGAATAGGTATAGCGGAGTTCCTCACCAGGTAAACTACCGCCGCTGGCATGGAGCTTGATTTTTCCATCTGCAGCTCCTGCGCAGGATACGCCAAAGCCTGCATAGTCAGAAATTTCCTCTTCAATGACTAGGGGAGCCATTACAGTGATGGAGATGGTATGTGGCGGCCCCGTACAAGAGATGCCTTGAGAATACAATCTTGGGGTAACCGTAATCAGCGCCTGCTTTGAGCTAGAGCCGCTGTTGATAGCCTGAAAGTCTGGAATTCGATGCCCTGCGCCACTGCGAAGACCAATGGAGGAATCCGAAACCTCCCAGGAATAGGCGACGGAGTCGCCCGAAAAATTGGATGTAAATTCAGGAACTGAAACCCATTCTCCCGCACAAGTAATCAAATCACCTTGTGGGCTGACTTGTAGTTCGGGCAATACCAATACCTCTAGACTTTCAGCAACCCCATCACAGTTACTGAAGGAGGGAAAAAATGTGTAGCGAACTCGAGCGGGGCTAGTCCCTCGGTTGACCAGGGTCTGGGAAATGGGAGTAAGTGTTGGGAGTGTCAATTCCCCACCTTCGACTAAATCCGAGACTTGACCGGAGAGCAGTGTCGCCGACCAGCGCACCTGCAGGGAACTATCCCCCCAGCTTTGGGGAAGTAGTGAAATGGAAAAGGGGGAGCCCGAACAAAGGAGGCTGTCCGAAAGGCTAGCCTCAATTCTGGCTATGGGATTTACCAGTACTTCTACCGTACCTGCAGGACGAAGGCAACCGTTAATCAACGCTTGTAGTTGATAGGATACCTTGGCTAGCGTCTTGCCTGTATTGACCAGAGTGTCTGAAATTTTGAATTGCGGAACTGTTGGGTTGGAAGTATAGCCGATCACTTCTCCTTCTTCAGGAGCCTGCAGCAGTTCTGCTGTCCATCGAATAGGCAAAGGATCCTCCAAATGTGGGAGCTGAACTGTGATAGCGGGTCTATCTCCCAAACAAAGGGAAGTAGATCCATGAACCTCGATCTCAGGATCTGCGGGAAAACTTACTTCCAGGATGTTGGTGGAAACTGAAGGGGAGGTCACTCCCTCATTCACTGCTTTTATCCGATAGCTACCCGGAGGCAAGCCTGAAATTTGGGGAAACTGTTCCTTAATCAAGCGGTACACCTGCCAGTTGCTCGAGTCAAGGGTGTCTTGCTGGAAGACATAGAAATCGTAGGGAGGAATCCCTCCAGCTACTGCCTGAACAGAAATGGTCCTGGCGCAAGAATCGAGTTCCCATTGCGTAATTTTTGGAGGTAGGGTAGTAAAATCAAAAAAACGGGGTGCCCTATCTTTTAAAAAATCAATCGAAAAAATTCCAACGACCAGGAGAAAAAATAGAAGCTCTCCCCGGTACATGATGAAAAAAGTTGATTATCCGCAAGGTTTCTTCGTGAACAAGAGCTTAGATTGAGGAGGCGGATAATCGACCACAGACGACAGACCACGGCCTACAGGCGGTCCACTGCTCAATTACTTGAACCTCAAGCCTTATTTCCTTTGGTTGCTAAATACGGATAAATACAATATAACATTAAGTTACCACATTTACTTGGATTGATGCTGAATTTTAGGAATTAAATGATTGAGTAGAAAGCGCATTTATTTTGGGCTTTCGGTTGCTTTCCTGACGGGGATGTGAGTTGAAGTTTCTATTTTTGACCACTCGATGCAACCTCCTCACACTTATGCTGAATGGCTGGCCTCCTTATCGGCTCAGCTCACCGCTTATTCCCAAGTGGAAGCAGAAAACCTTGTTTTTTGGTTGTTCGAAAAGCACTTGGGAATACGAAGAGCAGACTTGCCACAGTCCATTCCAAGTGAAGCGGTCAATGAGCGACTGCTTACGGATTTCGAGCGTCTTTTGACAGGCGAACCCATACAATACATCTTCGGAGAGGCGCCATTTTATGGGAGGAATTTTTTAGTCACCCGAGACACGCTGATTCCAAGGAATGAAACCGAGGAGCTGGTCCACCGCATCCTGAAAGAGAATCCCAAGCCTGGACTTCGGGTTTTGGATTTGGGAACAGGTACTGGATGTATTCCAATTACCTTAGCACTGGAACTAAAGGATCCGGAAGTGTATGCACTGGATGTATCTGTGCAGGCATTGGAAATTGCTCGTCAAAATGCCCTTCAACTTGAAGCCCAAGTGCAGTTTTTGGAAGGAGACTTGTTGGGAAGCATCCCAAATCTTGACTTTATTGATGTACTGGTCTCCAATCCTCCCTACGTGCCTTTACGCGATCAGGAAGAAATGCATGCCAACGTCCTGAATTTTGAGCCGCATCTAGCGCTTTTTGTGCCGGATGAAGACCCGCTGCTCTTTTACCGAGCCATCGGGTTCTGGGGACAGCAGTTACTCAAAACGGGTGGGAAACTGTATTTGGAGATCTACGAGAATCTTGCGGATGAATTGGTACAACTCTTGCTTTCGCTTGGCTACAGCCAAGTGCAGGTACACCAAGACCTCAATGGCAAAAACCGGATGATTTCCTGTCTTTGGCCTTAAATCGACCTTAAAAAAATAAACCTATGAAACTACAAGACACCGGATTACTCGTTGTTCGCCTTCTTTCTGGAGGTATGATGCTTACGCATGGACTCCCAAAGTTTGACCGCCTCTTCGGCGAGGGTCCTGTCAAATTCGCAGATCCCTTTGGACTGGGGCCAGAAATCAGTTTGGGGCTAGTCCTTTTTGCAGAAGTAGCCTGCTCCATCTTGGTCATGATTGGCTTTAAAACCCGATTGGCTACCATTCCACTGATGATTACCATGCTTGTGGCTGCCTTTTATGCGCATGCAGCAGATCCTTTTGGGGAAAAAGAACTTCCCTTGCTCTTCTTCACTGTTTTTGGATCTATCCTAATTTCTGGTGGAGGAAGCTTTTCGGTGGATCAGACGATTGGAGGGAAGAAGAAAAAATAGGTGGGCTTTAGTTCACTACTATTGCAACACCCAAATTCACTTTTGGGTGTTTTTTTATGCCTTGTTGGAAAAATCAAGAACAACAAGATTATCAAACTTTAGCGAAATCATTTTGCTCAAGCCAATCTGGTATTCCGGTGGTTGAAAAAGTTAATTTAATCCTTCCAAGTCCATTTTTTGATCTATACGCTGCCTTGCCCGCAGTAGATTACTAGCATAACCCACTTAATTTTTGAATATATATATAGAATCGTCAAATAAGATGATTAATGGTTTTTATTTAGGATAAAAATTAGATATAGATAACGCTATATATATTATTATAAATATATTAAAGCTATGTTTTTGTTAATTTAAAACATATAAACACGCTATAGTTTTACTTAATTATTTACAGAAGGTCAAAAAAGGGAATTAGTTTGAAGGTAATTGGCCTGCTTAAATAGTGAATTTCAGGTAATTAGATTTTTATTTTAAGAAGTTCCCATTAATTTTACTTGGATAGAATAGACTCGCGTCTTTTGAATAGATTCAATTGGCCTGATTCTTGATTAAACCTGATGTTCTCACTTTTATTTTAATTTAAAGAAGAAAATAGAGGGAGAAAGAAAACAAGTTTATAGTGAAAAAATAATACTAATTATCTAAAAATTACTAGTAATTAATGAGTGATGGTGATTAGTGTTAAAAAAATATAGTTATTGACTTATCGTTAATGAAGCATTTTAATTCCAATTTATTATTTTCACAATTCAGATTAAACCCAGGTTTTTTACTGGTTTTATTCCAATTGGTTTTCTTTGTTTCTACCCAGGTAAGTGGTCAGACTGTAAAGGCACCTCTTGTTTATTCCAATACTCCTCAGATTGCTTCTTGTACCAACATTCCAACCAACATTGAATTAGTCAACTTCAATACGGGATTGACCTATTTTCAGGGAGGTGGAATTTCCATTTTAATCAAGCCCACTGGAGTTTTTGAAATAGATAATCAGTTTATTCTTGAACTTTCTAATTCTTCAGGAAACTTCACAAGCTCAGAGGTCTTGGCGGTAAAGAACGATTTCTTTATTCCAGCACTCAATGGAATTATTCCCGCCACTACCACGCCTGGAGTAGCTTATAAGCTACGCGTGAGATCCACCAAACCTGCAAGAGAATTGGTAACTGGCTCTTTTTCAATTGGATTAGGGGTTACTGGAAGTAAAATGCCTTCTATTTCATTTATTGAAGGATATCAAGCAACGTCCCTAGAACAATTCATCAAATGCGTTAATTCTGATGATTATTTCTTCGGTTTTGTTGATAAGAGTTCAAATGACGTAACCCCCTCCGGAGTTCCAATAAGATTTGATATTTCGGATTTCAACGATCAATCTGCCACAACTACTTTTACTATGATTGATGAATCAGGTAATCAAGTGGAATTGTCTAGAGCTGCAGGAGGAAGTCAGGCTACAATCCCAGGAGGAAGGCCCGTAGGATATTATTTGATATTAGCCACCAAAACCTATCCAAGCAATAGGGTATTAACTTCTAGTTTTGTCTTTCTATACAACACAGGAAGTACCGGGATTTCAAATGTTAGTAGTGAAAATGTCTGTATCAATGAATCCGTCTTTTTTTCCGTGGACCGGATTTCAATGGAAAAAAATTATCCTGGATCACTTTACAGTGTAGACCATGGAGATGTAACGGGCGGCACAAAGTACTACACGCATGCTAGATTTATGGCTTGCCAAGGTGTACAAAATACTTACACAAAGCCTACTTGCGATGATACTGCAAACAGAGATTTGAATTTAGGTAAGTTTTTTTACCGCACAGATTTAAAACTCTACAATAAAGGGTTGTATTCTGGAGCAGCATTTCTTTGCGATGATTATTTAGAAAATGGTCAAGGAACTACCAAATGGATTAATGTAAGTAAGGCGCCTCAAGCACGATTTGACGCACCAGCTAAGGTTTGTGCAGGCAGTCCAATATTTGCAGATGAAAACTCTATCCCAGGTCAATACGGAGATGAGAGTTTATGCCTCTCAAATTACAATGTTAGCTGGGAAGTAAAATATCCTGGAGACACCGAATTTACCGTACTAAGTTCAACTAACTCTTGGATCAATCAGACAACCAAAGACCTTACCATTCCAGGTAGTGTGACTCAAAACAATAAGGGCTGCTGGGTCATTAAATTAATTGTCTCTAATCCTCGAGGTTGTACCGATCCTCAAATCATTGAAAAAACGGTTGGAGTTGAAGAACAACCAATCCCCTCTTTCACTTCATCTCCTTCTTCCCCTGTTTGTAAGGGTACCAAAATTGGATTTACAAATACTTCCAACACCGTCAATTCGACTTTTGGGTGCCAAAATCCTACTTACCAGTGGATTGTTACACCTATTGCTGGTACAGGAGCTTTAGCAAATGGATATGCTTTTGCAGACAATACAACTGCAACCTCAATCAATCCATTTATCCAATTCAATGAGCCAGGCGGTTACAATGTCAGCTTAAGAATCACCAACATCTGCGGTTCATTTACATCTCCTGTTCAGCGAATTGATGTATTGGGAGTGCCTACAGTCGTATTTCAGCCTGATGAGTTGACCGTTTGCCAAAGAACCCCAGCAGGCTACAATTTAGATTTTAGCGCAGCGCCTCAAAAACCTGAATTTGGAAGTTTCCCTTATGCACCTGACACCTATTTATGGGAGGTTTTTAATGCGGATGGCACTACCCCAACCGCAGCCGCGAACTTTGAATTTGTAAATTCAACTAGCGCTAGCGCGCTTCCTACAATTCGTTTCAAAACTTTTGGGACCTACAAAATAAAAGTGACTGCAAGCACCAGCTGCGGATCTGGGAACGACATTTTCACATTTACCCTAAAGCAGGAACCTGAAATTACCAATACCGATCTCCTTCAGACCATTTGTTCTGCAGGTACTACTCAGGAAATAAACTTCACGTCCAACATGACGGGAACCACCTATTCCTGGACAGTCGCCACAGTTGCAGGACTTAGCGGATACATCCCAAGTGGTTCGGGACCAAAAATAGCTTCTGCTACCATTACCAATTCAACTACGGCTCCCCTTGAATTGATCTACAAGGTAACTGCAACCAATAATGGATGCCTAAGCCAAGAAAAACAATTTAAGATCACTGTAAATCCTCCTCCACAAGTAAATACAATAGCTAACCAAACGCTATGTGTGGGATCAAGCACGACTCCAATAACATTTGCTTCAACAAATACAGGGGGAACCACCACCTATGTCTGGGAAAATAACAACACTGCAATAGGCCTAGCCGCCTCTAGCAATGGAAACGCAACTGGGATTCCAAGCTTTACAGTTACCTCTAATAACAGTAATGAGGCTATTACAGCTACGATCACTGTCACTCCTACATTTACTAATGGTTCAGTTTCTTGTACTGGTAATCCAAAAACATTTACAATTACAGTAAATCCTAAACCAGTAGTTGCCAACCAAACCATTACCACTTGTAGTGATTCTCCGTTAACAGGCTTTGTTTTGGGCAACGATTCAGATGGCCCTACCGCAACCACCTACAACGTGACTGCACTCAACCTGAATAACCTGACCGTTTCTGCTGGTGGAGCTGCCGTTGCCAATGGACTTTCAGCCACTGCGCTCGCAGACGATGCATTCACCAATACCACCAGCGCCCCCGTTGATGTTGTCTACAC
>CANGYY010000013.1 GCA_947458585.1 Cyclobacteriaceae bacterium | reverse complement strand
GAATAGGTCAAAGATAACGGCTTAAGAAGTGCTGATTATCTTTAGATTAAAGGCTTATAATTACAAAAAACGACCTTGTAAAGACCGTTTTTATTTCTATTTTTGATTATGGGAAAAATCATCTTAAAGGAGTTATTGGTGGCCATTTCAATCCTGTTGTTGTCGGTGATCGGACTCCCCATTTTTTTCATGTTCTTCTGGTTGTCGGATACGACCAAGTCCATTTCCGAGCTGCTGTATTTACCTATGGTTTTGCTGGGAATAGGTATCCTTTTCATCACCTTGTATCTTGGACGAATGCTTTATTCTCTTTTAAAATCAATAAAGGCCTAATTCAATTAGAAATATGATTCACGTTGTCTTATCTGCCGTTGTTACTGCATTAAATGAATACTTCAAAAATGAATTGAATCTGCAAGAGGACATGGTTATTTTGGCCAATGCAGTGGATATGTCGGGGAATTTGAATTCACAGATAGACAATAAGCTTTGTGTGTTCTTACAACACTTAGATGAAGAAAGAGTACTTAGAAATGGCTCCTACCAAGCGTATGCAGGAATGAATCCTCCCAAGCATTTCAATTTATATGTCATGTTTGTTGCCAATTTCCCAGATCCTAACTACTTGGAATCCCTTCGATACCTGTCTTTAGTTTTGGAATTTTTCCAAGGGAATCAATTTTTTAACCGGGTTAATTTACCTCAGCTATCTGCCAATGTGGAAAAGCTCAGTTTTGAGTATGTCAACTTTACCTTTGAAGAGTTAAATTCTGTTTGGGGCCTTCTTGGACTAAAGTATATGCCTTCTGCTACGTACAAACTGAAATTATTGACTTTCAGCAACAATTTAATTCGGGAGGAAGTAGCCTCTGTCATTGGAAAATCATCAGATAGTTAGTACTATTAATCCTGTTAGTTCCGTGTGTCAATTAATTGATTACTTGGCAATTGAAAATAAAAAGTAAGAAAGATTACAACCTAGGTAAATGGAGCAGCATCAAAATTCGTATCGGTATGTCACCAAATACATGGAAATATTTTCATGTGTTTTCATGCACGAGTATTACGAAGGAAAGGTTTGTTCTGATTTGACCTTTCAACCTACGCCACGTACTAATCTTTTGATTAAAAATTACAATTTAGTATTCAAGCAGAAGGCGGGTGGTTTTATGATGGCCGCAAATTCTGTTAAGGATTATAGTCATCCAATTTTCAAAGATCCTTTTTATTTGGACTTTGAGTTCAAGTTTACCAATCGACATTTTCATTCCTTTACTGTTTTAGTAAGTGATCCTGAAGTCCGCTATTTTTTAGATGACAATTTGGAAACTACAGTTCAATTAGGAACTCAGCATGGTACAATAGACCCCAACTTAGATAAACCAGGTTTATCGGGGATAATCCGTATCAAACACGACCCTAAATTTCCTATTCTGCCTATCTTAGGAGATAATTCGGCTCGTTTTAAACCTAGGTCTAAAGAAGTGGTACTTAAAAATAGGAGTATAAGACCTGTCTACATTTGTTATTGTTCCAAAGAAGCAGTAGACCTCTTTAAGGGAATGGTAATTCACAATGAAGGTGAATTTAAGGACAAAGTAGACTTTGATCCTCCGCAGCTCATTACAACGGAATCTGGATTGACTGCTTACAAGTTTATTGCCAATCAAGACCTACCGATGAAATCTTTATGGAATGGTTATTTTCGCTTAGAACGAACCAATCAATTGGGTGTTTATCGAAAAACATTGCCTAACCCAAGTCCTCAGAGCATTAAATTTGACCCAATGGTCAATACCTATATCTCTGAAAATTTTGTAAAGCTTTAATTCGAGTGTTGAAGATTTTCTAAGCCACTAGAACCAGCTAAGTTAAAACTACAAATTATGTCACCAGCACCAGTTATCAGACGAAAAGACCCACCAGTTTCCTATAATTTTAAGGTTACTCTTGCGCCTGGTGGTTTGGCGAGTGCTGCCTTTCTTGGGGTGAGCATGTTGGCAGGGTTACCATCCGATGCTGCCTTTACTTCAATTTCAGGGTTAGGGGTAGAAATGGATTTCGAAACAGTAAGAGGTGGGGGGTATAATAATACCGTTTACCATCTACCAAAAGGAGTGAAGCGAGCTAATTTGACCCTAAAAAGAGGATTGGCGCCTTATTCTTCTCCGCTGATGCAGTGGTGTTTGAAAACGGGTTCTGGCTATATGTTTTCCGTTCCGATGACCCTGATTGTAATGCTTTTGGATAAAAATCCCAAAAATCCACCGGTGATGGTTTGGATGTTATTCAATGCACTTCCAGTAAAGTGGGAAATTGATGAATTAGATGCAAAAAAGTCTGACATTGTATTTGAGTCAATTGAAATTGTGTATTCCAACATGACTGTCCTTGGGACTTCTTTCTAACTACTTTTCAACCATTAAATTAGAAGCAGATTATGCCTGTAGAAATAAAACAGTTGGTAGTTAAAGGGAAGATGGAGGGTGACCAAGAACCGGAGAAGAAATCTTCAGCTAGTGCAACTACGGAAAAAGGGGAAGGGGCTGGCGGTTTGAGTTATGGGTTAAGAAAACAGATTGTAGATCAATGTGTGCAGGAAGTGATGGAAAAAATTAAAAAAATGAATGAATTCTGATGTTTGGCTTTAATGAAAATCTTTCGCTTTCGGCGTACTCAAAATTCGAGGATGGTCAACCAAGTTTCTTTTCATACTTGGGAAAATATGAGGCTCAAATAAATCCTGAGAGTATATCTCTTAGCTTCGACCAACTCCCCGCTAAGGATGAGGAGCCTAACTCTGCTGCAGGGACGCCAGTTTCAGCAAAAAATGCAGCCTATAACAAGCAGAAGGTAGAAGTGAATTTTACCATTGATAATTCTGGTGCTGTGCCGAGTTCTCCGGACAACCTTAGCTTTTTTAATTTTTCTGGGGATTCGATCAAAGACTCGATTGATCAATTGCTTAAGGTTACTGTAAAACCTACTAAGGCTAGCCACAGTCCTCCTTTTGTTAAATTACAATGGGGGCAGTTTATACTGGTAGGGAAAGTATTTAACCTTACCATTGATTATACCTATTTCAATATCCAAGGTGACCCAGTTCGTGCAGCGATCAGCTTTACTTTGGAAGAAGAGGTAGATGAAGTAGTAATTAGTCGTGAGTTTCAAAGTCCCGACATTACGAGAATCATCACTGTAAAAGACGGAGATTCGTTAATAGCCTTATCAGAGTCCTCCTATGATGACCCTAAGTATTACCTGCAAATAGCTACCTACAATAATCTCCCTTCCTTTAGAGGATTGAAAATTGGAAGTCAAATTGAAATTCCACCCTTAGAGAAATAACCCATGTTTGCCGCTAAATCTCCGGATGATTCATTGCAATTGGTAACTTCTTTTGACATTAAAGTTGGAGGAAAGTCTTTACCTACGGATCTTCTGGTTATGAAAATTCTAGTCAAATCAGAGGTTAATAAAATTGCAAAAGCCTATGTTTCTATCGCGGGGGGTAAATCTTATGAAAACTTATTTCCTGAAAGTGAAATTGCAAGTTTTGCTCCAGGAAAAACTGTAGATATCTCGCTTGGGTACGCACAGAAGAATGTGAAGGTTTTTTCTGGAATTATCACCAAGCATAGCATTGATATTGGTGTGGATTACTTGAGCTTTTCTTCGCGCAACCTATTGTTGTTGGAAGCTTCAGATAAAGCCATAAAAATGACGATTGGAAAAAAATCAGAGCTTTACGAGAAGAAAAAAGATAGCGTCATCATGACTACCTTATTGTCGACGGCAGGTCTTTCAAAAACGGTAACTGCTACTACGGTAACGCACGATTTAATTTCTAGACATAATTGCAGTGATTGGGAGTTTTTGCTCAATAGAGCCAAGGCCAATGGGATGGTGGTATTCAATTCATTGGGCGCGGTGAGTGTTGAGGTCCCAAAAATTACGGGATCTGAAAAAATCAAAGTCACCTATGGGAAAGACATTAAAACTTTTCGAGGAGATCTAAATGCTGCTACCCAATTGCAGCAAATGGAGGCTACCAATTACGATATTTATTCTGAAAAGGTAGTCAAACAAACGGGCAAGGACCCCAAATTTGATAAACCTGGCAATATTACTGGTGCGGTCTTAGGAAAGGTTGCTGCAGCGACAAAAGTAACCTTGAATGTTCCTGTTCCGGTCTTGACGCAGGAACTGAAAGGGCATGCAGATGCTGCCCTGATGGCAAGTAGAATGCAAAGGATGGTAGGGGAGATGAGTTTCCGAGGGACTACTCTTGTGACTTTGGGAGATCTTGTAAAATTGGATGGCTTCGGCAAATTGTTTAATGGATTAGTATTCATCACCGAAGTTGAACATCGGGTTGAAAATGGGCAATTTGTTACCAAGGTTTCTTTTGGCTTGAAACCAAGTCTTTTCCAAGCTTCAAATCAATCGGAATTAAATTTGCTGCCTCCTATAGCCGGTCTGCATGTTGGAATCGTTAAAAAATTGGATGCCGATCCAAGCAAAAAAAACAGAATCCAGGTAATGATTCCTTCCTTAAAAAGTACTGGGAATGGTATTTGGGCTATGTTGGGGCACTTTCATGCGGGAAAAAATTCAGGTAGCTTTTTTGTGCCAGAACTAAACTCCGAGGTAATTATTGGCTTTATCAACGATGACCCTAGGTTTCCTGTGGTGCTGGGATCTCTGTACAGTAAAAATAATACGACCAAGGAAAAATTCACCAAGGATAATTTTATCAAATCCATTGTAACTAAAGCAGGTACTCGATTGGAATTTGATGACAAAGACAAGACCTTTAAAGTGATTACACCCAAAAAGAACACCATATTTATTTCGGATAAAGCCAAGGGAGTAAAAATTGAGGATCAAAACAAGAATGTGATCACTACCTCTGACAAAGGGGTAACCATTACTTCTAAGAAAGATATCAAATTGACTGCTTCGGGGAAGCTAGAACTGAAAGGTACCAAAGGAGTTGTGGTCAGTTCCTCTGCGGGTGATGCCAAGATTGACGGAAAAAACGTAAATCTAAAGGCCAAAGTAAAAGCAGAAGTAAGTGGAAATGCAGGTACAAATATCAAATCTTCAGCGCAGGTCAATATCAAAGGGGCAATGGTAAATGTCAATTAAATAAATCGACTAGCGCTTCATAATTAAATTCAAGAGTATGGCAGAAGATAAAAGTTTCTTAGGAAGAGGGTGGGGGTATCCGGTTACCTTCAACAAGGTATTGGGTAAGGTGAATATGGTTAGCGACGAAGTTGATATTCGACAAAGTTTGGAAATCTACCTCGCTACCCAACGTGGGGAAAGACTCTTGCGCCTCAAATATGGCTCTGTAATGCATGAATATATGTTTGAGAGAGCTTCCTACAGCAACTTAAACTTTCTATGTGAGACCCTGAAAAATGACATGAGAATCTATGAGCCTAGAATTATAGTGCATAAGGTAAAAGTAGATACAAAAAGAGTTAACGATGGAGTGGTTCATTTTATGGTGGACTACGAGATTCAATCAACCAACGTAAGAGATAATATCGTCTTTCCTTTTTATATTTTGGAAGGAACTAACATACCTGAATAACCATCTTGAAAAATCTAAACAACTTTACTTCCATGAGCCAGAGAATTCACAAAATGAGCGCTCTCGATACTCGGTATTTTTTACCGGAGGAGCGCACATTAAGTGATTTTCTCAAAATCATCAATCGGCTCTCCAAGCAGGTTAAATTTTTTGATGAAAACCTGCAGGAACGTGGAGACTGGTTTGATTTTTTCATTTCCAACGAACTTTTTTTGTTGGCAGAAATCGAAAATTTTGATTTAAAGTCTTTAGAAAAGGATAAAACAGCTATTCTTTTGCAGTTTGAAAGAAGCGATGTCTTAGAGGAAAAAAACCAATTAATTCTACAACTTTTTGAGCAGATCAAAGGGATGCTCGTCACTATTGATTATTGGTACAGACTTTCTTCGGATTACAACAAAAAGAAGGAAAGTACAACCCTTGAAAATGAACTGGTAGGTGCCATTTCCTACCGTTGCAAATCCGTTTATGCGCAACTCCAGTTCTTAGCTTCAGAACTTAAACTATTGAATAGTCCAATTCACCTGGAAATCGGGGATCTGGATTTGAAGAGCTTATGGGAATCAAATCCAGTGGCATCAACTTCTCCTCCTATTGGATGGGGTGCTGAAATTTTGGATGTCAATTACCTTTTGAAGCAATTACTTCTGCTACACCGTCCGGTATTCAGAACGATTGTTAACCTGACCGAAAGGTCCAAACTACTTTTCCGGGAAAACTTGGCTAATAAGCAAGATCATGAGCCCCATATTGGGCTGCTCATTGCTTTTTTTCAGCTGTTTAGCCAATTACAGGAGGAAATGAATTCTGTGCCAGATAGGCTGTTAACGTATTACTTTGAGCGCATTCTTGGCCAAGCTAGAAAGGAACAAGAAGCGGATACGGTGCAGTGCTATGCTACCATAGATGATGAAATCGATCAGGTGCTTGTCCCTAAAAATTCTCGCCTATTGGCGGGCCAAAATGAAGAGGGGAGTGATATTTTGTACGAGGTAAAAAACCCTGTTACATTTTCAAATTTAAAATTAGCAAGCCTTTATACCTTATTTGTTTCCAGAGCCAAGCTTATTGATCCAGGTACACCTTTTCAAACTGTCAATGGAATTTATTCCAAACATATTTCTGTTTTGGAAGAGTTTAAGTCCTTTCAAGCCTTGGGTGAAGAGCAGCGATTTTTGAACAAGTCGAGTAAAACCATGGATGAGGTGGACATCGGATTTTCTGTTTCATCTCCAACTTTGCGTTTGGGGGGTGGATATCGGGAAGTGCATCTTGAATTCGTTTTTTTGCCAGAAAGCTACCAGTACTTTTTGGCGATGCTCTTGTCCATTTCCAGGACAAAAAACCTATTGCCAGAAGAAGTTTTTCATCAAATCTTCGAAGGTTCCTTGAGCTTGCAGCATACCACTGACAAAGGTTGGTGTGAGGTGCCTGCCCATGAGGTACTTCCACCTATGAACTGGAACGAAAACAGTTTTAAGCTTGTGTTTAACTTGGGGCCAGGTCATCCGGCAATTTCTCCTTACCTCGAGGAAGTGCATGCTGAAGGATTGAATTTGCATCAACCGGTGTTAAAAATTCTGCTTAAAAATCAACATGTCTTTCATCCGTATTCCTTTTTGCAGTTTCTGGAATTGGAACAGATAAAAATAGGAGTGAACGTGAAGCAATTGAAAAATATCAGCCTTCACAGCAGCTTCGGTCCTTTAGATCAAAGTATTCCCTTCGATTTGTTGGGGCCCGTACCAAAAGTGGGGAGTTACCTCTTAATTGGCAATGAGGAGATTTTTTCTAAGGATCTGGAAAGCCTTCAAGTGGGATGGACCTTTCATGACCTGCCACGAGGTGAGGACATGAAGTCCTTTTATGAAGAATATCCTTACGGGATTGAAAATGATAGCTTTAAACTCAAGATTCAGGCCCTATCTGACTATAAATTTTTGCCAAGGGATGGATCCCAAACCGTAGTTACCAACTTGTTTGAAGAGCAAGATGGGCTAATTATGCCGGAAAGATACATCCAAGAAATTGATCTTGAGGCCTTACAAATTCTCCCGGACTATACCTTCCAATTAGATGAGGATGAGGAATTCATTTCCAATCAGAAAACTGGATTTTTAAAATTTGAATTGATCTCGCCGAGCATTGGTTTTGGATACGATGTGTATTCCACGATTTATGCAAACAATATCGCTGAAGCTACAAATGCCCAGCTCGAAAATCCAAAGGCCAAATTTAAGGTGGTAGAGCCCAATGAGCCTTTTTCACCGATGGCTAAGGACATCTACCTAGACTATAGTTCTTCTTCAGAGATTAATTTTTTGGGTACGCGCTCCTTTACTAACCAAACTAAAAAACAAGAAAATTTTATCCAGATCCATCCTTTTGGGAAGAAGTTTTTATTGAAAGATGGCTTAGTCTATGACAATGGACTACTTCCATTTTTTGAACTTCAAGGAGCTTTATTTTTTGGTTTTGAGGCAAAAGAATTTCCAGAAGAGTTCAGTATGCTCTTTGAAATTTCTAAAAACAATGGTGGGTTTCATGGAGATGCACCCAAATTGGATTGGTTTTATCTAGCAAATGACGATTGGAAGCCTTTCAAACAAGAGGACATTTTGTTTGACAGTAGTTTTGGACTCACTAGGTCAGGGATTGTATCTTTCAAAAGCCCTAAGGACATCAACTTGAATAATTTAGTGATGCCCAATGAGTTGTTTTGGATTTGTTGCCGCACCAAAGACCAGCAACCCATGGTCAGTGTGATCTCTGGAATTTACATGAATGCCTTTGCGGCGCAGGCGATTTTGGAAAAAGAAATTCAGCATGAATCTGTGCTTCCCGCATTTTCTATTGAGTCTTTTGAGAACGATTTCCCAGGATTATTGGGGGTAATTCAGCCCATCGAATCATCTGGAGGTAGGCCTAGAGAAGAAAAAACACACTATTTCCGTAGAGTTAGTGAAAGTCTCAAGCATAAGTTTAGGGCCGTTACCCGCTGGGATATCGAAAAGATGCTCCTTCAAGAATTTAGCTGGTTGGGATTTGTGCAAGTGTTTGGCAATTTTGGCCATGAAAATTTTGTGGATCCAGGAGAAGTAGTTGTGGTCGGTATGCCCAAAATTGTGGATCAAGAAAATTTTTATTTGCCTAAGCTAAACCCAGGACAGCTCAAGGAGATGGAGTTGTACCTTAAAAAGATTGTCAATCCATTTGTCGTATTTAAAGTCATCAATCCCCAATACGAGTACTTGATGATTAAGGGTAAGATCAAGTTTAACTCCTCAGATACCGGTTTGCTGTTTAAAAAATTGTACCAAGAATTGCTCAATGAAACCTGTCCATGGTTTTATGACGACATTTCAACGGCCTTTTATCAACGCGAAACTAAACGAGCTGAGATCTTAAACCTGATTACCTCTCGGCCTTATGTTAAGTTCTTCACCAGCTTTTCCTTAGCTCAAATGTTTGAAAATGAGCAAGGTGAGTACCAGTTTGTGGATGGAGCGCTTTTGGATGATGGCATGGAAACAGTAACCATAGGCAAGCCATGGTCTATCCTTATCCCTTATCCGCTCAAGAAAATAGACTTGGTAGAAGAAGAGAAATACCTTCCTGCAGAGGCCTTCGATTTGGAAGATATGGTAATCGGTGAAAATCTGATCATCACAGCAGAATACGAAGAAAATGTAGAGGATACAGGAATTGAACTTAAGAAATCAGATGACTTAGAGTATTATCACTTTAATTTCAAATTTTAGATATGGCATTATTAAATAGACAATCCTTACTCAACTACTTTAAAAAAGGTAGTGCGCCTTCGGAAAGGCATTTTGCGGATTTGATTGAGTCTACGGTCAATATTGTAGATGATGGAATTTCGAGAGAAGGTGATAGTGGTTTTAAAGTGACCCCTGTGGGTAGGTCGAAGCGGTTGATTTCTTTCTACAAAAATTTCAAGCAAGTTAATCCAGAGTGGAGTATCAATTTGGACCAAGAGCAAAATGGAGGATTGGCCTTTCAGGAAGAAGAAAATAAACCCCTCTTGGTTCTAAAAAATGGAGGAAACGTAGGCATAGATGAGGAAAATCCCAAATCAAAACTGGATGTAAATGGAGTCATCACTTCCAAAGGGAGAGTGGGCTCATTGCATGCTGGGGAAGTTCCTGCAGACGGTAAGTGGTATACGATAGTAGACCAAATTAAAGAACCTTGTGCCTATGAGGTAATGGCGCGCGCCGATGGTGAAAAAGGCAGTGGTCGGTATGCTTTGGCTCATGCTATCGCACTGAATACGTTTGGAGGACCACTTTCACAAGGGAGAATAAACAAAACCTCCACCTATTATGGGAGTTTCTTTAATCGACTGAGATTTCGCTGGTCGGGAGAATTATACAACTATTCCTTACAGGTAAAGACCGCACGGCATTACGGCCTGAATCCCACAACGGGAGAGCCCTATCCCATTCGGTTTTCAATAGGTAGTCTTCTTCCTCTTTAATTCAACTTCCCAAACTTATCTCGTACCGTGGCTAATTCTATTCCAAGTCAACATTCTGAAAAGCCTATTCTTAGGTACGACCTTCTTATGGAGGAAGGGCTCAATTTTGTGCAAAAGTATTCAGGTAAAATTTGGACTGATTACAACTACCACGACCCAGGAGTTACCTTTTTGGAATACCTCACGTATGCCATCACCGATCTAGGTTACCGTACCAATTTCCCTGTAGAAGACCTCTTTCTCTTTGGTACAGATAATTTTGATTCGATCAAAGAAAATTTACTTTTTGGACCAGCCGCAGCCTTTAGTAGTTCGCCAATTCAAGTCAATGATTACAGAAAACTGATTATTGACCGCATCAAGATGGTAGCCAATGCATGGGTAATTCCAATCCAAGACCATAAGATGGGCTTGAAGGGCTTGTTTGAGATTTACATTGAATGCTCGGAGGACCTGAGCGACATTGAGCTTCATTACCTTAAAAAGGAAGTGGCTGACCTATTTCATGCCAATAGACTTATAGGGCATGATTTGGAGGAAGTATTTATTCTAAAAAAAGTATACCTAAGCTTAGAAGGGGCGATTAGCATTGAATCAGATTCCCTAGGTGAATTGGTTATGGCCAAGATTTATGCAGCGCTAGATGGGTATATCAATCCTCAGGTTCAGTTTCATGACCCGATGAACCTATGGAAGGAACAAGGATTTTCTCCTGAGGAGGTATTTACAGGGCCCTTACCCAAGTTTGGTTTTGTCTTTGAAGAGGCATTGACGGAAAAAATCGATGCCATTTACCTTTCTAGAATTAAAGAATTAATTCTTTCGGTGGAAGGGGTGAAAGAGATTAGAAGTCTACAACTTTTTAAAAATGGGCTTCCTGTGTTCGATAATTTTGTTCAATTAGAAAAAACAGAATTTCCCAAGATTCTGTACCTGGATGAACTTACGGAGTCGTTTCAAAGCAAAGTTCAGCTTCTAAAAAACAATGTAGTCTACGGGGTAGATCCGATCATTACCAAACAGTTACTTTCCACTGAGGTTTCCTCAAGTAATAAATTTTACCACCAAGAGCTGCAGTATGAAGAAAAATTGCCAGCTGGACGTTTTTCATTAGACCAGCTTAGCAAGCATTTTCCCATCCACAATGAGCTTCCTAATTTCTTTGGGGTAGGCGTAAATGGGGTATCTCAAAACGCTCCTAAAGAGGTACAAGCTTCTTCTTTGCAAGTATCGGCTTACTTGTACTTTTTTGAACAGTTCATGGCCTCCTATTTGGCGCAACTGTCAAGTTTAAGGCATTTATTTTCGGTTAAAAACACCACTCATACCTATTTCAATCAGCTTCCTACTGCTATTCCTAATCTAGAAAAACTCTTATCCTCCTTTGGGGAGATCGAAAACACGCTTGGAGAAGCAGCAGACCAAAATCAGGACTATTTGGATCGAAGAAATAGGCTATTGGATCATTTGCTTGCCCGATTTGGCGAAAAATTAGATGAGGCTAGCCTTCGGAAGATTAGCCGATCCTGTGCTGTGGATTCATCCGAAGAGTGGGGTGTTTCTGTTATCCAAACAAAAATGAATTTGTTGACTCGACTCATTGAGTTGGGACAAACAAAAGCAAAGGGCTTTGACATGAAAGCCACGGAAATTTGGAATTGTACCAACCTTTCCAGCATTGAAAAGCGAATAGCATTGTCTTTAGGTATTCAAAATTTACAGAGAAGGAATATTTCTGCACCCTTGATCAAACATCTTCAAGTAGAAAAATCCAAAGAACAAGTAGGGGAGTGGGAATTGGTAGACCTTAAGCTGGCTGCTGGAGAACCTACTCGAGTATATGCCCTTCCAGCACAGAATTACCAAGATGAAGCCGTCCATTTTTACGGCAAGGGACTTTCCTTTATCAAGGAGATTTTTGAATTGATTTCCAATGAAAAGGGAATTTTGGTTGCACATGCTGAGGACAATAAACAGCATTTTTTGTTGATGAAACAAAGGTATGCAGACTATCCTGCCTTAATTTATCGAGCAGACCGTCTTGAAGATTGTGTAGCTAAGCGGGATCAAATCATTGCTAAAATTTCCGAATTGGATGAGCAGTCGGAAGGCTTCCATCTTATTGAAAATATTTTACTAAGGCCATTGGAATCCGTCTCCTACCTATTTTCGTTTTTGAATGCGGATGGGGAAGCATTTATTGAAGGGCTTTTTCCTGGTGATATGGAGACCCAACGCTCAATCGGAGAGGATTTGTTTGGGTTTGGGCTTCAGGTAGAAAATTACAGTATTGTAGAAGAGGAGAATACACTTTCCTACTCTGTATTGATCTATAACTTTGGACATGAACCTGTAGCGAAAATAAAGAATAAGTTTAGCTCAAAGCCAGGAGCAAAAAAAGCAATTGATTTGGCAATCCGATTTTTTGAAGAAGTACGTACCAAATCAGTGGCTCCAGATACCTATATGGAAGTCAATCTGGTTGGTGGCTCTGGACATGGGTTTCCGGTGGATTTCCAATTTTCCGATACACTTACTTTTATATTCCCGGAATGGCCTTTGAGGTTTCAGAAATCTGACCTAGTCAATTACCTTCAAAAGCTGATAGCAGAAAATATCATGGCTCATCAATCGGCCAAGGTTTATTTTGTTAACCCCATGGATCTGTTTCGATTTGAAGAGTTGTATTACGAATGGTTGTTTGCAAAAAATCAGGACCAGTTGGACTTTAGAAAAATCGATTCCTTATCCTTGCAGCTGATACAGCTTTTGAGAAGTTTCCAGTCTGTCTATTCTAATCCATCAAATGGCTAATCATGTAGTCAAATCTCTCAAATTTGAGATAAATGTGGCTACACAATCTGATTTTGACGAGGTATCAGAAGAGATTCCAGAGCTTGTAAAAACCAGTGTTTCGGAACTAATTGACCAGATCTTTTCAGAGCTATATCCATCCCATCACCTTTTAGTGATCGATAAATTAGAAATCGACCTGGGATCCTTTAGGCTTGCTGATTTAAAAAATGAGCTTCTACAAAAGTTTAGGGGCGAATTTAGTAATGCCTTTAAGCAGCATCTACAATCATCTTCTTCCAAAATTACCTCGGCAGAAGATTTGCCTTTTGTCATTTTAGATGATTTTATCCGACGCGGTGTCCGACCCAATTGGTTGTCGCCCAGTGAAGGAAGTTTTCGTGACCACCTAGCAAAAGCCTTTTCAAAAAATCCGAAAAAATTCTCAAGGCAGCTAAGAGGGTATGTGAAAAATCCAACCCAAAAAAAGAGGTTACTGGAGAATTTTCCAGAAGAGATTCTTATACAAACCGTACTGGTGGACAATCCCCACAAGGAAAATGCCCCCTATGAAGAAATTGCTCATCTGAAAACATTTTTTAGAGAGCAATACCGACACTTGGATGCCCATTCCGTGTCCATGATGTTTAAAAGCATGGTACTTGATCTGCTTGTAAATCCGAATCGGATCAATCAATTCAGCAGTTTTAGGGCTTCAGTTGTGGATGTATTGGAGATTCGCTTTGGTTCAGAGGTGGCCTCTTCCTACCTGTCAGGGATGGATAAATCCTCAAATTTCACTTCTTCTCCAACTACCAAATCCAAAACGAGTAATGAAAAAGAGGGAATCCAGCCACTGACTGGTTTAGGGTTAGGAAAGGATGAATTACTTGAAAAATTTCAATTTTTCTTAGTTCATGGATTTACACTGGCTGATAGTAGAAGTTCTTCGTACCGATTTAGAAATATCAACACCTTATTTGGAGCACTATTAGGGCAAGATTTTGATGGGCTGGTAGCCTTTTTGCTAAAGTATGGAAAGACACAGGCCATCAAAAAACGTTTTCTGGACAGCTTGTCACAAGAGGCAATTCTGTCTTTTTTCTCTAAAGTAGCCCCTCAAAAAAGAAAGCTATTGGAGTGGGTTGTAGATGTATTTGAACAAGTTCAAGAGGAGTATCAACCCATCAATCAGACGCTTATCCAAGTAAAAAAATCGATCAACGAAATTACTTTTGAGCTCTTTCTGAATAAAAATTTACAATCCATTTCCGATGAAAATTACCTCCGTCTTTTGTTTAAAAAGACCGCTCTGAAGTATGGGATAAGCTATAAAAATTTACTTTTCCTTACCTTAAAATCTATTTCAACCGGCGAAAAAAAGCATAAAATCTATTATTTTAACCAGACCTTGGGTGTTTTATATGCCAAAGATATCTTAAAAAGGAAAGACTATAGGTCTATTGACTTGCTCTTGTTCACCACGAATGAAAAAGAACAAGATTGGAGCACCAATTATCAAAACAAAGAGGCAATAATTTCCTTGTTTGCTGGCTTGTACCAAGATCAGTATGGATTAGTACCTGCTGCAGTAGCGGCTTGGTTACAAACAAAAACGCAGGCACTCTCCTTGACGAGCACTCCTCGACTTTTTGAACTTTGGGAGGAGTTTTCTGAAAAGTTTACCCTTCCTCCAGGTGAGCTATTGATTCCTATCCTGTTAGAAAAGAAATCCAATGCTAGTCTAACCTTAACTACCGCTGAATTTAATTTTTGGATTAAGAAATACGGTATTCAAGGGATTTCTCCTACGCAATCGGCAGACGTAGTTCAGCTCCTTACTTTTTTGCATGCCAATAAGAAAATGGTTTCTACTGCCATGATCAAAAAAATAGCAATGGGTCTCCCCATTGCTGGTTCGATCAGTAAGCAATTATTTTTAAAGGTTGCTGAACTTATGCGGCCTAGTTTGTCGACTGTTTTGCCTGGATATTTGTTGTGGATTCAGCAGCTCCTTACTAAAAACAATGCGGAGAGGCTGGAGGTAAAACTATATACTTGGCTTTACCATGAGCTTATTTTACTTCCCCAAAGCCAACTCACGTTGGCTACCCTTAAAGAAAGAGTAGAAGAATTTTTGAGTTTGAATGAGCGAGTTGTATCTGGTGAGGAAGTAAAACCATCTTCTATAAAAGCCAAAATGCCATTGGTTCAAAAAAGGAGACTAAAGAATAATTCCGCAAAGTTAGTGGCAAGGATCTTTGGAATTCTTGGTTTTGATGAAGTATATGGAATATTCTCAGAAGCAAAGCGATACGATGAGGAGATTTTACTCAAACTTTTGACTTCAAAATATGCCAAGTCATTTTATCAGTTGGTGCAGCTCCATCGGTACGATTCCGAATTTCAAGACGCTATCTTGGTTCAGTCCCCGAAGTGGCTAAAAAAACAATTTTTGGACTTTTTAATCCAATATTCCTCATTTGATTGGAATGCGAGTATCGCTGATTTTACCAGCTATTTTGAAGAGACCAAATGGGTGAAATTGGAGGGGGTAGCCTTGGAAAGTTTCCTTGAAAAAATTCTTTGGAAGGAAATTTTTGAAGGAGGATCTTTTGCTCGAGATGAAGTAGTATTAGAATTTCTAGGGAATGCATGGGATGCTCAGTTGATCGCAGACAAGTTTTGGGAAGACCTACAGGGGTACGGCCAAAAAAGAGAACAACAAAAGGACATCAAAAACACAAAGTCCTTTTCAAATTTGGCTTCCCTTGAGCAAGCAGATGGATTTGCATCCTTCATTGCGCGCAGTGGTTATATGAAAGAGGAGCCTTCAATTTTACCGATCCTTGGAAGCTTGGTTTATGAATCCACTTTTCCTGTAGCTCATCCCTTTGAAGGCAGTTCATCCGAGGAATTTAGTGACTACAACTCTAAATTGGCGGCTGATAATAAAAATGAATTTTTGAATTTCTTTGCTACTAACAGGCATCCTTATTTTAGCCGAAAGTATTTTAATTTATTGAAATACGAGGACTTGTTGGGGTTAATCAAGGAGAAGCACATGCAAGCTGGTTTAGCTATTTCTGTTGACCAGCTGGAAAAAATAGTGAAAATTTATAATGTCCAAGATCAAGTAAAAATCGAGTTTTTTTTGCGGGCTTGGCTGGTCTTTCTTTTTCAATCTACTGCACTCCAAAGGACTGCCGCATCCCTTGCGGTAGAGGTAGGAGAACTCTTACTAGAGGAAGGAATTTTGGAAAAAAGTAAGGTAGACTTCTCTTCTGTGTTTGCCCGGTTGGCAAAAATTTTTGTCTGGAAGGAAGAAGAAAAAAAGTACTTTTTTGAACAGGCTAGGCTTTGGGAATCAGGATCAACTCCTCCGGATCCAATTTTAGAATTGACCACGGATGAGCAAATCTATGCCTATTTTAAGCCATTGAATGACCCAAATTTGAAGGACTTAAAGGGTAAGACCTTCTTGAAGAATTGGTTGAAGTCTTTTTTTGATTCGGCATCTATCAGTGTTTTAAAAGCTTTTGTAGAGGTATTCAGAAATAGCTTTTATGATAATAGCTATAGTGAAGCGAAGAAGAGAGAGCTGTTTTTCAAACGCTTTTTTCAATTGAAAGATGGGTATAACTCTTTCCAGCAGGCCTTAAGTGCTAATCCTCAAGTTTGGCCTGAATTCCGACAAAATAGCCCCTCTTTTTTCGAGCAGTATGTACAAGAAGCTGCCCCAAAGCCAATGAGCTTTATTGAGCTGCTCTACTTTTTCCTAGCCCATGGAGTTCTTCCCATGGAGGAGGGGAGTTTGCAAGCCTTTGCCAAGAAATTAATGGATTTAAAAGGTGCAGATTTAGCTAAGTTGCGAGGCATATTTCTTGCGAGTTTATCAGATCCCAAGAAAAAGAAAAATCTAACCAACTTGCTTAGGTATGTAAACGAGAAGTGGTTTTTTAGCCTTTTACATCCCAAACTTTCTTCTGAACTGGAAAAGTTGGCAGAGGAAGTAAGAATAAGGACAGGAAGTAATTTTTTTGCAGATTTACGCATCCAAAATCCTGTAGATAGAATCCTGTTTTTTGCAGATAGCCTATCCAAAATGGGTTCTTCTAGCAAGCATTTGGTAGAGCTATTGCTACCTATTTTTGAGCAGTGGATGGATTCCAAAAGTCCAGCTGTGATCGTGTCTATGTTTAGGAGTAGAGATCAGAAAGCTGAAGTTTTGGTCATGCTCCAACATGCGAGTAGGAAGGTGAAAAAGGCATTGGAAGAAGGGATTGAAAAAAAGAAAGAAGAGGAGCAGCCAGTAATCGAAATCGAGGAGGTGAACCTTGGGGAGGGCGTGAGCATCTCTAATGCAGGAATGATCCTTTGCTGGCCTTTTTTCGGTCGATTTTTTGCGGCGGTAGGTTTGGTTGAGCAGGGTAAATTTAAAGGGCAGCAAGCAGAAGAAAGAGCGGTTCAATTGTTGCAGTACCTTGCCACAGGATTGACCTCTTTCGAAGAATGGGATTTGAGTTTAAATAAGGTTTTATGCGGAGTTCCTTTGAATATGCCTATCTCTCCAAATCTAGAAATAACTACGGAAGAAGAGGAGCTTGTGAAGAAATTGATCAATGGTACTATATTTAATTGGGAAAAAATGCGTGGTACTAGATTGGAGACTTTTAGGGAAACTTTCTTCATGCGTCAAGGGATGCTCTATGAAAAAGACAACAGGTGGGAGTTGTTCGTTGATCGAAAAGCGTACGATGTGTTGATGGATACCTTGACTTGGAATATTTCTATGATAAATTTAAGCTGGATGAAGAAAAGATTAAATGTTCAATGGAAATGAAAACTAGTACTGATAAGTTGATACAGCCCATCTTGCAGGACCTGGTCTGGTTAGAAACCATTCTTGATCTACGGATGAGTACCTATTTTGAGGAGACGAGTCCTGATTTTCTTTTCCCAGAGCCTCCAAAATGGGCTGGTGAACCTAATCCGTATTCGGAATTTGTAACAAAATATGCCTTGGATCTAAAGGAACGAGTAATACTCTTGATGAGTATGGTTCCTTTGCTTAGTCCCCAAACTTTTGATTGTTTTTTTATCCAAAACAAATCTATTGGAAGGCCTTTTTCAGAATTCGGAGGTGTGGAAGCTAGGTCTCATAAAGGTTTTATTCCTACCGTGGAGACCGTCAATTTTGTGCTGAATGGCAAAGATTTGTTGCAAAGACTTGATTTATACAAGGTCTTTTCAGAAGAACATTTCTTTTCAAAGCACCAGATACTTTCTTTGAAAAGAAACTCTGAAAATGAATCTTTTTGGTCCAATAGTCTCCAGATTAATGAAGATTTTTTTTACCACCTGATATCTGGAGAAAAGATTTCCCCCAAATTTTCCTCACAGTTTCCAGCCAAAGAGCTGACTACTCAATTGCAAATCGATGATCTGGTTCTGAACAAGCAATTGATGGATGAACTGGGGTTGATTTTAAATTGGATCAAGTATAGGGAGGAAATTAAGTCCTCGGCGAATTTGCGTAAAAGCTTTAGAACAGGGTATAGAGCCTTGTTTTATGGCCCTCCAGGTACGGGTAAGTCGCTAACGGCGGCCATTCTTGGAAAAAATAATGACCTGCCAGTTTACCGGATCGATTTGTCTCAAGTAGTTTCTAAGTATATCGGCGAAACTGAAAAAAACCTTTCCAGGTTGTTGGATGTAGCGGAGCATAAAAACTGGGTTCTGTTTTTTGATGAGGCGGACTCACTTTTTTCCAAGCGAACAGAGATCAATGATTCGAAGGATAAGTATGCCAATCAGGGGACTTCCTACTTGCTGCAACGATTGGAAGAATACGATGGCTTGGTGATCCTGGCTACCAACCTTCGCCCCAATATTGATCGCGCATTTGTCAGGAGATTTCAATCTATTTTGTACTTCAACCTACCTTCGGTTGAGGATCGAATTAAGCTCTGGGAAAATGCATTAAAAAATTTCAGTCTAGCATCCGATGTTTCCATTAAAAAATTGTCTGAGAAATATGAGATTTCGGGTGCTGCGATTAGTAATGCCATCCAATTTTCCTGGCTGAGTTCTAAGCGTGATCATCGAAATGAAATTTCGTCGCTGGACTTAGAAGCTGGTATCCTACGAGAAATGGCTAAAGAAGGTAGAGCAGGGAAATAGGGGCTCCATGCAATCAAAGTTGATTGCATGGAGTGGATTTCCCCAAAGAAATCTTAGATTGAAGGAAATTTCGATAAGTTAGTCACCCGTTAATTTAAAGTAGAATGTTTGATTACTGCTATTGGCCAGAAGGTCTGGAAATCGAACTCAATAAGCAACTAGACAACTTTCACCACCAGGCCCAACTGTTTATTGACGGCCAGGTTTTTCTGGCTTTGGCCAACAAAATACTCAAAGCCCAGGTGGCTGGAAAATACTTTGAGTTGATCATTTTACTTCCAAAGGGATACAGGACCCTGGAAAATGCAAATCTCTTTCACCGGATTACCCAAGCAGGTGCCAAAGTAGGGATTATTGAAATCACTGTATTTGATGAAGGTTTCGAACAGTTTTCCATTTTTGATAACCGACTGTATTACAGCAATAAACGTTTGGAAGGGGAGGTAGATTTTGCAGACTTTTTTTTCAAAAAACATCAGGATTTTGAGAGTTTAATGGAGAGTAGCCGTTTGGTCAACTCTTATTCTCAGGAAATTAAATTAAGTTTTACTGCTGAAAAGTATTTTGCTACCAAGGGAGAGGAGCTGAGTATCTTCTGGGAGGCAACCAATTCCAATTCCAATATACTGACACCAGGCAATAAAATGCTTGACTCACAAGGGGAAGAGCGGATTACCATCGAGGAGGATACTTTTCTAACAATTACCTCCAAAAATGAAAAAAGTAAAACTTCTTTGTCTATTTTTATTAAGTGTTTGGAAATCGAGCATTTAAAGTTTTCAGTTTCCATTTTCAATAAAGAAATTGACGATTATGTACCCATAGAGTCTGTTTCAAAAAACAATGAAGTTTTCGCAGTTTACATGAGTGATGTGGTCAAAATTGAATGGGTTTGCAAACCGGGAACCACATTAATTGAATCACGACTAGGTAGGTTAAACAACATTGGGTTTCACAATTTTGTCTGCTTGGAAAAGTCAAGTTTAAACTTTGAAATGCATTATTTAAATACGGTAACAAGTAAGGAAGTCCACTTTTACCCAGTAAGTAAGGATAGTGCTCGATTTGAGGAAGAAGAAAACCAGGATATTGCAAAGCAGATGCGTAAAGGCAGGAAAAGAAAAGAGGTACAATCATCAGAAAAAGAAACCTTTTTATCCAAGGTGTTTTCACTATTTAGATTAAAAAATTAGGATGGGACTAAGTGCTTTCTTCTTGTTTTGCTCTGGTGTGAGCAAATCGGTTTTGGATAAATGTCCAGATACCGAAAAGATAAAGCACGTAAGCATAGGCGCCTCAGTTCTGTTTACAGGTATTCTGGCTATGCTTTCTTCCTATTTTGCATTTAGCTTAATTTTTGAAGGATCGTACATTAATTTTTTTCTAGCCTTTTTTTGGGGATTGATTATTTTCAATCTGGACCGTTACATTGTGGCGACACTGAGAAAGAAGGGTGATTTTTGGAGGGAAGTAATTCAGATTAGTCCCCGCTTATTTTTATCTACCCTGATTGCATTGGTGGTTTCCAAACCCTTGGAGCTTCAGCTTTTTAAGTCTGAAATTGATGAAAAGCTCAACGAACAAGTGGTCTCGCGCGTAGCACTTGCTGAAAAAGAATATTTCACAGCCATTGCCAACATAGATGAGGAAAAAAAGAAGTTGGATGTACAACTTCGAGAGTTTTTTGATTTGAAAGAGTTTTATTACCAAGAATACAAATGCGAGTGTGATGGAACCTGTGGTACGGGCCAATACGGTAGTGGAAAGGAATGCGAACGTAAGCAAAAGAAATACGAAGATTTTATTCAAGAATATGAAACCAAAGAGGTGGATATTCGCGAGAGTAAAATGGCACTAGAGAAAAGTAAGGGAGAGCAATTGACCTTGTTTCAAGAAGACAAAGAAAATATCAAGGCTAACTTTTCCTTGGGACTACTTTCTAGACTTCAGGCATTGCATAGTTTAGAAAGCTGGGCGCCTTGGACCATTACCTTGATGATTCTTTTTGTTGAAATTGCACCCGTTTTGACTAAACTATTTTCCTCTAAGGGGCCTTATGATGATTTTTTAGCCTTAGAAGAAAATAACTTTAAAATGGAATACATCAATAACATGTACCAAACGGGACAGCAAGTGGAGCAAGGGTATTCCAGTAAGTTAAGGGAGGTCCAGAGCATCAAGAAGGAGCTCATCTCAGACAAACAAAAGAAAGTACAAGACCTCTACCGAGACTTAGGGAGAGAGATAACTAAACAGATAAACAAGTGATTTACTCGATAATTAGAAGTCTGTCGATGATTGGATGCTGGTTTTTTGTACTAGGATCCCTACAGGCCAAAGAGAAAGCCCCGTTGTTTGCTGGTCCTCAAATCACCCAGAGTGACACCGTGTTTACTCAAAAATTTAACTCAGAAAGTGAATTAAGCCTATTCATTGCTGAGGAGTTAAAAATAACCGAATCCCCCACATCCTTGAACAAGCAGGAGGTAGATAGCCTTCATCAGTTGTTGAGTACCACAAAGCAACTTCTCATTTCAAAAGAAGACCTCGTAAAGTTTTTAGGGTATTCGGTAATTAGACCCGAGAGTAAACTAGTCCTGGGCCAGGGAGTCGAACTGTC
This sequence comes from Cyclobacteriaceae bacterium, assembly GCA_947458585.1. Classification (GTDB taxonomy): domain Bacteria; phylum Bacteroidota; class Bacteroidia; order Cytophagales; family Cyclobacteriaceae; genus Algoriphagus. The sequence continues at coordinate 36,306 of CANGYY010000013.1, read as the reverse complement.
CCCAAAAACTAGAGTCCAACGGCTAGAATTGGATGCAATTAAAGGGGATTCTTTCACGCTAAATTATGTAGTAGAGGAGGGGATAGGCAATGCGGCCTACATAGAAGTATTGCTCAATCAAGTAAGGGTTGCAAAATCTTTAACTGTAAAGCGAGGAAAGAAAGTCAACTTGGAATTTTTCGCCAGTGAGACAGGCGTCATAGAAGTTATCCTTCGGAGCATGGGTCCCTTCGATGAGAAAGGAAATATTGAAATTCATGTGACCCCTAGAACCGAACAGGTTGAGTTAAAAAGAATTATTGCTCCCAAAATAAGAAAAGAGATTGTGGATGCAATTGTTGCGGATACGCTTTATCAAACGCTAGTGGACGAGCAGGTAAAGCTCACCCACAGAGCCAATCTTAAAGGTAATTCGGTGCTGCAGAAGCAACTAGATTTTGGTACTGAAAACGACGTTCTAGGCTTTGCAGTGTTCTTTTTTCCCCTCACAGATAAGGATAATTTACAAATTTCAAGAAGGGAAACTTATAGAGAAGATCCTTTGGAAGATTTTTCTTTGAAGGAATTGATTGGAAAATCGTTTACTTACCTTCCCGAATACAATTTTCCTGAGCTAGCTATTTCAATTTCCGATGCCCAGCGCAAGTTGATTTGGTCCAATGGGAGCTATCCTGCCCCAGAGAATTGGAAAGTAAGCGCAAACAGTAAAGCCAATTATGCATTTTTCCAATCCAAAGAAAAGTTAGCCGGAGGTACAATTCAAATGAAATTTTCCAATATCTCTGAACTGTATGACCTGAATTTTGGATTAAAAATTATTAAGCTCATCGTTAAAAATTTCGCAGTAAAGCAAGAAGTAGACGTGAAAGAATTTGAAGAGACTATACTATTAACCATCCTATGAAGCATTCTGAATTAACCTACGCAGGTCTCTTTCTTATTTTATTGCTAACCTTTGTGGGTTGTAAGGAGGTCAACAAGCTAAAGTCTGGTGGCAGGAAGGTTACTTCAGGAATCAAAAAGGTTCAGGGGACCACGGATAAGCTCATGGCAAAATTGGGTATAGCAGACTCAACAGCACAAAATACGGATAGCCTTAACAATTTGCTCTCGCCCTTAGAACAGAAGTCGTTCATCAATAAATATACCACCGTCTATGATGTGTTAAATGGTGCCAAGAACAATCGCGATTTACAGGCACTTGAATATGACTCTGCCACCCTTACCTACAAGCGGCAAAGTATGGATAGAAGGGTGCTTCGCGATAATGTAGAGGTGTATACTTGGTATCCCTATTGGATGGGAGACGTTTGGAAAACGTATGATTTCAACTTGATTTCCACGATTTCCTTTTTTTCATTTAAGATCAATCCTAATACAGGAAGCTACATCAATCCTGCACAAATTTCCCAATGGAGGCAAACAGATTTACTGGATTCTGCAAAAAAGCACCAGACCAAGGTTTTGTTGAATCTCTCTTTGGAAGGTGAAACAAATAACCTAGCATTCCTCAAAGATGAGGCCATGTGGAATACCACACTGGATTCGGTGTCAGCGCTCTTGCAGGAGCGAGATGCAGATGGAATTGAACTTGAATTCACCAATGTTCCCTTAGACAGGGAGACTAAATTTTTAGACTTTGTTGAGTTCTTAAAAGGCAATTTAGATACTCGTTTTATCACCAAAAAAATGATCGTGTCTTTAGTAATTCCTGCCGATGATTCTAAATTTCCTTTTGACTTGGGAAGATTAAATGAGTCGGTAGATTTATTTATTGTCAAAGGCATGGATTACCATGAGATTGATGGCACCGTAGCTGCCGTTGCTCCCATGAGAAATGAAACCCCAGGAGGTCCTAGCCTTGAAAACACACTACTCAGATACCTAAACCGAGGACTTGTTGCGGAAAAATCCATCCTTGCCCTTCCACTTTATGGGTCACAATGGGCTGGAACTTATGATCCTGCGGAAGGATACTACAGCACTGATTTTGAAAGGAAAGTTACCTTGTCCGAGGTTGAAAGGGTATTCCAATCCAAGGATAGCTTGTATGTGATTACTCCTTCATTGGATGAAACATCCATGACCAATTACTTCTTTCTCGAATTTCCAGACGACACTTCCATTGAGGGATGGTATGACGATGCATCTACTCTTTCCAAAAAAATGGATTTAGCTCTTTTTAAGAAATTCAAAGGGGTGGGTTTGTATGCCCTAGGCTATGATTTAGGGAAAGAAGAGATTTGGGATGTAGTGGCTGAAAAATTTACGGGTGATGTAGTATACATCAAAGATCCAATTAAGGAAATTGATGGCTATCCCATTAAAGTTGCGGCAATCTTCCAAACCTATAAACAGCTTTTTGTAGTCACATTTGCCTTGGTTACTTTGGCGCTAATTATCGCGCTGGCAGTTGCGTTCTCAGATTGGAGGTTTAGAGAAACCATCTTGGCAAGACAGCTTTATCGAGTGATTGTCTTGTCTATAACTTGCCTCCTTTTACTTGGGATTTTCTCCTTTTTCGGATGGATAAATCAGAAAAGCTGGAGCTACATTTTGCTCTTTCTTTTGGGGGCTGGAGTGAGCTATTTGATTGAAAAGTATGGGGGATTAATGAAGATTAATAAGCCATGATAGAGCAGCAAGTAAAAAAAGTTGGAAAACTTCCAAATAAAATACTGGCAAGAGAGATCCGGTATTTTATACTGCTTTCCTATTGTTCGATTTGGATTTGCTTTCCCGTGATGGCAGAAATGGACCTGAAGGCGGCAACACCCTATCTGAGTCCTTTGGATGAGATCTATCTAGCTCAACTTTCCTTTTCCGTTTGGTTTGGGATTATGATTGCCTTGTATATACTACGATTTTTAATTCATCTCTTAATTCAGAAATTCAAGTAGAAAGACCCTTTATTTTTTCGCCGTTTGCCTAACGCTTAAATTGGTCGCTTTTTTTTTCTCCCTTGTTTAGTTAATTCTACAAGGAATTTTTTAGGATTTCTTTCCTGTACTCGCTACATTCAAGGAAAAGTGTAAAGTACGTTCTCACCCTCAATAAGTCTTGCCCTTTTCCTGCTTCGCTTATTCCAATTATAGTATTTTATACAAGTATAGTTTTGTATAATTTTTCTATTTAATTGTCAAATTCATTTATCAAGTAAAGCATAGTATTCAAATCCAAGATTAAGTTTTATGGAAATTTCAAATTCCCAAAATGATGCTTTAGGAAGTAGTGCAGGGTCTCTTGCGGGAAGACATAGGCAGGTATTTGATTTGCTAAGTTTGTTTCAATCCTCCCAACTGGTTGGTTTAATTGGAGAAAATGGATCAGGAAAAACTACCCTGATCAAACAAGGATTACTCCCAGAATTAAATAAAGGATTTTTAGGCATAGCAGGAAGAAAATGGAAATCAGTTACGATTCGTCCAGGGATTACTCCACTAGAAAATCTATCGGCAGGTATAGCCCAACTTGGAATTGATCAAAGTAAGTCAAAATTGGAGGACGAGGTTTTTTTGACCGAATCCATGCGATTGACTAGTGAAGGATTGAAAAATGCATGTTTATCAAAATTCTCCCAAAAAAATGGATGCAATGCCCTAGTGGTGATTGACAATTTTGAAGACTTATTTGAGCTTCGAGAAGTAGCACTGAATGTAAATGAATGGGACGAAACGGTAAAAAACTTTATTCAAAATATCAGAAAATGTGCCAGCTATTCTACCATTCCGGTTTATTTTTTGATCGTATTGAGAGCGGAGTACATGTCCCGCCTTTTTGAATACCGCCATTTTTACGAGATGTTGTCTGCTTCACAGTACAACCTGCCTCAATTTAGGAAAGTGGAATTTTCTGAAGTGGTCAATGCCATTTTGCAAGTCTCCAAAAAAAATATCCATAAGGATGGTTTGGATTATTTGTACAACCAATTCGGAAAGGATTTAAAGAATCTAACCTTACTGAAGCTTTTTTTGAATGAGGCGATTGAAGTAGTAAATTCTACGAATCGGAAAGAAATTGGGCTTGAGGACTTACTTCAAATCTCTAGCGAATCTTTGTATGAGAGTAAATTAGATTCGTTTTTTAATTCCTGTGGGGAATCTGAAAAAAAACTAATCGAGAAATTATTTAAGCAAACCACTGTCGTTCCAGACGGATCAAAGCTTAGGAAACCCATTCGCGTAGATCACTTTTTACAAGTGACAGGGTCTACTCTTTTGGAGCTAAGCCCACTACTCCAATCGATTCAACATTCTTTCCATTATTTAGTAGACGTGATCCTTCCTTTTCAGGAGAGATTGGCGGTAAAGGATCATTCCTTGCTTTCTGGGTCTGCAGTGATTGAAATCAAAAGCGAGCATTTTATTCCACTTTGGCCTCGTTTGGTGGAGTGGATCAAAGAAGAGAAGGAATCTCAGGATTTGTACAAGGGTCTAAGTGAAAAAGCAACGCTTTTTGACAAAGGATTAACAGATTATTTAAGGCCTCCAGATCTTGATTTAGCTTTGGAATGGTACGAACTCCAAAAACCGGATGAACTTTGGTCTAAACAATTTGATGACAATCATCACCGAACCATCGCTTACCTGCTTACCAGTAAGGTTAAGTTTCAAGAAGAGATTCTAAAAAAGGAGCAAGAGCAAAAAGAGAAGATTAAACGGCTGCGTAGAGTAGGGATTTATGGACTATTGGGCGGTTTAGTGATTTTACTGGTGATTGGAGTTTTTGCGTTTGATGCAAAAAGACAAGAAGCAGTTGCCCAACAAGAACGAGAAAAAGCAGAAAAGGAGACAGAGAAAGCGCGTCTAGAAAAGCAGCGTGCAGATTTACTTTACCAGGAAGCTACCAAAGCCACCGAGGTAGCATTAGCTAATGAACAATTGGCACTTTCCGAAAAAGTGCGTGCTGATGAAGAAAAAGAAAGAGCAAATAACGCTCGAAATGAAGCCGAACAACAGCGGATTAAAATTCAGGAGACCAATAAGGAGTTAAATCAAAAGGAAAAAGAATTAAGCAAAACTGTAGGTGAATTAAAAGTTTCCGATGCAGCAAAAGAAATTGCGACTAAGAAAGCGGAGAATGCGCGTGAATATCAAGAAATATTGAATTCCATTTTGAGTTTGAGAAATCAAGTTGAAAAAAAGGATTACCAGGCAGATGAATTCAAGGAACTCCTCACTGAGGTAAAGGATGCTTATGGTAATTACAGAAAGGCTTCTTTGGAATTTAAGGAGGCAGATCTTCCCAACAATGATTTGTACCAGGTATTGCTGGAAATCAGAAGAAAGATGGTTGACAATGGAACCATAATAGGTTTCCCAAGTGATCTTAGCTCTTTACCAAGTGGTATTCGAAAAATCAGCATTTCTCCAGGAGGGAATCTAGCCGCTGGGGGCGACGATGGTATTTTGTTGTATTCGAAGCTACCCATCAATCAAGGCAATGTGTCACTTTCCAGATTTTCTATTGGTAGGGACCGAATTCGTTCCTTGGAATTCATGTCCAATACCGAATTGATCATTGGTACAGTAAATGGTAAGCTTTTCCAGTTTAATGTAAGTACAGGAGTAAATAAAGTCCTAGAAGTAGGCCTTTTACCCAATCAAATTGTGGAGCAAGTACTTGTGAGTCCTAAAGGGGTCTTTCTCTTGGTAGCTGGACAAGTACTCAAAGTAGATGTCAATAAGCCAGCCAGTACGGTACGGTTAACAGGTATAGCCGCCAAAAATGTATTCAAGCTTAACGAAGAAAAATTGTTGCTAGTCAGTAAGGATAATACACTGGTACTCCTAGATATGGCTTCGCTACAATGGCAACCCATCAACTCAGACTTAAAGAAAATCTCCATTACTGCCGCAAAAAGCTCAGGAGATAATTTATTCTTGGGGATGGAAAATGGTGAAATTGTTTTGTGTAAAACACTACGATTAGGGAATGTCATTAGTATCAAGACAGAATTGACCATTCCTGCACATAAAACTAGAATCACCAGTTTGGCTTATGATGCCAGCTCCGAAAAATTGTTTTCTGCTAGCTTGGACCAAACAGCCAATATATTTGATTTAAAGCTCAAAAAATTGAGGAATGACTACATTGCAAACTACTTGTATAAAATTGAAGGATTTGATAAGTGGATTTGGGATTTTGCTTTGGTTCAAACAGGTAAAGTCAAAACCTTATTGACTGTGGATGAAAGTGGAAAACTTAAATCCTGGCAAACTGGGTCAGAGATGTTATACGATGAGATATTTTCTTCTTCAAAAAAATAAATAACATAGGTGCATTATCTAATCATAAAACGAATTTATGATTGTTGACAACCTAAACAATACTAAAATTTTTACTAATGAGTAAGGGAGTATCTGTAGAACTAACCAATTTCAAATCAAAAATCACCCTGCAATTGGAAGCGAAGGGCTTGCTTTTTTTGATAAAAACGGAGGATCATTATTTTGACGATTTTCTAATCGATGAGTTAGCAGCTTCGGATTTTTTTGCTTCCAAAAGTTTGAAAAAGGACCTTTTGGAAATTCAAACCTGGAAAAATGAAGTAAAAGAATTGAATGGTATTCACCTTATCGAAATTCCCAAAATAACAGATGGGGTGATTACCCACTTGTTAGCGCAGGTGACCTCCCAAGAAAAGGAATTTTCCACAAAAGTTGTTTATCTTCTACCTAACCAACTTACCAAACAATTTTTTGATCTTCCAGGAAAAGAATCTTTTCTTTCGTCCTGTGTGTTTATTTCTGAATTCACTGCTGATTTAGCTTCTAAGGTGTTAGAGGAAAGGTTAGCAAGTATTTTTGGAAACCAACTTACTTCTGAACTTTCTAATTTTTTTGTAGGTAGTAGACAAACTAAAGGGGCGAGTCTAGGTAAACTTCTTTTCTTTGCGCAAATTTTTAAAGACAATTTAAGTAAGGGCTTAGGGAAAGAGGCTAGCCAAACGATAAATCAAAGTTCGCTTGATCAATTTTTAGACGAAATTGGGTCTGAATTTCTTTCCGTGGCTAGTGTCCAGGTTTCGATAGAGAATATACAAGCTTTTTTTAGGGCATTTATGTATGTGGATGGAACGAGTGCCATTCCTATTGAATTACCCCGTACTGAGTTACAATCATTCAGCAAGTTGCCCAAAGAGGAACTTGATTTCTTGTTGAATTTAGCTACCTCTGCTCAATATCAAATTTTATCGGAAAGAGGAGGGGCTTATCGTTTGCTTATACCCGAATATCCCATTGAATGGAAGAAGTTGAATAGCTGGGTTGAAAACGAAGAAATAGCGTTCAAACAGTATAAACTCTTCGAAGAAATATCTGTGGAATTTTTCTCAGGCAAAGGGCTTGTTCTTGGTAAGCAACGTTTAGACCAAGCACTTATCTTGAAGGAAGAAATTTTCATCACCTATGCTTGGGAAGAGAAATATAACATCGACAAGGAGCAATTTTCTAGTTTCTTACTTCTTTCTCAAAATCAAGTACAGGAGCAGATCCGCACTCAACAAAAGAAGCGCGCTAGTTTACTCAAAAACTCAGTTCGTATCAGTATTGCTGTGGGTATTGCCTTTTTACTTTCCTCATTTACCGCCTTATTGGCTTATTTAGAACGAAATTCTGCTGTGGAGCAGCAAAAGGCTGCGATTGTTGCCAAAGTAGATGCCGATCAAGCTCGTGAAAATGCAGAACAAAAACGCGAGGAAGCTGAAAATGCTAGAAAAAATGAGCAGTCTGCGCTTCAAGAAGCAGAAGCTGAACGCTTGCTAGCGCTAAGTGCCCAGGCAGAAGCGGAAGTTCAGCGTGGCATGGCAGTTGAATCTTTGATTTTGGCCAAGAAATCGGAGCAAGAAGCATCCATTGCAAAAGATGTGGCCCAGAAAAATGAAAAGTTGGCAAATGACGCCACCATTGATGCGAAAAATAATTTCGAAAAAAGTGAAAGGCTTAGAAACCAGCAGGAAGCGAGAGCCACTGCTTTGGAGGCCTTGGGTTATTTTGCCAACCGTGATTTCGCAAGGGGTATAGAATTGGTCAAAGGAGCTTACCAGAAAAACCTAAGTAATGGAGGTTTTCCTCTTCAATCGGACATTTTTAATGCCTTGTTAAATGGTGTAAACTCCTCCAAAGTAGCAGAGATGGACTTGGAATTGAATTTTCCCGCCAAGCTGCTCGCCTTATCGCAGGCCAAAGACAAACTAGCCGTTTATACCATCAATGGAGAATTACGAGTGTATTCGACCCAACCAAGCTTGACGGAAAAAGCTGTTATCAAAACAGGTTACATCAAATCCTTTGAGTTTCTGAGTGCCACTGAAATCATTGGTACAGATATAAAAGGCTCACTATTTTTGATAGATCTTTCCACTGCAATCGTCGGAGACTTAGCCACAAAACTACCAGTGGGCCAAATCAAGGCGTTTTTTAAGGCCTTTGGCCAAGATAATTTGTGGATAGCCAAACAAGTAGATGGCAGCACGGTAGTTTACCAATACCAAGAAGGGAAGGGGTTTACAGCGATCAAGGATAACCAGGGTAAGCAACTGACAAATGATCTCACAAAACCAATATTTTGGATAGAAGGCAATGAGTTCTATAAAACTAATTTGGTCTCAGGCGTCCCCGAATTGGTGGTGAAAGCATCGAGTACCATTCACAGTGCCGCTTGGTCTGTAATTCATTCACGCTGGATGCTTGGCCTAGAAAACGGGAATATCTGGAGTGTGGACCCTACCAAACAAAAAACTACCGAGTCCTTCACCATTCACGCGACCAAAGTTAGTCAGTTGGTTACGATGCCTTATGCTCATGGAACAGAGTTGATGTTAAGTACAGGATTTGATGGGGGCTTGATTTTCTTTGTTTTTGACAAGGACATTGCGCTATCTACAAGCGTGTCTTCCAGAATAAAGTTTCAAGGACACCGAAGCTGGATCACTGGCTTTACTGTCGATGAGAAAAAGAAAACAGCCTATTCCATCAGTAATGACCGAACGCTAAAGGTTTGGCCATTGGAAATTAATGAATTGCTTCAAAAATAATCGCAGTATCCGCTCAGGAACTTCTACCCTATGAAAAATACACTCCGTGTCCTCTTCTTTCTCTTTGTGCTTGTTTGTAGTGCTCCTGCTTTCGCACAAAATGGAGCATGCAATGTCAATACCGTTGAAATTAGCTCAGATAGTTATGATATTGGTGACTTTGCCAGCGTCAAAAGAAATCTTGAACTCTGCGTACGCAACCAAGGATTTGGTAATCTAGTTGAACTCAACAAGGCGAGAGAATTGCTTGCCCTTACCGCCATCGTGGAGGATAGATTGGACGACGCGAAAGTATACATCGAACAAATCGTTAACTCCAACAGCAATTTTGTTTCTAGCTATAGAAACATTGTATTTGAAACCATTTTTGATGAAGTAAAGCGTGAAAATGTAGGAGTGACCGTCAGCTCCGTGTCCAAAAAAGCAGAAGATTTGAATACTGCACCTGCTACCGTAAAGCTAGTAACCCAGGAGGAAATCATGGATAGAGGTTACAAGGATTTGATTGATGTACTAAGTGATTTACCAGGGTTTGATATCAGTAAAACTTTTTCGGGGGCTGGAGCCAATATTTATCAAATGGGTTTTCGTCAAGAAAATACGGAACGAACCCTTTTTATGGTGGACGGAGTAGAAGAGAATGATTTGTGGCTCAACTGGGCCTATATTTCTCGACAATATCCTTTGGCGAATATCAAGGCAGTAGAAATTTTGTATGGACCTTCTTCTACCATGTATGGTCCTCGAGCCTTCATTGGGGCAATCAATGTGATTACGTATTCTCCCAAAGAGATACCAGTAGATCACGTGTTGAAAGTAAAATCAGGAAGTGGGAAATCAAAAAGTTTCTATGCTTATGGCAATTCACAGGTCGGGAATCTGAATACCTATTCCTCCGACCTTGTCATGGGTTTACGTGGTACTGGTGCGGCTTTTCAAGTTACGGGAAGAATTTACCGTTCGGATGAACATGACATGTCTTCTGCTGATTTTTTCGATTATTCAGTGGATGACCTTAAAAGTCTGGTTTATACGAAAATGAACATGACAGGGAGAGCAGGTTCTTATTCCTTCGAAGACTACCTGAAGAAGTTCAACCTACCTCAGACCCATCCTTATTACAATGTGAATAAGAATGCTACCACAGGTCTCATCACCAGCATGACCCTGACGCCTGCAGGTATAACTCAAGCCAGGAAGCTCGACAGCATTGCCTATACCAGTAATGTAAACGGTGCGCCTATCGGTTTTTCTAATCATACAGACGATTACTTCTTTAGTGCCAAATTGATGGTGGATAACTTTTTGTTTGGGGTTAGGCATTGGAAGCGTACCGAAGGGTTTGGTTTGTATCAAGATATTGATGCGGCCGGCTCTAGAAATGGTTCCATTTGGTCCCCTGAAAACACCACCGTGTATGCACAGTATGATCGCCAATTGAGTGAAAAAATTAGTATATCCAACTTGTCCAACTTTGCCTTACACCGCTTAGGTAAGGAAACCAATCGAGTCAACTTTGTCGCGTTTGGAGACCCGAGAGCGAATTTGCACTTTGCGCATTTACTGAATCCTACCCAATTGATTGCAGGTAGAACCGTGACTCCAAAGAACAATGTTTTTGGAACAGAGATCATTGATTACTCAAGCTATTCCATGTTTAAACATGGATGGAAAAATAGGTATTACTACTACGAGGCCCAGCAGTTTAGAAACGAAAGCCGCCTATTCTATGATGGAGAAAGGCTTAATTTTTCTACGGGTATTGACTTCAGAAGTACCTTAACCCAAGGGGATTATTTGATTTACAACGATTACGATACCAACTATCCGAGTATAGAAGCCTTTGAAGCGAAACAAGATACGATTTCCCTAGCTAGAGAATTAGGAATCGTTCCGAACCAGGAAAGAGGAAGTAATATGTTCCCAATTATTGACGTTGGTGCGTTTATTCAAGCGAACTACACCATTGGAGAAAAAATATTCTTGAGTGGTGGTTACCGTGTGGACTACAACCGAATTAGAAGAACTGGTGGTTTCGGTTGGGCAAATAGTCCCCGCTTGTCTGCTATATACAATTCGGAGTATACCACTTTTAAACTCAACTATTCCAAAGGTCTTCAAAATGTGTCTCAGTTGACCAGATACTCCACTGGAGCTGGTAGAACACCTAATCCTAAGCTACAACCTGAATCCATTGACTTCCTTAATCTTGAGTATTTGGGCCATATTGGAAATGGAAGTTTGGGTTGGGATATCAACGCCTTCGGCTACCTGATTGAAAATGCCGTAGCCTCCTCCACCAGAAATGGGATAAGGCAAAATATCAACATTGGTAAATACCGCACCCTAGGCTTGATGTCAGGTTTTTATTACAAGCCTAAATCTAGGGATTGGAACATTCAGGCCAACCATACCTACTTTTATCCGCAACTGACTGAAGCTGCAGCAGATGCTGGAATCGAGGTACCGGTGCGTTTAGGAGATATTGCAAGTCATAGAGTCAACCTATCTATCACCAAGCAAACCCACATGGGTATTTTGAGTAATGTATTGAATATTCGTGCCAATTATGTGAGCGAACGTCCAATCGGGAAAAATACTACCTCATCAAAAAATGTTGGTTTAGATGGTACTGGAAAACCCTTACCTCCATACCTCATACTTCACGGAAATATAGGATTCAAAGTACAAACACTTCCGATGCTTCGCTTGGATTTGAGTGTAGAAAATATTCTAAACAAGAATTTGCTAGACGGAGGGAACCCTGAATACTACCATCCGGGACCAAGAGAAGCATCAGGTACATTTAATATGCCAGGTGCCGTAGCAGGAGCAACGTATGGAGATTTAAGTCAGCCCTATATTCCACAAAGACCCCGTTTCTACTTATTACGGTTGAGTTATTCCCTATAACCGGTCATGGCAAAGTCTAAAAGTTCTTATTTCCTTTATGGAATGATTTTGCTGTCCCTAGCGCTAGGGATATTCGTGTCATACCTGTTACTCTTTGCCAATGCGCTCTTCATTAGCGAAATCGGCACGGCCCAGCTACCTATGGCCTATCTGATTTCAGGTATAGGGGGTTTGTTCATCACTTGGTTTTTTAATTATTCTGAAAAAAAGATGGGCTTTGCAAAAGCATCTACGTTTTTCAGTTTATTCATTGCTATTCTAATATTTCTAATCTGGTACGCCTATGTACAGGATTTTTATTCCTACTACGTCGTGTTTTTTGCCTACGCGATGTACTGGATTTCAGTCAATTTTACCGCATTGGTTTTCTGGAAGATCCCAAGTTATATTTTTAACCTAGAGGAGAATAAGAAATACAGCGGGATAATTAGCTCGGGGGAAGGGATTTCTGCCATCATTTCCTATTTGTCTGTTCCTGTATTGCTTTCACTTGATTTTTTCACCCGAGATAAATTCTTACTTATTTCCTTTTTTGGAATTTTATCTTTTGCGGGAATCACCTTTCTCTTAAGTAAAGGAATTGTAGATAAAGCAGCCCCTCAAAAAGCCAGCGAAACAAAAGATTCAACTCCGAGCAGTCAAAAACAGCTCGTGAAAGAACCTTATTTTAAGCTTATTTTCTTTTCCATTTTGTTGGGTGTGGTCATCCAACTCGTGATTGATTTTAGTTTGATGGAGGTTTCTGCCAACCAAATGTCCGACCCTTTGGTTCTAGCCAAATACTTCTCATTTATTTTCGGAGGTATGCGTGTACTTGAATTGGTGCTAAAAACCTTTTTTTCCAAATATTTGATTAAAGAGTATGGCGTTTTTATTAGTTTATCCAGCTTAATTTTCGCTTTAGGTTTCATTACGATTATTGGTATATCCTCCTATTTTATTGGATACTTAGGTTTGGTTCTTATCGTAGCTTCTTTGAGTAAGGTCTTTGAACGGTCTTTGTACCGTTCCCTGTATGCACCTACGATCAACCTACTGTATCAGGCTTATCCTCTTGAAAAGCGCGCACGTACCCAGAATTATGCGGATGGTTTTGGTAAAACCATTGCCCAATTCATTGCTGCTATTCTAATTTTTTGCATCAGCTTAATCGAAAATTTTGAATACAAAATCTTGGTACTGCTGATCTTGATTTTGGTCATTTTGGTGATTTGGTTGCTAGTTTCCAAAAGGCTGATTTACTTCTATCGCTTAGAGCTTTCGAATGTTTTACAGACTTTAACCGGCTCTACTGTAGTGCAGAAAGAAAAGGGAACAGCTGATCTAAAGAAAGAGAATGCTTTGGTGAATGGAAATACTCAAGATGTTGATAAGGTGGAACAAGTGATGAAGATTATTTCGAAATTCCTTTCCTTAGAAAAAATGGAGGGCACGCAGCTTTCCGGTAATTCTCCAGAATTTCCAAAGCACCCATCTGAGGATGATGCAAAAGCTTTAGCTTCTGAAGCAGAAGCATTTATTGGCATAGTGACATCTTGTTCTCCACTTCAGCTCCAGAGAATATTCGATTGGGTCTTGCTTTTAAAACAAACCCCACAAAATAATAGTCGACTGCTTGATTTGATTGAATTGTTTTTACATAATTCAACCATTCAAAAAAATGCTAATTTCAATTTCTATACCTCCCAAAGAAGTTTAAAAATTGCTGATTTTTTATACACCTCAGTAATCCAGCATTTGGTTAAAAAACAAGTTCAAGGTCTAGAAAACCAAGAGTACTACCATTTGTTAGAGGAAAGAATTCAGAAGTATACTTTCCTATTGGTTTGTCATAAAGAACTTGGCAAATCCTATCCTGGTCTAGGGAAGCTACTTTTGTCCGAGACAAAAGCAGCAATGAATGACATCCTTTACTGCTTATCCTTCAAACACGATCCTGTCACCTTAAATCAGATTGTGACGATGATCAACCAAGGGGATAAATCCCAAGAACTAATCTCTTTAGAATTACTCGAGCTAATTCTGGAAGAACAGGAGAGAAAATGGATTTTGCCTATTTTTAAGGAAAGTAATCCTGAAAAAATTCTAAATAAATTAGGAAGTGATTTTCCTCAAGTAGTGTTGGGTCTAGAAAAAAGATTGTTATCCCTTCTCATCTCCCACAATCTTGATATCCCTAAGCTGATAAAGACCCAAGCATTACTTGCGCTGCAGCGAGATTTCCCTTCTAAGCAGAATGAAGGCCTTTTTAATAGCATTAAAAATAGTAATCTCAAGCTTTTGCAACAGACTGGTAAGATGTATGGAGGAAATTCGTCTGACTTGGAGTATGCCGATTCTTATCCTAAACAAGAATTGAAAAAAGAGCTACCTGTCAACGAGTCTACCGAGGAAATCTCCTCTCTTCATTATTCGTATTGGTTGGATAAATCCGAGACAAAGGAGAAGGAAACTGTAGCTGAAAAAGCACTCCATTCGGTATACAGAACCTTATTCCTTGTTGTGTTCCCTATGGAAAAACTAAACTGAGCAGTTCCAGATTACAAAAAACGAAAGGTAGTATCATTAAAAAGCCCCTAACTTAGTAAAGCTAGGGGCTTTTGCTTGTGCAGAGAGTGGGGGATTCGAACCCCCGGTACAGTATAACCCGTACGACAGTTTAGCAAACTGTTGGTTTCAGCCACTCACCCAACTCTCTAATCCGATTTGGCTCTAACAGAAATCGCTTCCTGTCACCAAAGTGATGCAAATATAAACCAAATGAAAAGATTTTTACAAGGGCTAGGGGATAAACAAATCCTGGTTCAATCAAAAACCAAGTAATTCCTTGACAATCAAACGCTATACTTTACCCGAAGGGTAGTCTTGAAAAGAATTGATTGGAATGTTGAAGTCCTTCTAATTCTCCCAAAGGAGTCAGTTGAATTAAGGCTTTACTACCTTAAATCCTACGGCTTCAATTCCTTCCAATTGAGGTTGCCGCATGTATTGAAGAAAAATCACTTCTCTTGTGCTGGCAGGGAATGGGAAAGTAAGGGTATCATAAGTGGTAAAGGTATTTCCAAATCCGTCTCCAATGGGTTTCCCTGTTTGCTTATCAAAAATGGGAATATTCCAAAGGCTGTCTACCAATACGACCTTGCTGGAATCTCTGTAGATGACTTTGATGTAGCAATTTGAAAAAGGGTATTCTTCGGTGTAGCGAACCCCAATGATTGCCTGTCCCTTCAATGAATCCAAGGTAGATAGGTCAAATTTGACAGAATCGTTTTCTTCCCAATTGGTAGCTTCAAAAGAATGGTATTCTTCAAAGACCCGGTCCTTTCCGCAAGAAGACAGGAGCAAAACGATGCCAAGAAGTGAAGCTTGGTAGAGTTTAGTCATTGCCTGGGTTGCCACTAGGACCTTGATTGATTCGTGGGGGAAATTTTCTTGGCCCTTCCTGAGGCTTTTCAACGGGCTTAGGAGCAGGGGAGTCTGTTTTGGGGATTCCTGCTGCTGTTCCTGCCGAAGTGCCCTGATTCGAGTTAGGACGGGGTCTATTTTTGTTTTTACGACGCTTATCTCCCTGTCTTGGGGATTGGTTGCCCTCCGCAGGTCTCATTTGTGCTGGAGCAGCCATTGAGGTGGACTGATCAGCAGGTTTTGGAGTGTTTGCCTCTGGTCTTGGGCCCTGGCCTTGATTGACGCGGGGAGCATTTCCATCGGTTGGACGCTTCTTTTTCTTTTTCTTCTTCGAAAACTTCTTATCCAATAATTCCAGTTCACGCGTTGACTGAGCTGCCAAGTCTTCTACCTCCGTGGATTGATCCACCTGAAGGTTAAATACCTTCACACCCTGCTCGTTTAATGCTTGAATCTCGCGTACGCGATCACAGGTGATGCTAATCCAATCGTTGTCATGGTTGTAATTGAACCACATCAACTTTCTGAAAATATCTGTTTTCTGCAACTTGGCAGGACCTTGCTCTGTCAACAAAGGCTTGTCTACTTGAGGGATATCCTTGATGGCTTCCATGTAGGTGTCCAACTCGTAGTTGAGGCAACATTTCAATCGCCCACACTGCCCACTGAGTTTGCCAGGATTCAAGGAGAGGTTCTGGTAACGTGCCGCTGAGGTAGTCACATTTTTAAAGTCTACTAGCCAGGTGGAGCAACACAATTCTCTTCCACATACCCCTATGCCACCCAATCTACCTGCCTCTTGACGAAGGCTGATTTGGCGCATTTCTACCCGTACTTTGAATTCTCCTGCTAGGGATTTGATCAACTCTCTAAAGTCGATTCGGTCCTCTGCGGAATAGTAAAAGGTGGCCTTGGAATTATCTGCTTGGAACTCCACATCGGACATCTTCATGTTGAGGCGGTATTCGTCTACAATCTGCTTGCAACGGTACAAGGTTGGGATTTCACGGGCTTTGGCCTCCTCCCATTTCTCCATATCTTTCTGCGTGGCTATCCGGTAGATTCGAGTGATGTTATCGTCGTTTCTGACTTTGCGCTTTTGCATTTGAAGTCGAACCAACTCGCCCTGCAAAGACACGTACCCAATGTGGTGACCACTAGGCACATCCACTACCACCGGATCTCCGGTATTGAGGGCTAAGTAATCTACATTTCTGAAGTACTCTTTTCTTCCTCCCTTAAACTTGACTTCCACGATATCAAACGTATCCAACTGAGGGATACCCATTTGGGTTAGCCAGTCAAAAGAATTCATTTTATTGCAATCGCTCGTGCCACAGGTGCCGTTGTTTTGGCATCCTCCTGTTCCACCTGAGGTGGTCCCACATGAACTACATCCAGACATATTTTTTTTATCTACAGGGCTTTCGCCTCCTTATTCACTTACTTATTTATTAATCGTAAAATATCTTGGCCTATGTCTCTTCGGAAATAGGCCTTCTCCCAGGAGATCTCCGACACTGTGGCATAGGCTGCATCCAGGGCTGCTTCCAAGGTGGAAGCCATCCCGGTGATAGCAAGTACTCGGCCTCCTTGGTTGGTCAGTACGCCGGACTCGTTTTGGGCTGTACCCGCATGAAAGACCACACTATTTGTCGTCTTTTCAGGTAGCGTCATTGGAAATCCCTTGGTATACGATTCTGGATATCCGCCACTTACCATGACTACAGTTGTACATGTTTTTGGAGAGATTTGTAGCGTGTAACTCGCTAAGGTGCCTCCAGCAATGCCAACTAACAAATCTACAAAATCGCTTTCAATTCGAGGCAGCACTGCCTCTGTTTCTGGATCGCCCATCCGTACATTGTACTCGATGACGTAAGGGTCACCCTGGGTATTCATCAAACCAATAAACAGGAATCCTTTGTAAGGGATTCCTTCCTTCTCTAAACCAGAAATTGTAGGCTTTACAATGCGTTCTTCCACCTTCTGTAAAAAAGCTGCATCTGCAAAAGGGACTGGGCTTACCGCCCCCATACCCCCTGTATTCAAGCCTGTATCGCCTTCGCCAATTCGTTTGTAATCTTTCGCCTCCGGCAAAATTTTATAACTCACCCCATCTGTAGCTACAAATACGGAAAGTTCAATTCCAGTAAGGAATTCTTCTACCACGACCTTTGAGGAGGCATCCCCGAATTTTGCATCTACGAGCATTTCCTTCAAGGAGAGTTTGGCTTCTTCCAAACTTTCGCAAATCAAAACCCCTTTGCCAGCCGCAAGCCCATCTGCCTTCAATACAATCGGCAAGGATTGTTGCTCCAAGTACGCAATCCCTTCTTCCAATTGATGGGCATGGAAGGTAGCATAAGCAGCCGTGGGCACCCCATTGCGCAGCATAAACTGCTTGGAGAAATCCTTGCTGCCTTCCAAAGTGGCTCCTAATTGTGAGGGGCCTACAATCGGCAAGTGCTCGGTCCCTTTTTGAGTATGCAAGTAATCTACCAAGCCTTTTACCAAGGGTTCCTCTGGTCCGATGACTACTAAGTCGATGGATTGTGCCTGGATAAATGCATAGATGCCAGTAAAGTCTGTCACTCCAAGCAAGACATTGGTGGCAATTTCAGCGGTGCCTGGATTTCCAGGGGCAACAAAAAGTTGACTGCATTTCGGGCTTTGTACGATTTTCCAAGCAAATGCATGCTCTCTTCCGCCGCTACCCAATAAAAGGATATTCATGGACTCGTTTATAGTTTAATTGGCGTGTTCTGAGATAAACTTGATTCGGTATACACGAAGTTCCTCTTCGGTGAAATCTTCTCCTTCAAGTTCATCCAAGGCAGCCTTGATATGGTCTGTTTCCGCACTCATGAAGTAGTCAAGCAGGATGTCTTCCCGATCTTCATCCATGATGCGATGGATGTAATAGTCTATATTTAATTTGGTTCCGCTGTAGGTAATCTGCTCAATTTCTTGCAGCAAGTCCAACAAAGATAGGTTCAGATTTTGAGCAATTTCTTCCAAACTCGTTTTTCGGTCGATTTGCTGAATAATGGATATTTTTACTTTGGAACGCGTGCCTGAGGTTTTGATGACCACCTCTGTAGCGGTTTCAATCTCATTTTCTGTCACATAATTTTGGATGACTTGGAGAAAAGAAGTGCCAAACTTGGCCACCTTGCCCATGCCTACTCCATTGATTTGGGAGAGTTCTTCCTTGGTTGTCGGATAAACTGTCGCCATTTCCTCCAGCGAAGGATCCTGGAAAATCACGTAGGGGGGAAGCCCTTTTGATTTGGCGACACGCTTTCTTTCTGCCTTGAGCAGTTCAAACAACTTTTCGTCGTAGGCTTGCGCGGTCTGAAGTTGTTCTTCTTCTACTTCGCTTTGCCCCAACTTTTCAAAATCTTGATCTCGGTATAATTCTATCAAGTAAGGATCTACCAAATACCTTTCTCCCTTCGGAGTAAGTTTAAGCAGCCCATAATTCTCAATATCTTTTTCCAGCAAGGCAGCAATCATCGCTTGACGGATGACAGAGGTCCAATGCTTGTCGTTCTCTTCTTTTCCTTTGCCAAAGACAGGCAGGCTATCGTGTTGGTAACTAATCACGTAGTCGTCCTTCTCACCAATAATTACTTTGACTAGATGCTCAATGCCAAAACGCTCTTGAGTTTGCTTGACGGCTTCAAGAACTGTGACCAAGAAGTTTGCTCCTTCGAAAGTTTCTCGCTCCCGTTTGCAATTGTCGCAGAAGCCGCAATCTTTTTCGAGAATCTCTCCGAAATAGTTGAGAATGAATTTCCGCCGGCACACCCCTGTTTCGGAGTAGGCTGACATTTCTTGCAGAAGGATTTTGGCATTTTCCCGTTCGGTAACTGCCTTATCCTTGTTGAACTTGTCCAACTTGATGATGTCCTCATACCGGTAAAACATCAAGCAATGTCCTTCCAGTCCATCTCTTCCTGCT
Source organism: Cyclobacteriaceae bacterium (assembly GCA_947458585.1). Taxonomy (GTDB): domain Bacteria; phylum Bacteroidota; class Bacteroidia; order Cytophagales; family Cyclobacteriaceae; genus Algoriphagus. The sequence goes on along the minus strand of CANGYY010000013.1, from coordinate 16,984 downwards.
CTCCCTGTTTCCTGGTAATAGCCTTCTAGAGATTTGGGTACATCGTAATGGATTACGTACCGCACATCGGGCTTATCGATCCCCATCCCAAAGGCAATAGTGGCCACAATGACATCCAGTTCTTCGTTCAAGAAGTCGTCTTGGGTTTTTATTCGGATCGCCGAATCTAATCCAGCATGGTAAGGGGCGGCATTGATCTGGTTTACCTTGAGCAACTCTGCGATTTCTTCCACTTTCTTTCGGCTAAGGCAGTAGATGATGCCCGATTTCCCCTTATGCTGCTTGATGAATTTGATAAGGGCTTTTTTGGATTCATTTTTCACCTTTGGCCGCACCTCGTAGTACAGGTTGGTTCGGTTGAAGGAGGATTTAAATAGATCCGCTTCCTCCATCTGCAAGTTGCGCTGTATGTCCTGCTGCACCTTTGGAGTGGCAGTGGCAGTAAGTGCGATGATAGGTAGGTGAGGGGCAATCTGTGCGACTATGGATTTGATTTTGCGGTATTCAGGACGGAAATCATGACCCCATTCCGAAATACAGTGCGCTTCATCAATGGCTACAAAGCTTAAATGGGCCTCCTTTAAAAAAGCAATATTTTCTTCCTTGGTTAAGGATTCTGGCGCCACGTAAAGCAGTTTGGTTTTCTTTTTCAAAACCTCATTTTTGACTTTGGTGGCCTCTGATTTGGTAAGGGTTGAGTTTAAAAAATGGGCGTTGATACCAACGGCATTCAGTTGGTCTACCTGATTTTTCATCAAGGCAATCAAGGGGGAAATGACGATGGCCGTTCCTTCACTGACCACTGCAGGCAACTGGTAGCAAAGCGATTTTCCTGCCCCTGTAGGCATAATCACAAAGGTATTCCTGTTGTTGAGCAAATTGTCAACGATAAGTTCCTGGTTTCCACGGAACTGACTAAATCCGAAGATTCTTTTAAGTTCTAACTTTACTTTTTCTTCCACAAGAAGAAAGGGCTTTGAGGGTGATGTCTACCTGGGCAACAGATTGACCGATTACTTTTATACCTTTGTACAGAACTAATGTTTAACGCAGGTAAAATTGAAGTTAACAAAAAATATTAGAAACACCGCCGTTCGGGTTCTTTTAAATGAATCCGAGGCTATCGCCAAGCTTTCTACCCTCCTCAATGAGGATTTTGAAAACTGTGTGCACCACCTCCTTCAATCCAAGGGCCGATTGGTCATTACGGGTGTTGGAAAAAGTGCTTGGATAGCCAATAAGTTGGTGGCTACGCTCAACTCTACGGGTACCCCAGCGCTCTTCATGCATGCCGCGGATGCCATTCATGGAGATTTGGGAATGGTGCAGCAAGACGATACAGTGCTTTTCATCTCCAAATCTGGGAATACTGCTGAAATCAAGGTGCTTTTGCCTTTGGTCAAGCAATTGGGAGTGAAGATTGTGGCCTTGGTTTCCAACACGCAATCCTATTTGGGCGAGCAAGCCCATTTTGTGCTAGATGCGACCATTGCTGAGGAGGCTTGTCCGCACAATTTGACACCGACAACCAGCACTACTGCCCATTTGGCGCTAGGAGATGCTTTAGCCATCTGCCTATTGGAGGCTAGAGGATTTACTTCTTCCGATTTTGCACGCTTCCATCCTGGGGGATCCTTAGGGAAGCAATTGTATTTGAAAGTAGGGGACCTGCTTTCCAAAAACCAGATTCCAACGGTTCAAGAAAAGGCGAGTGTGGCGGAAGTGATTGTAGAAATTTCCAGCAAGCGCTTAGGGGCTACGGCCGTAGTGGATGATTTGGGAAACCTCAAAGGAATTATTACGGATGGAGATTTGCGACGCATGCTCCAGAAAACATTGGCGATTCAAGACTTGCAAGCTTCAGCGATCATGACCGTAAATCCCAAATCAGTTCAGGTAGAAGATTACGCAACAGCAGCTTTTGCACTGATGAAGGCCCATAACATTACACAATTGGTTGTGTTGGATGGAGGGAAAATCGCTGGTTTTGTGCATATTCATGATTTAATGAAAGAAGGAATTGTTTAAGCTACCATGAAGGACCATCCCTACATTGTAATTATGGCCGGAGGAGTTGGCTCCCGATTTTGGCCCTATAGTAAAAGCAGTAAGCCCAAGCAATTTTTGGATGTCTTGGGAACAGGTAGAACGCTTCTCCAGATGACCTTTGATCGGTTTAGGGAAATAGCTCCAGCAGAACAATTTTATGTGGTAACCAATCAAGCGCATGCAAGTCTCGTCAGTGAACAACTTCCAGAGCTTCTTGATCATCAAATTCTTGCTGAGCCCTTGCGCAAAAATACGGCTGCCTGCCTAGCGTACGCTGCGTACAAAATAGCCAATATTGATCCAGAAGGTACGATGATCGTCACGCCTGCAGATCACCTGATTCTGCAAGAAGGCAAGTTTCTTCAAACCCTAGTCACTGCAATCTCCGCGGCGCAAGAACCCAATCGACTCCTTACCATAGGGATTAAGCCCAACAGACCAGAAACAGGTTACGGGTACATTCAATACCTTCCCAATTCGGAAGATGCTCAGGTATTGAAAGTGAAAACCTTCACGGAAAAGCCGAACGCCAAACTTGCAGCCACCTTTTTGGAAAGTGGGGATTTTGTATGGAATTCAGGGATGTTTGTTTGGAAAGTAGCGAGTTTGCTGGAAGCATTTAGAAAATACATGCCAGACCTCACGGATGTGTTTGAAGAAGGGAAATCCCAACTGGGTACGCTTGCTGAATCGGATTTTATAGCTACTGCTTATACGACTTTCAAGAGTATTTCCATTGACTATGGCATCATGGAGAAATCGAATCAAGTATATGTGGTCTTGGGTGATTTTGGCTGGTCAGACATTGGTTCTTGGCAAAGCCTACATGAGCTGCGAGCGAAAGATGAAGAAAACAATGTGGTAGAAGCCAATGCGCTGCTTTACGAAACGAAAAATTGCTTCATTAAAACCGATACGGATAAACTCGTAGTTGTCCAAGGTTTGGATCACTTCCTCATCAATGAATCCGAAAATGTGCTGCTGATTTGCAAGTTGGATGCAGAGAATAAATTCCGGGATTTTGTAGCCCAGGCGAAGAAAAAAGGAGAGGATTTCATTTGAAATCCTCTTTTTTATTTTTTGCGTTGCCGTATGGCTTCGTAAATCGCTACGCCTGCAGATACGGAGACGTTCAAGCTTTCGATACTTCCAGCTAGTGGGATTTTAACTCGGTCATCGACCATGCCCATGATCTCTTGGGAAATTCCATCTTCTTCTGAACCCATGATTAGTGCTACGGGTGATGCAAAATCACCGTCGTACATGAGTTTTTCGGTTTTCTCCGTGATGGCAATGAGAGACAATCCCATTTTTTGCAAATCTCGGCAGGTATAAAACAAGTTTTTTACCCGTGCTACAGGAATGAAGTTCAAGGCGCCTGCGGAGGTTTTTACGGCATCAGAGTTGATCTGAGCACTGCCTTTTTCAGGGATTACGATGGCATCTACACCAGCGCATTCGGCAGTTCTAGCGATGGCACCAAAATTTCGCACATCTGTCAAATGATCCAAAACCAAAATTAGCGGAGCCTTTCCGACAGCATAGCATTGATCAATTACATTATCAAGGGATGCATAGGCAATGGTGGACATCTGCGCAATCACCCCTTGGTGATTTTTGCGCGTAATCCGGTTCAGCTTCGCATCCGGCACCCGTACCACAGGGATATGTTCTGCCTTACAAAGCTGAAGCAGTTCCTTAATGAGGTCGTTGTTGAGTTCTTTTTGAACGAGTACCTTGTCGATTTCTTTGCCGGCGTGGATGGATTCCATCACTGCACGGGTTCCAAAAATAAAATCTTTGTCGAAGGCTCCTTTATCGATTAGAAAGCCATCCTTCCGCTTCTCCATTGTGAAATGTTTTTAAACCAAATCGGCTGGTAGGCCCTTGATCGGTTCAGGGTATAGAAATGTGGGCTAAGAATTGTTTTAACCCGCGTAAAGGTAAACCTAATTTTGGAAGTGTCGTCAATACCCGCATAGGACCAAACCTCTCTATCCTCGTAAAAATTCACTTCCTGAGGTGGACCCATCACAATGTACACCATCCCTCGGTCTGTTTTCCATCCTTCCTTGAAGTCGGTAAACAGGATGTTGGCAAATTCCACCATTTTAAAATAATTCCGGATCAAGTCCTTTGCTACTTCCTCATTTCGAGTCAAATTGTACCAATAGGCATCCAAAGCCTTCTTTTTGTCTTGGGCGAGTAGGAGCGTTTCATGCTCCTTTTTGGTAGAAATGTAGGTCACCATGTCCACCATCTCCTTCCAATCCTTCACTTTAGGGAATGCATCATGTACTGTCCGTAGGAGAATCCCTGTTTGGGCAGTACTGTCGGATTGAAAAAAATAATACCCCTCATCATTAAGTGCTTTAGGAACGTTAGCCAAGAAATCTCCCCGGTTTTCTATTGCTACTTCTTTGGGTACTTCCGCCAAACGGGTCTCCATAGGGGGGAAAGGAACTGCGAATGGGCTTGCATTAAAGAAGGAGAAGAGGGAAGGACCTTTGCTGGATTTAAACAGTAAGGATTGTCCTTGGGTCAGGTAGTTTTGATCAAATGGAACTTCATTTGCAAAGAAATAGCCAAAATTGGGCTGGTCAAAAACATAGGGGCTTTTCAAATCCAAATGGGTAGTATAGGCATCCTTCTGACGGCTATCGAGTGCTTCAAAAAATGCAATCGCTGTTTCCTGGTTTGAGGGGATGTCTATCGTTTTTTCAAAAAGCCAATGCCGTTCTGTAGAGGCAATCAAATCGGATGCACCAAGTATGATTTTCTGCTCCATACGAATTACTTCATCGTAAGAACTTAAAACCAGGTAACTGAATTGATAGGTGTCTAAAATGGCATTTTCTTCAATTTTTTCGACTACAAATTGAAGTTTGTAGCTGTTATCAGAGAGTTTAATGGGGATGATTTTCAGGCCCAATCGAGCATATAACGAATAGCGGAGAGACTGATCTGTGCTGCTCAGGGTAGTTTGGGCAACAGTGGTGAAAGACAGGACAATCAAAAAGAAGAATAAAGGCAGTCGCTTGAAGTACTTTTGATTCATTTGGTTTAGTTCTCAGGTTTTAAAAATAAGCCTTACTTTTGCCAAAATACTAAAATTTCTAATGGCTACCTATACAACGGAAATTGCTTCAGATAAGTTGATTAGTGACAATCCCATTCATCAACGTTTATTGAAAGCCTATATTGCTGCCAAGCCTTGGGTCTCGGGAAATTTGCTTGAGATCGGCTGTGGGGAAGGAAGAGGAGTAGAGGAATTATTACCTTATGCCGATCAGTACTTGGGATTGGATAAAATTGGTGAAGTAATTCAAACGCTACAAAACAAATACCCAGGCGTTGAATTCAAACAAGCAGTAATTCCTCCGTTTGAGGGAATTGCTGACAATACCTACGACACGATTGTGAGTTTTCAAGTGATCGAACACATCTATAACGATCGACTTTTTCTCCAAGAAATCTACCGAATGCTGAAGCCAGGTGGGAAAGCCATTATTTCTACCCCAAATAATACCCATACGCTTTCTCGCAATCCTTGGCATGAGCGTGAATATGTGCCTGAGCAGCTCATTGATTTGGCTACGAAGATTTTTGATCGTATTGAAGCCAAAGGTATCGGAGGAAATGACAAGGTGTGGGACTATCACGAAGCCAACCGTAAGTCCGTACAAAAAATCATGCGCTTTGATGTGCTAGATTTGCAGCACAAATTGCCTAATTCCGTGTTGAGATGGCCTTACGAATTCTTGAACCGCATCAATCGGAATCGCCTGCATCGTTCACAAGGAGCTTCTGTCGTAGAGATTTCCCATGAGGATTACCTCCTTGTAGATGATCCCAAAGATGGGCTAGATCTTTTTTATATCCTTTGGAAGAAATAAATGTGGAATAGAGTCTTAAACAAAAAAAGGCCAGTAAAATTAGTTTTACTGGCCTTTTTGCTGCACCCAAGGTTTACCTTCTAATCAGAGAACCCGGCTCCTCACTTTGTTTGCCGATGAGGCTTTCCAATCTTTTTTTCAGGTCCTGGGCTTTTTCTTGGTAGCCACGCTCTTCCAACAACGGTATAAAATACTTGATCATCTCAATAGCCATGAGTAGCTCTCTGTCGTAGGCTAATCCATTTTTGGTATAGTATTCAATTGTGTCAAGGGAGCGTTTTGAAATCTTATCCACGATCTCCAAGGCCTTTTCATCCTCACCCACCTCAAAAAACAAGGGGACAGATTGTCCGCTGCTCAAATCGTAAGGCATCGCTTTGTCCGGAATGGTAGCTAAGCCGAAATTAAGAAGTTTGGCAGCATCTTCCATTCTGTTCTCGTCCAGAAGAGCCAATGCAATGGAATTGAGTGCGCTTCGATGGTTGGAGGTAAATCTTCGGTACTCTTCATCCAAGTACACGTTGGGATCATTCATGCCTCTGAAGGCAAAATTCTCCATGTAATTCTTCATTGCCAAATCCGTATTTACCAATTCCTCCCGAAGATTCTCTGGCTTACGAATAGGTAGCAATCGATAAGTCAAGCCTTCCATAACTACGTGTTCACTTATATTCAGACCTATAGTCGCTAGGGAAGTGTTGTTGAAGTAAATGGGCCTTTCCCAATTGTTGCTCACAATCAAATCTATAAGCATCAAAGTTCCTTTAGTGACATAGTTTCCGTTCACTTGAAGGTTCATCTGCGGAACAAATAGGTCCTTGAATTGTGTAGGAACGATTTCGTCATTTGCTAGAAAACTGCTATCTACCTCCAAGATCAAATTTCGGGAAGGAACCATGTTGATCAGGGTTTTCCCCGAGGTCTTCATTCGGAGTAATTCAGATCCACTGTTGATTAAGTTGAGGTACTCCTTTGCCGATATGGCATTTAGTCCCTCTTTTTCCATGACATAGAGCACGTCATTGGTACCTTTTTGATAGCGCTGTGGTGCCAGCGAGAAAGGAAGTGCTTTCGATTCATTGACCTGTCGGGTCATCTGCTCCACATACCAATCCGTATCGAAGTAACTCAATACCACCACGCGAACATCCGTACGGAAGTTTTCTACTTCCTGCACATACCAGAGTGGGAAAGTGTCGTTGTCACCTCCGGTAAAGAGAATGGCATTCGGTGCACAAGAAGCTAGGAAATTGCGGGCTGCATCCACCGAAAAATACCTTCCTTTTCGGTTGTGATCGTCCCAGTTTTCGGAGGCCATCAAACCAGCAATTGGAAGAGTTAGAAGGGTAGCCATCAATCCGGCTGTACCTAGGTTTTTGGTAAACTTGTTGAGGCCATGCGCTAAGGCTAGTGCCCCTAAGCCAATCCATATTGCAAAGGCATAGAAGCTACCTACGTAAATGTAATCTCGTTCTCTAGGTTCGGTAGGTGGGGAGTTGAGGTAGAGTACCAGCACCACCCCCATCATCAAGAAGAGCATGAGGTTTACATAAAAATACTTTTGATCTTTCTTTGCTTGGAAGAAAAATCCGACCAGTCCCAAGATCAAGGGGAGCATCAAGTAGTTGTTGTGTGCCTTGTTTTCTTTGATGTATTCCGGATAGTTATCGGAAATTGCATCGCCGATTCCTAGCCAATTGGCATCTGAAAAGTCACTTTCACGTCCAGAGAAGTTCCACAAGAAGTAACGCCAATACATGTGGCCAAGCTGGTGGCTGAACATGAAATACAAGTTGTCCCCAAAAGTAGGTTCTTCCCCTTCTTTCAATCCTAATCTAGAACGGTAAATCCGCTTGTGACTTTCTTGGGTCGAATAAATACGTGGTAGGATGGTGGTTTTAGCGGGATCGTAAGTATTCTCTAAATCATAGTCTACAATCTCATAGGAATTTTTGCCCTTCATGTAGATAGGATCCCCCTCTTCTTGGTCCACCAAGGTGGCAGTAAAGTATTGTCCATGAAGGAGTGGTCGGTAGCCGTATTGTTCACGCTTCAGGTAGGAAACGTAACTGATGATGTCTTTAGGCGCATTTTCATTGATGATGGGATCTTGATTGGCCCGCACCACAATCAAAGCGTAGCTTCCATAACCGATCAGTATAAAGGTGAGGGAAAGCAAAATGGTGTTGAAGACCGCCATTTCCCGTTTGATGGAAATACGGAATGCCACCACGAGGGCACCAATAAATAGCAATGCAAAAAATACAATTCCAGATCCAAAAGGTAAACCTAAGGAGTTGACCATCCAGATTTCCATGGAGCCGGCAAGGCTTGGAAGTCCAGGGATGATGAAGTTGTTGATGATGATCAAGGCGATACCACCCAAAAACATGGCGAAAATTGCGCCTCCAATATTTGGTTTAGGGTATTTTTTAAAGTAATAAATTAGGGCCAGGGCTGGTAATGTGACCAAGTTGAGTAAGTGAACCCCAATAGAAAGGCCCACCAAATAGGCAATAAATACAAGCCATCTATTCTCTTCTTTCGGGTCTTTGATGACGTCCCACTTCAAAAAGGCCCAAATCACAATAGCGGTAAAGAAGGAAGACATGGCATATACTTCCGCTTCTACGGCAGAAAACCAAAAACTATCCGAGAAGGTATACACCAAAGCACCCACCATACCTGCTCCCATCAAAGCGATGGTTTGTCCCTTTGTTTCCTCTCCTTCCACTACCGAGAAAAGGCGCTTGCCCATCAGGGTAATTGACCAGAAAAGGAAGAGAATCGTAAATCCTGAGAATAGCGCACTTCCTACATTCATCCAATAGGCCACTTGAAGCGGGTCACCGAAGGCAAGAAAGCCAAACATGCGGTAAACCAACAGCATGAATGGTGCTCCTGGAGGGTGGGGAACTTGTAATTTGTAAGAAACGGCAACAAACTCTCCTGGATCCCAAAAACTAGCCGTTTGCTCAACGGTAAGGATGTAAACGAGGGTAGAAATGGCGAATACTAGCCAGCCACTAAGGTTATTGATTTGCTTGTAAGTGAGCATTAATTCGGTCAATTAGAGCTACGAAACTATGAAATTTTAGACCAACTCGGGAATTTTTGAATTTTTTAACCATTCAAAATCATTCTTACCTAGTCTTGTGACAAAGATTACTGTAAGGCGGGTAGTTTCTAAGGTACCTTTGTGATGTAAATTGAAAACTAATTCAACATGCTTCCAAAGACCAAAACATTTCAAGAACTAATCGAAGGGGATACTCCAGTATTGGTTGATTTCTTTGCCGAATGGTGTGGCCCTTGCAAAATGATGCAACCTATTTTGGAAGACACGGCCAAGCAATTGGGAGGGAAAGTAAAAATTCTAAAGGTAGATGTGGACCGCAATCCGTTAGCAGCAAGCAGATTCCAAGTTAGAGGGGTGCCTACACTAATCCTTTTTTCAAAAGGAGAAGTAGTATGGCGGCAGTCAGGAGTTGTACCCACCCACCAGCTTGTTCAAATAATTGAAAATACTGTTCTCACGAACGTTTAATTTCATGTGACAAAAGTCATTCAGCATGGCCTACTTTCCATTTAATTTTACCAAAACATTTTGAGATTCCAGAACTAAAAAGATATGAAAATCGAACAAATCTACACCGGATGTTTGGCGCAAGGTGCCTACTACATCGAATCAGAAGGAGAGGCAGCAATCATTGACCCACTTCGTGAGGTGCAGCCTTACATTGAAAAAGCGGCCCGTAGAAATGCGAAGATCAAGTATGTATTTGAAACGCATTTTCATGCGGACTTTGTTTCTGGGCACAAGGACTTGGCAGCCAAGACAGGTGCAAAAATCGTGTATGGCCCAACGGGGATGAAGATGGGGTTTGAGGCCATTATTGCAGAAGATAATCAAGTATTTACGCTAGGAAAAGCTAAAATCAGAGTCCTTCACACACCGGGCCATACCCTAGAGTCGGTGTGTTACTTGTTGACCAACGAAGAAGGAAAAGAAGAGGCAATCTTCACAGGAGACACCCTCTTCATCGGCGACGTAGGTCGTCCAGACTTGGCTCAAAAAATAGTCAAAGGACTTACGCAAGAGATTCTTGCTGGAAATCTTTACGATTCTTTGAGAAACAAACTTTTGCCTCTTGCAGATGATTTGATTGTGTATCCAGCACACGGAGCAGGTTCTGCTTGTGGCAAAAACATGAGCAAGGAAACCTCCGATACCTTGGGCAACCAAAAGAAGATCAACTATGCCCTTCAGAACATGACTAAGGAGGCATTCATTAAAGAGGTATTGACAGGTTTAACACCTCCTCCAGCATATTTCCCTCAAAACGTACTCATGAATATTCAAGGATACGATAGCATTGACGAGGTTTTGGAAAGAGGAGTGAGACCCTTGAGTCCAGCTGAATTTGAGGCTGCAGCAAATGAAACTTCTGCCTTGATCTTGGATACTCGCAATGCGCAAGAATTTGCCAAAGGATTTATCCCGAACGCGATCAACATCGGAATTGATGGAAGCTTTGCCGTATGGGTAGGGGCCATGATTCCAGATTTGAAGCAAGAAATTTTGGTAATTGCTGAAGAAGGTAGAGAAGAAGAAGTCATTACTCGATTGGCTCGTGTGGGTTACGATTATTCCATCGGTTTCCTTGCGGGTGGATTTAAGTCCTGGAAAAACGAGGGTAGAGAAGTGGATTCCATCACCTCAATTACCGTAGATGAATTGGTGAAAATCAAAGAAGGTGATCCTGAAATTCACATTCTGGATGTCCGAAAAAATTCAGAATACTTATCTGAGCATGTGCTTGGAGCGGAAAATGCATCCCTGGATTACATCAATGAGAGCATGTTGAAGGTGGACAAGAACAAAACTTACTACGTGCATTGTGCAGGTGGCTACCGTTCCATGGTCTTCGTTTCCACCTTGAAAGCCAGAGGCTATGAAAACCTAATTGATGTGGCTGGAGGGTTCAAGGCCATCAAGGAATCTGGTAAACTAGCCGTTTCTGCTTACGTTTGTCCAAGCACCTTACTTTAAGTTCAACTAATTTACTGTTGGGCTTCAAAAAGATTTTAACTAAATAGTAGTAACCTCTTATGAATCAATTTATTGAATGGATTTCCCAACCTTGGCCCTGGTATGTGGCAGGACCGATGATTGGGCTCACCGTTCCCGCCTTACTTATTCTGGGTAACAAGACTTTTGGGATTTCCTCCTCCTTGCGACACATCTGCGCAGCATGTATTCCCGCAGGAATTCCTTTTTTTACCTACAATTGGAAAAAGGAAATCTGGAACCTTCTTTTTGTTTTGGGAACTGCCATTGGTGGCTTCATTGCGATGAATTTTCTGGCCAATCCAGAACCCATAGCGATTTCAGAGGCCACTCAAGCGGATTTAAAAGGATTAGGCCTAAGCAATTTTGCGGACTTAATGCCTGCAGAAATTTTTAATTGGGACAATCTCTTCACTGGCAAGGGTGTTTTATTCTTTGTAATTGGAGGCTTCCTGGTTGGATTTGGGACGCGCTATGCAGGAGGTTGTACCTCAGGTCACGCCATCATGGGCATCAGTGCCTTGCAATGGCCTTCCCTAGTGGCAACCATCTGCTTCATGCTCGGTGGGTTTTTCATGACCCACGTATTGCTTGAGCCATTAATGAAATTAGTTGGATTTTAATCGCTCGAACTCATGTCAACAAATCAAACAAAAATGGAATCAGCAACAGATCCAAATTGTGTTGCTCCCAATTCGAGCAAAACTCAGGACAAAGGCTTGGCCTTGCTAAAATATGTGCTGATTGGAGTAGTCTTTGGAATAGTCTTCGTGAAAGCAGAAATTATTTCTTGGTTTCGTATCCAAGAAATGTTTCGTCTCCAATCCTTTCACATGTATGGAGTCATTGGCTCCGCAATCGTAACAGGAATTATTTCAATTCAATTGATCAAGCGATTGAACATCAAATCGATCCATGGTGAGAAGATCAACATTCCTACCAAGGTCTTCAAAAAGGGGCAACTCATTGGGGGCTTTATTTTCGGATTGGGATGGGCCATTACAGGCGCATGCCCTGGCCCATTATTCGCACAAATTGGAAGTGGGTATACGGTAATCCTCGTGACCCTTATTTCCGCATTGGCAGGAACCTGGGTATATGGAAGATTTGAGAAGTATTTCCCGAATTAAAAAATTCGATTAAAAAGTTTGAAAGCATAGAAAGCCACCTTTGAATAAGGGTGGCTTTTTTAATCGAATACCTTTTTAATTATGAATCGTATAAAAACGATGATGGTTAACACTATAACCCCCACAATAACAAATTCCATGTCCGTAATTTTTGATTCAACACGGCACAAAGGGGAATAGTTTTAGACAGATAGAGATTGTGTCTCTTTTTCTTTTGCTTTCTATGTACCTTAGCTCCGTTTTTAAGGCTGGATATTTTTGATGAATTACCTTTCCAAACGTCGAATTGCACTCGGGGCAATGTTTTTCTTTATGGGCATTTGCTTTGCCAGTTGGGCCGCGCGTATCCCAGATATCCAGGCCAAATTCCAACTTTCGGAAGGAGAACTAGGCACCTTATTACTTTGCCTCCCCATTGGGTCCATGCTAGGCTTGCCTATCGCAGGCTGGTCCGTACATCATTATGGAAGTCGGATTGTTATTTTGATTTGCAGTTTTGCCTATGCCTTGACCTTACCCTTGATTGGTTTGGCTCCCAGCACATGGTACATAGTTCCTGTTTTGGTTGGTTTTGGACTTTTGGGCAACGTCATGAATATTTCTTTAAATACCCAGGCCCTGGGCTTTGAGGATCAACTTGGCAAAAGTATTTTGGCATCCTTTCATGGGTTGTGGAGTATGGCAGGATTCACGGGTGCTGGACTAGGCGCGGGCATGATTTTCCTCCAATTTTCTCCAGCGGCTCACTATGCCGTGGTGGCCTTGATTTCAGTGGTGATGATCCTTTTTTCCCAAAAATATGTGATCAATGACAAGCGGGAAGAGGGTGAGTCTAGTGGCTTGGTGCTCAAAAAGCCTGATCCATTGTTGCTCCGGGTGGGTCTAATCGCATTTCTAGGGATGATGGCTGAGGGCTGCATGTTTGATTGGAGTGGGGTGTACTTTAAAAAAATTGTAGAGGCTGAGCCTGCCTTAGTTTCCGTAGGCTACGTGTGTTTTATGGGTGCGATGGCATCAGGAAGATTTATCACCGATAAGGCTACCAATCGCTATGGGAGGTTGCCTATTCTTCAGGTGAGTGGTATTTTGATTTTTTTAGGGCTATTGCTTGCTGTTGTGTTACCTAACATTATTACCGCAGCACTCGGATTTTTGTTGGTGGGCTTTGGGGTGGCTTCTATAGTGCCCGTTTCCTATGGGATTGCTGGAAGATCCAAATTGTATAGTCCAAGTGTGGCTTTGGCGCTGGTTTCGACCCTTGCCTTTTTTGGGTTTTTAGTGGGCCCACCATTGATAGGATTTATTGCTGAATTAGTAAACTTGAAGATTTCCTTTGCCCTTGTTTCCTTCAATGGGATAGGGATTCTGTTGCTGAGCAGTTTTGGAAAAAAAGTATTTCAGTCTCAAGAAGCTCCTGTTGAATCATGAGTTTGCCAGAGAATTTTCAATTCGAAAAAGCGTTTGAAGTAGGTGCTTTCCAAGTACATCCCAATGGGAATATGAGTTTATGTTCATTGGCGGACCTTTTGCAAGAGATTGCTTGGAAACATGCCGATTCTCAGGGGTTTGGAAGGAATCTCTTGGAGCAAAAGTTGATGTGGGCACTGTCACGAATAGAAATTAAAGTGAACCAATTTCCTCGCTGGGGAGATTCGCTTCGAATTTTTACGGGTGGGAGAGGGCAAGCTGGGGCTTTCGCATTTCGAGAGTTTTTGGTTTGGAATCAGCAGGAAGAAGTGGTGGCACGAGCCATGTCCTCGTGGTTGCTCGTGCACATCGAGAAAAAGAGAATTCTCAAGCCTGAATCGGTACTTCCAAGTTCCCTTTTCGATCCTCAGGTGGCCCCTTCCTGGCAGCCCATCAAATTGGAGGCCTCAGGACCCGAGCTAGCAAGCAAACTCATTCAAGTACAGCATTCGGATTTGGATTTGTACCATCATGTCAATCATACCAGTTACATCCGCTGGGTGGAGAATATCGCCGCAGACCGTGGCCTTTTCCCCACTTCGATCGCAGTTAATTACTTGTCTGAATGCAAAGCCGGAGATCAGGTCCATTTAGACCTTCTTGGACCCGACTTCTCCCCATTCATCCAAGGTAGGGTGGAGGGGAAAGTGGTTTTTGAAGCCCAGATTAAATGTGCATAGCGTCATTTTTTTTTAGCATATAGTTTTAAAATAATAGTAGTTTGGGTGACCGTAGTCACTGGAAGTAATTGGGGATATACCCCAACTTTGTATCTTTCTAAAGAATCTAATTCGGATGATGCAGCCCTTCATTAAGCTAAATACTCTTGTCCAAGCCCTCCTGGGTTTGGCTGTTTCCTTAGTTGTTGTGGTAGGAGTTGTGCTTTTTGTTTCAGTTTCGGGGGTACAGTTGCCTAATCTTTCCCAAGGAGTGCAAGAAGAAGCTGTAGCCGAAGTTGAAATCCCTTTTTTGAAGGCTTTAGCTGATCCCGCTTCCCTTTGGAGAGCACCTGATTTTGCGTTGATCGATCAAGAACCCAATGCCGCCGAACTGCATTATGGTAAGGATTTGGTGGCGAATACTGCCGAGTACCTTGGTCCCAAGGGCAAAGTTAGGTCCATGTCTAATGGAATGAACTGCCAAAATTGCCATTTGCAGGCAGGAACGGCGCCTTTTGGGAATAACTATGGGGCTGTAGCTGCAACCTACCCGAAATTTAGAGCTCGGTCTGGAACAGAGGAGGATATTCAAAAACGAATCAACGATTGTTTTGAGCGAAGTCTTAATGGGAAGGCATTGGAGCGAGATTCCAAGGAGATGAAGGCAATGGTCGCCTACATCAATTGGGTCGGGAAGGATGTTCCTAAAGGCGAAGTGCCTACAGGTTCAGGGATTTACGAAGTCCCACTTTTGGATCGTGCTGCAGATCCAGCCAAAGGAAAAATTGTTTACGATACGCAATGTGCCAGTTGCCACCAAGCCGACGGAAAAGGAATGGCTAAGCCGGATGGGACGGGATATGTCTATCCACCGCTATGGGGTGAAGCAAGTTACAACCATGGCGCTGGACTCTACCGACTTTCCCGATTTGCTGGCTATGTCAAAGCCAACATGCCTTTGGGAGCAACTTTTGAATCACCGCTATTGAGTGATGAGGAGGCTTGGGATGTGGCGGCTTATGTCAACAGCATGGAGCGACCGAAGAAGGATCTCGCCAAAGACTGGCCTGATATTTCGAAGAAACCCATGGATCATCCTTTCGGCCCGTTCTCCGATGGATTTTCAGAACAGCAACACAAGTTTGGCCCCTTCAAGCCCATAAAAGCCGCAAAATCGAGCAGCAAGTGAAAGTTGCAGTTTTTAGTTTTCTTCTTTTAGTAATCGGATTTTTTGGTGAGCCTGTTCAGGCTCAAACCGATGCGAAGGAGAAAAAGATAGTTTTTCAGCCAGAGTTAAGTTTTCGAAGTTTTTGGATGAATACTTCTTATTCCAATGAGGCTTTCCGGTCTGATTATGCTCTTGGGCTAACCTCCCTAGTTGGTGGGAAATGGACCCTTCAAAAAAAATGGGAGCTACAAGTTGGCTATCGTGTATTTGGCAATGCCTTTAGTTCTGATTTTTGGTTACCGGATCCTGTTACCGGCCAAGCGAATCGCTATGAATCTGGTTTATTCAATGTATTGGAGCCCCAAGACCGATTCTTTGGCCGGGTAGAGTTGCTTTCCCTAGGATATTCCCAACCGAATTTTAGTGTTAAAGTGGGTAAAATGGGGATTCAGTCCGATTGGGTCAATGCTCAGGATGGCCGACTTTCGCCAACGGTAATTGAAGGAATTCAGGCTTGGTATTTGCTCAGACCAAATTGGAAAATAACGGCTTGGGGCATCAGCCGAATGAATATTCGAGGCAGTAAAGATTGGTTGCCAGTCGGAGAGACGGTCGGATTATTTCCCCAGGGAAGAAGCCTTTTTGGCAAGCCAGCGACTTACCTTGGAAATACAACGAGTCCCTGGCTAGGAATTTGGGAACTGGAAGGGAAGATGAATGGAGGGAAGATGTTTCGATTTTCTCAAACCTATTCAGCCAACTTGTTTTCGACCTACTGGACTACTTTTGAAAAAACATCCAAAAACTCCCATGGAACATGGACATCAGGTATTCAGGGTGGAATGCAACATGGCGTAGGAGATGGGGGAAATTCGTCACCCGAGTTGCAGTACAAGAGTCCTAAAGACCTAAATTTTGCGATTTCAGCCAAATTAAATTGGAAAAAGGGTGCTTGGGAATCCCAACTAAGCGCTACCCAAGTAGGAGGAAAGGGGCGGTGGTTAAGTCCTCGGGAATGGGGAAAGGATGCTTGGTATACCTTCATTCCTAGAGAACGCAACGAGGGCTTTGAAACGGTCACAGCTGTTGTAGGCTATGCCTCCTATCGCTTGGAAGACTTACCCCTGCAACTGTATACCTATGCTGGGGTTCATCTTTTGCCATCATTGCAAGATGCTGCAGCCAATAAGTACAATTTTCCAAGTTACCGACAACATAATTTGGGATTAAGGTATGCCCCCAAAAAAATCAAAAATCTAGATTTTCACTTGATTTTGATGGTGAAGGAGCCCTTGACCAGTAAAAAACTTCTTCCCGTGCAGGAGTTCAATAAAGTGGACCTGTGGCATTTCAATGGACTTATCAATTGGAAATTGAACAAGGACTAAAGCCCTTGAAAACCGCTAATTGCCTCATTTATTAGGAATTCCCATTTAATTGGTCCACATTTGTTTGTCGGAAAAATGTTTTCGATACTTGTCACCAAGTTTAGCATCGGCGATTCACCTGCCCTAAGTAGCAAATCAAGAGTTCTCCAACACAGG